>CAZJCT010000134.1:0-5994 GCA_964544675.1 uncultured Sphingobium sp.
ACATGCCGGGCTATGGCTATGCCAAGGCGCCCAAGGACATGGTGCGCCAATGGCGCCATCTGGTGAACGATTATCTGCGCGGCCGCCCGGTTCTCAAGCGCGCGCTGGTGCTGATCGACAGCCGCCACGGCATCAAGGACGTCGATGCCGAGATGCTCGACATGCTCGACGCGGCGGCGGTGAGCTATCGCGTCGTGCTGACCAAGGCGGACAAGATCAAGGCGAGCGAACTGGCCGAGGTGACCGCCGCCACCCAGGCCGCGATCCGCAAGCGCCCCGCCGCGCACCCCGATCTGATCCCCACCTCCGCCGAAAAGGGCATGGGCCTTTCCGAACTGCGCGCGGCGATCGTCGAAGCCATCAACGCCTGACGCCGCGCAGCGGCTTTCAAGTGTTCACGCGGAGGCGCGAAGACGCGGAGGATCGTCGGCAAGGCCCGATGCCCGGCGAACCTCTGCGCTCTTGGCGCCTTTGCGCGAACCAATGCGGCAGGCCGGTCGGATGACGTAGTGCAATTCTGATTCACGCAGAGGCGCAAAGAACGCAGAGGGGATCGCGCAACGCCTCCGCGTCTCCGCGTCTCCGCGTGAACCTGCAAATACATGGCTTCGCCGCGAGCATGGCCGGAGTGGAGCGCGCACTCAACGACAGCGCCCGGGACGCCGCGCAGCGGCTTTCAAGTGGCCACGCGGAGACGCCGAGGAGATCTGGCGACGCCTCGCGCCCATCGAATCTCTGCGCTCTTTGCGCCTTTGCGCGAACCAGAATGCCGCTTCGCCGCCCGCGCTACCTGACAGGCGTTCGCGGACCGGCTAGACAGGCCGGAGACGTCAACGGCGGGGGAACGCATGCTCAGGCTCATCATCGGCAACAAGGCCTATTCAAGCTGGTCGCTTCGCGGCTGGCTGGCGGTGAAGCAGTCGGGGCTGCCGTTCGAGGAGGTCGTCGCGCCGCTGTATGACGAGGCGTGGCCGGAGCGGAAGAAGCAGGCGGACCTTGCCCCTGCCGCTGGCAAGGTGCCGACGCTGTGGGACGGCGATCTCGTCATCTGGGACAGCCTCGCCATGCTTCTCCACCTCGACGCCCGCACCGGCGGCACGCGCTTCTGGCCCGCCGACCCGGCGGCCCGCGCGCTGGCGCTGTCGATCGTCACCGAGATGCACTCGGGCTTTCAGCCGCTGCGGCGCGAGCATCCGATGAACGTGCGCAAGAGCTATCCGACGACCCCCAGCGCCGACGTGCTCGCCGATCTCGACCGGATCGTCGAGCTATGGGCGCAGGCGCGCATGCTTGCGAGCGGCGACGAGCCTTACCTGTTCGGCGCGTTCGGGGCAGCCGATATCGCCTTCGCCCCCGTAGCCAGCCGGATCACCACCTATCATCTGCCGGTGACGCCGGCCGCGCGCGCCTATGTCGACGCGGTCATGGCGCACCCGTGGATGCACGAGTGGGTCGATGCCGCCAACGCCGAGTCCTGGGTGCTGCCGCAATATGAGCGCTGAGCCTCAGTAAGTCGTGCCGTCCTTGCGGGTATATCCCTCGCCCGGCGTGTCGAGGTCGATATCGGGATAGTGCGCCGGGCCATTGGTCTGCTGGCCGATCACCAGGAACACGCAATCCTCGCCGCTTTCGTTGACGAGGCAGTGGCCGTTGCCGTCCATCTTGGGAAAGGCGGCGATGTCGCCGGGGCGCATCGGCGTTCGTCCGGTGTCGTCGACCAGCACCGCCTCGCCCGACAGGATCACCAGCAGTTCGTCCTCGCGCTCATGCCAGTGGCGCTGTGCCGACCATGCGCCGGGCTTGAGCGTCACATGGCTGGCGCCGAAATCGCCAAGTCCCGCCGCCGGACCCAGCCTCCGATACCAGCGGCCCGCCACGACATCGGCATAGGGCGCGGGATAGCCGGTGCGGTTGAGTTGCGGGATGCTGTCCAGATCGATCTTCGGCATGGCGGCCCTCCTTTCCCTGACGTGCGACGCGGGCTATCGCGTCTAGCATGACCACGCCCCCCACCGCCATCGATCCGGTCGCGCTGACCGAAAGGCTGATCGCCGCTCCCTCCGTCACGCCAGCGACCGGAGCGGTGTTCGACGTTCTGGAGCAGGCGGTCGTGCCGCTGGGGTTCCACGTGGAACGTTTCGTCGATGGCGGCGCGCCCGACGGTCCGGTCGAGAATCTGCTGGCCGTCCGCCGCAACGGCGACGGGCCGCATATCGGCTTTGCCGGCCATCTCGACGTCGTGCCGCCGGGTGATGGCTGGACCAGCGGCCCGTTCGAGGCGGTCCGGCGCGGCGACCTGCTCCACGGTCGCGGCGCGGTCGATATGAAGGGTGCCATTGCCGCCTTTGCCGCCGCGGTTGCCGACGTCGCCGACCTGCCCGGCACGATCAGCCTGATCATCACCGGCGACGAGGAAGGCCCGGCGACTCACGGCACGCCTGCGCTGATGAACCACATGGCAGCGCGCGGAAACCGCCCCGACATGATCCTTGTGGGCGAGCCGACCTCCACCCACCGGCTGGGCGATACCGTCAAGATCGGGCGGCGCGGATCGGTGAACATGTGGATCGCGGTCGAGGGCGCGCAGGGCCATGTCGCCTACCCGCACCTGGCCGACAATCCGGTCCCGCGCCTCGTCCGCATCCTCTCCGCCATCGACGCCATCCGGCTCGACGAGGGAACGACATGGTTCCAGCCGAGCAATATCGAGATCACCGACATCGCGGTCGGCAATCCCGCCACCAACGTCATCCCGGCGCGCGCGACCGCGCGGATCAACATCCGCTTCAACGTGCTCCACAGCGGTGCGTCGCTGGTCGAGCGTATCCGTGCGATCGTCGAGGGGGAGGGCGGGACTCTGGAGGCGAAGATCAGCGGAGAGGCGTTCCTGACCGAAGCGGGTCCGCTTACCGACATGCTCGCCGCCGCGATCACCGACGTTACCGGCATCGCGCCCGAACTGTCGACCAGCGGCGGCACATCCGACGCGCGCTTCCTCTGCGCCATCGCTCCGGTGGCCGAGTTCGGTCTCAACAACGCCACCATGCACAAGCGCGACGAGGCGGTTGCAGTGGAGGATCTGCGCTCGCTCGCCGCGATTTATGCGGCGTTCCTGCGGCGAGCGCTGGGGTAAAGCCCTCCACCGTCACCCCAGCCCCCCTCCGTCACCCCAGCGCAAGCTGGGGTCTGGTTCAGGATCGCGCCAGGCTCAGGCGGACCCCAGCCTTCGCTGGGGTGACGGACAAGCCCCCCTCAATCGTCGTCGAACAGCCCTGCCAACTGCTCGATCATCGTCCCGCCGAGCTGCTCGACATCCATGATCGTCACCGCACGCTGATAATAGCGGGTCACGTCATGGCCGATGCCGATGGCGACGAGCTGCACCGGCGACTTGGTTTCGATCCAGTCGATCACCTGCCGCAAATGCCGCTCCAGATACGTGCCGCTGTTGACCGACAGCGTTGAATCGTCGACCGGCGCGCCGTCGGAAATGACCATCAGGATTCGCCGCTCCTCGGGCCGCGCGATCAACCGGGCATGCGCCCAGAGCAGCGCCTCGCCGTCGATATTCTCCTTGAGCAGCCCTTCGCGCATCATCAGGCCCAGCGCAGTACGCGCGCGGCGCCAGGGCTCGTCGGCCTTCTTGTAGACGATGTGGCGCAGGTCGTTGAGCCGGCCCGGAGTCGCCGGACGGCCCGCCGCCAGCCAGTCCTCGCGGCTCTGCCCGCCCTTCCACGCGCGGGTGGTGAAGCCCAGAATCTCGGTCTTGACCCCGCAGCGTTCGAGCGTGCGGGCGAGAATGTCGGCGCTCACCGCCGCGATGCCGATGGGCCGCCCGCGCATCGACCCCGAATTGTCGATCAGCAGCGTGACGACGGTGTCGCGGAATTCGGTGTCGCGTTCCTGCTTGTAGCTCAACGACTGGCCGGGCGCGACGATCACGCGCGCCAGCCGCGCGGCGTCGAGCAGCCCTTCCTCCTGGTCGAAGTCCCAGCTGCGCAATTGCTGCGCCATCAGGCGGCGTTGCAGCCGATTGGCGAGCTTGGTGACCACGCCCTGGAAATGCGCGAGCTGCTGGTCGAGAAATCCGCGCAGCCGCACCAATTCGTCGGCGTCGCACAGGTCGGACGCGGCGACCTCCTCGTCATGCGCGCGGGTAAAGACGCTGTAGTCGAGCTGCGGCCCGTCCTCGACTCGCGGGCGGTTGGGGCGGACAGGCAGCATGCCGTCATCGTCCATGTCGCCGGGATCGCCATCGGCGTCAGGATCGAAATCCTCCTCGCCCGCCTCGCCCTCGGTCTCCTCGTCGCCCTCCTGACTGTCCTCGCCGCGCGCTTCGGTACGGGCATCGGAGTCGCCCTCCTGCTCGGGCGTGTCCTCCTCGCCGTCCTGCTGATCCTCTTCGCTGTCGTCGGCCTGCTCGTCCTCGTCGGTTTCGGGCAGCGAATCGGCGGCGACCAGTTCGAGATGCTCGAGCATCGACAGCACGGTCTTCTGGAACGCGCGCTGGTCGTCGAGGCACAGCTCCATCGCCTCGAAATCGGCGCCCGCCCTTTCGTCGATCCACGGGCGCAGCATCGCCACGCCCTTCTCGGCGGCGGCGGGGACAGGCTCTCCGGTCAGCTTCTCGCGCAGCAGCAGCGCCAGCGCGCCCTGGATAGGCACCTCGTCGGCGGACTTGGCGCGCGTGATCGGGTCGGCGCCGGTGCGCATCGCCAGAGCGGCGGCGAGATTGGCGCGCGTGCCGTCGAACCCCTTCGACCCCAGCGCCTCGTACCGAACCATCTCGACCGCGTCATAGACCGCGCGCGCCGCCGGCTCGGCGGGCATGTGGCGGGTGTGGAGCGCGGCGTTGTGGTGGCGCAGCTTGAGCGCCATCGAATCGGCAAAGCCGCGCGCCAGCGCCACCTGATCGGGCGACAGGTTGCGGCCCGGCGTCGGCACCTTGATCGTCTTGCCCGCCATGTGCGGCGCGTCGGCGGTGAAGCCGACATCGGCGTCGGGATCATGCGCCACCGCGCGCGCGGTGCCGGCGAGGACGGCTTTCAGGTCGTCGAGGGGAGGGCGAGTGGTCATGGCTGGGCGAGCGCCAATGTGGCTGCGGCGCGCAGGGACGGCACCTCATCGCGAACAATCTCAAAGATAATGCGGCGGTCGATATCGCGATATTCATGCCGCAAGCGGTTACCGAGCGCGCGCATGGCCGCGACGGGCAGGCCCGCGCCGATCCGGGCCGCATCGGCAGGCTCGATCTGCACCGCTGCCTCCGTGATCCGCTGAAGCAGCCGCTCGACCGCAAGAATCGTCTTTTCATCCGCGATGAAATCGGCCAGCGTCATGCCATCGACAAACGCGCTGATGCGATCGGCGTCATCAATGATATCCTGAAGCCGCAAGATGGTGCGCCTAGAAGGCATCGACACGATCCCGGTCAATCTCGGCCTGCAATCGTGGACGGCGTGCCGGCACTGTTACGATATCGACCTTGACGCCGAGCATGGCAGCCACCCGATCCTCGAGCGTAAAATAGTCCCATCCGAGGCGCACATCCGCGTTGAGCGTGACGGCAAGATCGAGGTCCGAATTTTCCTTCGCTTCGTCGCGTGCAGTCGAACCGAAAATGGCGACATGCGCAATGCCCATCGCGCGAAGATCCGACTGGCGGGCGCGCAACCGTTCCAGTGCCTCGGCCCGTGTCATAGCGTCCCGCTTCTCACCCCGCCCGGCCGACGATGCTCTCCGGCAGGTCCTTGCCGAAGACCCGCTGATAATATTCCGCCACCAGCGGACGCTCCGCCTCGTCGCACTTGTTGAGGAACGACAGGCGGAAGGCGAAGCCGACATCCTTGAAGATCAGCGTGTTTTCCGCCCAGCTGATGACCGTGCGCGGGCTCATGACGGTGGAGATGTCGCCGTTGATGAAGCCCTGCCGCGACATTTCGGCGACGCGGATCATCTTCGCCACCTCCTCCTTGCCGCCGGGATTGTCATATT
>CAZJCT010000135.1:0-5969 GCA_964544675.1 uncultured Sphingobium sp.
GCCGCCGGGTCGCACAGACGCGCATTCTCGATCAGGATCACGCCCATCCCGGCACCCCCCGCGCGCCGCGCGTCAGCACGTCGAGGCACGCCATGCGCATCGCGACTCCCAGTTCGACCTGTTCGGTGATGGCCGAGCGAACGGGATCGTCGGCGATCCCGCTCACGATCTCGACGCCCCGGTTCATCGGGCCGGGGTGCATGACCAGCGCGTCGGGCTTGGCGCGCGCCAGCCGTTCGGGGGTGAGTCCCCACAGCATGTGATATTCGCGCGCGGAGGGGATGAAGGCGCCGTCCATGCGCTCGTTCTGGAGGCGCAGCATCATCACCACGTCCGCCCCGTCGAGCGCGGCGTCGAAATCATGCGTGGCCGTCACCGAATAACGGTCGATATCGACGGGCATCAGCGTTGGCGGGGCGACCACGCGGACCTCTGCGCCGAGCGAGCGCAGGCATATCATGTTCGACCGCGCGACGCGGCTGTGGAGGATGTCGCCGCAGATCACCACCGTCTGCCCCTGCACCCGACCTTTGCGCGTGCGGATCGTCAGCGCGTCGAGCAGCGCCTGGGTGGGATGCTCGTGCCGTCCGTCGCCCGCGTTGAGGACGGGGCAATCGACCTTGCCGGCGATCAGCCGCACCGCGCCCGAACTGCCGTGGCGGATCACGATCACGTCGGCGCGCATCGCGTTGAGCGTGACGGCGGTGTCGATCAGCGTCTCGCCCTTCTTGATGCTCGACTGAGCGGCATGCATGTTGACGACATCGGCGCCCAGCCGCTTGCCCGCGATCTCGAACGACAGCAGCGTGCGGGTTGAGTTCTCGAAAAAGGCGTTGATCTGGGTGAGGCCGGCGAGGCGATCGTCATGCTTGCGGCTGGCGGCGCGGTTGAGCGCGACCCATTGCTCGGCCTCGTCGAGCAGGAAACGGATTTCCCACGGCGCCAGCTCGGAAATGCCCAGGAGGTGGCGGTGCGGGAAGGGGGGCTTGTCGCTCATCAAGCCCGCGCGATAGCCGAGCCCCGGCCGCGCATCAAGCGGGGTGGGACGTCAGAGCCGCCGCGCCGCCAGTATCGGCCCCTCCGCCCCGTCGCGCAGGATGACCGCCGCCGCCCCGGCCGACCGGGCGTCGCGCGGCAGCGAAAGCGTCAGCTCGGCGCCCCGCCATTCGCCGAGCGTGGTGACGCTGGTCAGGACGTTGGTGTAGCGGATCCGTCGCCCGCCATTCTCTCCGGTGCCGATCGCGACATCGGCGGCGGGACGCAGCTTGAGGAGTTGCAGCGTGCCGCGTCCCGTTCCGCTGGCGACCTTCAGCTGCCCGCTGGTGACGGTCAGGGCTGGCCCGTCCGCCGCCTTGCGCGCCGATGCGATGAGCGCGCGCAGCTTGCGTTCATTGGACCCGACCGCGCCGTAGCGGCCCTGCACGATGGCACCCGGCGTGTAGACGCCGGCGCCTGGCAGCTTGCGCGCGGCGTAGGCGCGCTGGAGCGCGGTGTTGGCGGGGAGCGCCAGCGTGTCCTTCCAGCCGAGCCGGTCCCAATAGGTGACCGGCCGCGAGATCGCGATGATCCCCGGCTCACGATCGAGCCGCTGGAGCAGCGCGTCGGCGGGCGGGCAGGACGAGCAGCCCTGGCTGGTGAACAGTTCGATGACGATGGGCCGCTCAGATGGCTGGGCGGATGCCGGGGCGGCAAGAAACAGGGCGAGACAGGCAAGGGCGAAAGGGCGTCTGGTCATCGGTGATGCTCCGGGGGAGGCATCGGCATGTTCGTCGCGCGAGCGCCGCCGGTTACATCGCGGACGTCAACGCATCGATCGCGCCTTGCAGGATGTACCCCGCCGCCAGCTTGTCGACCAGTTCGGCGCGGCGGGCGCGGCTGGCGTCGGCGTCGATCAGCGTGCGGGTGACCGCCTGCGTCGACCAGCGCTCGTCCCACAGCAGGATCGGCAGGCCCAGGTCGGCGATGTTGCGGGCAAAGGCGCGGCTGGACTGGCTGCGCGGGCTTTCGCTGCCGTCCATGTTGAGCGGCAGGCCGATGACGATGCCGCGCGCGGCCTGCGCCGTGAGCAGCGCCGCCAGCGCCGCCTTGTCCTTGGCGAACTTGGTGCGGCGGATCGTCTCGGCGGGCGACGCGATCATCCATCCCGCGTCGCACAGCGCCACGCCGATGGTCCGGGTGCCCACGTCCAGTCCCGCGAGGCGTCCGCCCATCGGCAGCGCTTCGCGAAACTCCGCCGCTGCGGCGGTGATCAGCGCGCCGGAAATGCCGCTGTCCTCCGCCCTGCATCGGCGCGGATGTTCGCCCAGAACAATGCGCCGTCATAGACATGGTAGTTGTTGCCGGGCAGCACGAACGGGCCGAGGTCCGGATTGGCCGAGAGGATCAGCAAGCCGCGCGAGTCGCAGGCGGCACCGACGCCCGACGCCGCGAAGACTCGGCCATCGCCCTCTTCCTCACGGGTGGACATGCCGAGATTGGCGGTAGCGGGGGCAGAGGGTCGGTCGGCGCTGCCCGTCAGCGGATTGACGCACAACATGCGGGTACCGTTGCGCGGTTGCCCTGTCAGGCCCGCGCCCGCCTCGAACGCACCGACCACGTCGGCGGGCTCCGCCGGCTGGCCGAAGCTCTGCCAGCTCAGCACGCAGCGCGTCTGCTCGGGCGAGCGGCAGGCGGGCAGGCCCAGCGCGGGGAGGTCCGCCTCGACCGAGATCGGCCAGCCGGGCAGGTAGGCCGCGACGATCCGGTCGGCGACGGGCGTGCCGCGCACCTGCTCATGGATCAGGCGGATGAGGTGGAGCGAGCCCTGGCTATGCCCCGCCAGGAGGATCGGACCGGCGGGATTGGCCTTCAGGAACGCGGCGAAGGCGGCGGCGACGTCGGCATAGGCGGCGTCGAGGGCGCGCTTTGCGTCGGGTCTGTCGGTCAGGAACGCACCGAACGTCGCCTGACGATAGTGCGGCGCCCATATCGGCCCCAGGGGAGCGAAGGCGCTCGCGTTCAGGTCGATATAGTTGCGCGCGGCCTGATCGGCACCGGCATTGCCGACCGGCGCGTTCCAGGCGGTGCGTTCCAGATAGGATGTGGGATGGACGAAAAAGATCGCGGGCGTCGCGATCCCGGCGGGGCGTTTGGTAGCAGGTGCGCCGGCAGGTGGCCGGACCTGCCCCTTGCTCGCCGTAACATACCAAAGGGCGGTCCCCGCATAGTCGGCGGGCGTGCGGGTGGACAGCGGCGCGAACGCCACCGACGGCACGAAGGCGGTGCGCATCAGCCGGTCGCCCCATAGAGCGAAGGCGAAGGCCGCGATCAGCACCAGGACGATGGCGGTCGCGACGACGTAAAGAAACTTGCGGGCCAAGGGCTTTGGGTCCTTATTCACCGGATCGGCCAGGCGGGCATAGCCCCGCTGATGAGAGGGCGGCAAGCGATGCGAGTGGATGGCACGGAACGAGCGGAGGGCTGGCCCCTCCGAATCGGGGTGCTGGCGGCGCTCGGCGCGGCCGCCGGCATCGCCATCCGAGCCTTGCTCGACGGCAGCACTGATCTGGGCGAGCCTGGGGGCAGCGCGCAAATCCTTCGCCATGCTGCCGCGACCTTCATCGGCATCGCCGCGCTGGTCTTCGCGCATATGTGGAGCCGGGAGCAGGTTCTGAGGGCAGGGCTCGCGGCCCTTGCCGGCGGGCTGGTCGTCGGCCTTGTCCATCTGTGGAACGGCACGCCCGAAGGCGGCTGGAGCGACAGCGACCAGTGGCGCTTTGTCGCGTCGCTGCTCAGCCTGCTCCTGTTCGTCCCGCTCGCGCAATCAGCGGAGCGGGCGGGCGGGGGGCGCTGGCCGTTGCGCTGGTCCTATGACGATGTCCACGATCATGGCTGGACCAATGTGCTGACATTCGCCGCCTCGCTGCTGTTCGCGGGGCTCTTCTACCTCATGCTGATGCTGCTGGCGGAAATGTTCGGCCTCATCGGCATCGACGCCCCGCGCGAGTGGCTCGACAATGGCTATGTCGGCATCGCGATCGGCGGCGGCGCGATCGGCGCGAGTACCGCGCTGCTCCGTGACCGGCGCGGCGTGCTGTCGAGCCTTCAGTCGGTGGTGATGGCGGTCCTCCGGGTCGCAGCGCCGGTGATCGCGCTGGGGCTGGCGTTGTTCGTCGCCGCATTGCCCTTCACGGGGCTGGAGCCACTATGGGACGCGACGCGGGCGACCACGCCGATCGTGCTCAGTGCCGCGATCCTCGCTCTGCTGCTCGTCAACAGCGTCCTCGGCGCGGGGCGCGATGACGAGGCGCGGGCGCGGGTGCTGCGCTGGTCGGCG
This sequence comes from uncultured Sphingobium sp., assembly GCA_964544675.1. Taxonomy (GTDB): domain Bacteria; phylum Pseudomonadota; class Alphaproteobacteria; order Sphingomonadales; family Sphingomonadaceae; genus Sphingobium. The sequence continues at coordinate 4,316 of CAZJCT010000135.1, forward strand.
GTGATGCTGGCGATCGGCCTGCTGCCGTTGACGGTGATTGCGGCCTGGTCCACCGGGCTTCGCGTCGGTCAATATGGCTGGACGCCCGAGCGGCTGTGGGCGGCGGTGTTCGTGGGGATGGGGCTGGTGACCGCGATCGTCTATGCCGCCGCGATCATCGGCGGGCGGGCGCGCTGGGCCGAGCGGCTGCGCAGCGCAAACCTGGCGCTCGCGCTGATTGTCTGTGCCGTGGCGGTGCTGCTCTCGACGCCCTTGGTGCGGTTCGACGCCATCGCGACTCGCAGCCAGATCGCGCGGCTGGAGAGTGGCGCGGTATCGCCGGAGGCGTTCGACTATCGCGGCCTGTGGTTCCAGTTCGGCCCGGCGGGACGCACGGCGATCCGGCGGCTGGCGACCACTGCGCCCGATGCAGAGGTGCGGCGCTATGCCCGCGCGGTCCAGTCGCTCGAGTCGCGCTGGGTGGAGGCGCCCAATGAGAAGGCTGCGAACAGCGGCGGCGCGCTCGACGCCCGGCTCACGATATTGCCGCGAAGGGTGTCGCTGCCCCAGGACCTGCGCGAACGGCTGATCGCGTTCGACGCCTGCGCCGATGTCGGCAAATGCACGCTCCACTATATGCCCGGCGATCCTTTTGCGGTCGTCGTGCGCGAGCCGCAGGCGGACTGCCGGGGGTGCGATCCGATGCTGAGCCTCCTCAAGCGCGCGCCCGATGGCCGCTGGCTTCCGCCCGGCGACGCGACCAACGCCGCTCCCATCCCGATCAAGGACCGCGCCGCCGCCGTGCGCGCCGGTCGCGTGTCGTCTCGCGACGTCATGATGCGGCAGGTCCTGATCGACGGACAGGCATTCGGCGAGCCAATTGTGCTGGAGAACAGCGCCGCGCCTTGATGGCCAGCATGGCCGGTGCTAGCGCGCTTCGCCATGAGCGTAGACCTGACCACCGTCAAAAAAATTGCCAGCCTGGCCCGCATCGCCGTCACCGATGCGGAGGCCGAGGCGCTGGTGCCCGAACTCAACAACATCCTCGGCTGGGTCGAGCAACTCGGCAGCATCGATGTGAGCGGCGTGGAGCCGATGACCGCCGTCATCCCCAACCATTTGCGCCTGCGCGAAGATGCGGTGACCGACGGCAATGTCCGCGACCGGGTGCTGGCGAACGCCCCGCAGGCGGAACATGGCTTTTTCGCGGTTCCGAAGGTGATCGAATGATGGCCATGTCCGTCATGCCAGCGAAGGCTGGCATCTCGTTCCTCAAGCGGCGCACCACGACGCCAGCGATCCCAGCTTCCGCTGGGATGACGGAGTAAGGCATGACCACTCTTACCGATCTCACCGTTGCCGAAATCCGCGACGGCTTCCGCGCCGGCGACTTCACGGCGCGCGAAGTGGCGGAGGCCTTCAACGCCAATGTCGCCGCATCCGGAGCGCTCAACGCCTTCATCGTCGCGACGCCGGAGCATGCGCTCGCCGCTGCTGACGTCGCCGATGCGGCGCGCGGTGCTGGCGACCTGAAGCCGTTGTCGGGCGTACCGATCGGCATGAAGGACCTGTTCTGCACCGAAGGCGTTCAGACCACGGCCGCGAGCCATATGCTCGAAGGCTTCGTGCCCACCTATGAGTCCACCGTCTCGGCAAAGCTGTGGCAGGCGGGCGC
>CAZJCT010000136.1:0-5848 GCA_964544675.1 uncultured Sphingobium sp.
TTGGCCTGATATTCATGGATGTTCATGCGTCGAGCCCCTCATGTGCAGGATTTGCGAAATTGCCTGACGCGTCCCAAGCATGATTGGAGCGCAAGGTCCAGAGGGGGAAGGGACGTATGATTTGCAAAGTTGCAAACTCAATCGCCCTCAAAGCCCCAGGGTGCAGCGGGCGGCAGCGCGGGTCGTGACGGCGAGGATTTCGGGATCGCGCAGCGCGCGAACCTGATGAAGATATCGCTCGATGCTGGTCCGCGCGGGATCGAGCCTGCCGACGCGCGACAGCGAACGGAGCTTGAGAAGCTGCGAAACCGACAGCCGGTCGTTCATGTCGCTCGCCATGCACGCCGCGACGCCCGCGGGGATCCCGGCGTCGGTGAGGCCGGTGCGCAGTTGCCGCTCGGGACTGGCGCACCCGACCAGGAGAAAGAGCAGGCCTGCTGTCCCAGCCAGTGTCAGCCTTGCCATGCCCGCTCCTCTCCGTAATTGCACTCCTACGGGCACTGGCGCATGCAGGGGTCGCGCGCAAGCGCCGGATTTGGGAGGCAAGATGATCGACAGGCTGTTCAGTCACGTTTCGGCGCGGGTGGCCGGCTGGGCCGGGCAGCCGGCGGCTTTCATCCTGGCGCTGAGTATCGTCGTCGGCTGGGGGCTGACGGGGCCGGTCTTCGGTTATTCCGACACCTGGCAACTCGTCATCAATACCGGCACCACGATCGTCACCTTCCTGATGGTGTTCCTGATCCAGAATGCGCAGAATCGCGATGCCGCCGCGATCCAGGTCAAGCTCGACGAGATCATCCGCGCGCTCGACGGCGCGCGGAACGATTTTATCGGGATCGAGCATCTGTCCGACGCGGATCTTCACCGCATCCGCGACGCGCTGGAAGGGGTGCAGGACGAGGAAGGGCGCACCGCTCGGATCGAATCGCTCAGCGCCCTGCTCACAAGGCGCTGAGGCGAGCGAAGACGTCTATTCGCAGCGGACGTTGCGCCGGTCGATTTCGCGACCCGCCAGCGCGCCCGCGCCTGCGCCCAACAAGGTCCCGAGCGTCTTGCTGCCGCCGGGCGCGATCACGTTGCCCAGCACGCCGCCGGCCAGACCGCCGACGATCGCGCCGGTGGTGCCGTCGGGACGCCGGCAGTAATAGCGCCCGTCATTGTCGCGGTAGATGACGTCGTTGTCGCCGAGATAATAGCCGTCGGCGGAGCGGGGTGGGCCACCATAGCCATAGCCGCCACCTCCGCCGCCATAGGTGCTGCATGCAGCGAGCGGGAGCGCGAGCGCCCCCATCAGAATAGTCAGTCGCATGGGGACGCTCCCTTTCAGCCAGTGATCAGATTGCGGTGCCGGACGTGCCGGTGGCCGCGTAGGCGTTGTCGCGCCCGCGCGCCAGGCCCGAATCGTTCAGACGGCGGCGCGCGTCGTCGCTGAAGCGTTGAAGAGCGCCGCTCTTGTAGAGCTGACGACCGGCGATGGCGGCGATGGCGCCGAAGGCAAGCGTGCGAAGCATGGGAAAACCTCTCGTTCGTTTTGGGGGTGAAGGTGCAACGAGCGGATCGGCTGAGGGTTTCCTCCGGCAATCGCTTTCGCGGTGCCCGCGTCTGAACGCGCGCCGGAACGGGCGGCGCGGCCGACGCGTTGCCGCTGAAAGGAGACATGCCGTGACCGACAATCCCTATCCCGACGATCCGCAGGGGCAGCCGCGCGAGCGGCCGACCCGCCCCGATGCGCCCAACATCTCGACCGAGCATCAGGAGGAGGGCGACGCCGCGCGGCCCAGCGACACGCTCGACCGGACCCCCAAGCGCGACCCGCTCAGCGGCCAGACGATTCCCGACGATTATGATCCCGCGCGCGGCCGCCCCGAAGTGCAAAGCCCTGGCAGCGGATCGGAATGAGGAAAGCGCGTCGGCGGGAGCGCGCCTTGCCAGTTAATTAAGGTCATTCCCGCGAAGGCGGGAATCCAGAGTCAAACAGGTTCAGGCCTGCGACCCTGGATTCCCGCCTTCGCGGGAATGACAAGTGTTATGACAGCATCGCTTCCAGCGCGGGGCTGAGCCATTCGCTGCCGCCGCGTCCGATGATGCGGGCGGCCAGCCCCTCCCGCTCGGCCAGCGACCGGGCATGGGCCGGGTCGAGAACGCCCAGCGCGCTGGCCCATGCGTCGGCCACAGCGCAGCGGGCGTGGATCACGCTGACGGCGGTGGTGTCATGGACGGCGGGACGCCCGGTCGCCGGATCGAGCGTGTGTGCGCCGGCCAGATAGTCGCCCGACGTGGCCACAGTGATCTGATGAAGCGCAACCCGCAGCGGCGGCAGGGGCAGGTCGGGCGGTGCCTCCAGGTCCACCCACCACGGCTCGCCGTCCGGCCGGACACCGCGACCGACACATTCGCCGCCGATCTCGACCAGCGCATGGCGAAGACCCATCGTATCGAGCATGTCGGCCAGTGCATCGGCGGCGTGACCCTTGGCGATCCCCGACAGGTCGAGCCAGATTCCGCCCGGCTGGAACAGGCGCCGGGGATGCGACCGGTCGAGCGTGATGTTGCGCCACCCCGACCGGGCCTGCGCCTGGGCTATCGCGCTGTCGGGAGGCGGACCCGCAGCCGGGTTCGGTCCCAGGCCCCACAGGTCGGTGAGCCGCCCGATCGCGGGATCGAACGCGCCGTCGGACAGCGCCGCGACTTCCAGCCCCGCCGCCATCACCGCTTCGAAATCGCGGGGCAACGGCACCCAGCTTCCGGCCGCAGCCGCATTATATCGGCACAGGAGCGACGCCGGCTCCCAATGGCTCATCTGCATGACGATGTCGGCAAGCCGCGCTTCTATGGCGGCGCGGACCGGATCGGGATCGCGGCCGGGGGGAAGCGCCAGGCGGACGCTCCAGCGCGTGCCCATCGTCGGCCCCGACAGTTCGACCACGCGCGCCGCAGGGTCGAAACCGTCGAGCAGGTCCGACGCAAGCCGCTCCGGCACCGCGATTCGCGGCGCGGGCGGCTCGCGGCGGGAGGTCACGGCGCGAGCACCTCGAGTGTCGCGATATAGGCCATGCGGCGCTTTGCGGCGCGGCTGTCGGCTGCCTTGGCGTCCTCCGCCTCGGCGCTCAGCCAGTAGAAGCCGGCGATGGGCCAGTTGACGGTCGCGACACCCTCGGCGTCGGTCGTCAGCTCCTGCGCATGCTCGGCATCGCGGAAGCGCTGGCCGCCGGGGACGACTTCCACTGCGATCCCGGCGGCGGGCTTGCCGTCGATCAGGAAGCGGAACCTGGCGGGCTCGTTGGACACCAGCTCGCTCGGATGCGTGATCGGGACCATCTCCAGCGCCTTGCCGGTCGGCTGGAAGACGGTGTCGGTTGGTGCTCCGGCAGTGACGAAGAACTGGTTGCTGCGAACCATTTCGGTCAGGTCGAAATCGCTCGCGCCCGCCGGGATCTCGGCAGCGGTGGCGACCATGCGCGACGGGTCAATCTGCGGTCGTGCGGGGCCGCCCGCTGCGGGTGCCATCGGGGGCGGCCCACCCGCGCCGGCGGCTCCGGGCGCGGGAGCAGGGCCGCGCCGCCGACCGACGGCCCAGTCCTCGCCGTTCAGCTTGAAGGTGCCGGTGACCATGCTGGCGGCGCTGCCGATCTTCCAGGTGCCTGGCTTGTCGATCGCGACGTCGAAGGTCGAGCGATTGCGGCCCCTCGCGGCGTTCTCGATCTTGCCCATGCTGCCGTCGGGCGCCCAGACCTGGATCGAGTCGGTCGGCATGGCGTTATGATCGGCTAGGAATGGGTTGGTCGAGGCGGCGGCATCGACCGTCACCATCTGGCCGGTCGCCGACAGCACCGTCTGAGAGGGCAGCAGCCACTGGCGGTGCGCCCCGGCCGGAGCGGCGATCGCGGCGACCAGTGCGGAGGCGATGAGGAAATGGCGTGTCGTCATGGTCATGGCCTTTAGCGAGAGGAGAGGGTGATGGCGCCAAGCTCGGTCTTGCCGGCGGCGGAGGCATTTTTGGCAGGAACGCTGATCGGGACCGAGACCAGCTCGCGCCCGCCATTTTCGCGTGCCGCCTCGACATGCAGCACGTAGTTGCCGGCCTTCAGATTGGCGGGAAGCGGGATTCGGTGCGCGCCCGGCGCTCGGGTGGCGCCGCTGATTCCGTCGGCGGGGAGCGAGAGGCTGCGCCCGCCCTTGCGCCACCAGGTGCGCAGGTCGGCGAGCCATTTGGTGCCGGGCTCGTTGCCGCCCTTCTTGATGTCGTACCAGACGAACAGTGTGCGCGAGGCACCGCCGCCGGCGGGCTCCAGCCAGCCTGCGACATAGGGGCGGTGATATTCGGCGGTGTTGATGCGCGGAACGGTGACGGTGACGGTCCCGGCGGTGGCCGGAGCGGCCAATGTGCCGGCGAGAAGGACGAGGCTTTTGCGCATGAACTTTGGTCCTGATGAATGAACTAGTGAATGAAGAAGAGGGCGAGTGCGGCCGGGATAACCGCGCCCGCGACGACGACCGGCCAGGTCGCGGGGCGACGGCGCGCATGGATCTGGAGCAGTAGCAGTCCGGTGATGGTGAAGACGACGCAGGCGACGGCGAAGATGTCGATGAACCAGAACCAGGCGTCGCCGGTGTTGCGCCCCTTGTGAAGGTCGTTGAGATACGAAATCGCGCCGCGATCGGTCCGTTCCGATGCCACCGCGCCGGTGGTGCGGTCGATGCTGATCCAGGCGTCGCGGCCGGGGCCGGGGAGGGCGACATAGACTTCCTCGTCCGACCACTCGGCGGCGCGGCCGGAGGCGTCGAGCCCTACCAGATCGTCGAGCCGTTCCACGACGGGCGGCGGCAACGGCGAGTCGGCAGCGGACGGCGCGTCCTTGAGCAGTCGCAGCAGCGGCGGGGACAGGGTCGCCTCGCGCGTGGTGACCTCTGGCGTCGCGCTGATCGAGGCGGCGTGGTTGAGCGTGATTCCGGTGATCGCGAACAGCAGCATGCCGACCAGCGAAATGGCCGCGCTGATCCAGTGCCAGCTGTGAAGCTGCTTCATCCAGATCTGTCGTGCGCGGTGTGACGGCCGAGGCGTGGACGGCGCAGGCGCGGGGCTGCTCCGGACTGCGGGCGTGGCGGCGACATCGCGCCTTTCCCCCGCATGATCCAGCGCAGACATGTCCTTCAACTAAACCCCCAAGGCAGCGAGTGCACGCCAGTCAGGGGCGGCTGTGAGTCTATGCCCTTATTGCGAGTGATTATCAAGCGGGTGGAGAGGCTTTGCGACACAAATAATAATCATTCGCAATAAGGTTGACTTTGCGAATCGCTTGCAATAGCCGAATGGCCAGCGTTTCCATCATCAGGGGGTTTACGAACGTGGCACGGCTGACAGCTTTCTCGTCCTTTCTCGCGCTTGGTTGCGTCAGCAGCGCCGCTTTTGCAGGCGCGGCACAGGCACAGGACAGCGCGCCCCGGCTGGGCGGCATGACCGTCACCGACACCGCGCTCGACGAGCCCGACGTCAAGGTCGAGAAAGCGGAATCGCCGAAATATACGCGGCCGCTGCTCGACACGCCGCAGACCATCACCGTCCTCAGCAACACCACGATCCGTCAACAGAATCTGCTGACGCTGCGCGAGGCGCTGACGACGATCCCCGGTATCACCTTTGGCGCGGGCGAAGGCGGCGGCGGCTATGGCGACAGCATCAACCTGCGCGGCCAGAGCGCGAACACCGACATCCAGATCGACGGCGTCCGCGACAGCGCGCAGTACAGCCGCTCCGACACCTTCAACCTTCAGCAGATCGAGGTCGTGAACGGCGCGAACTCGGTCTATGCCGGGTCGGGGTCGATCGGCGGGTCGATCAACCTCATCA
>CAZJCT010000137.1:0-5828 GCA_964544675.1 uncultured Sphingobium sp.
GTTCGACCAGGTCGAGGCGGGCGAGCGGCTGCCGCTGCCCCGGCCGAGCATCGACACCGGCATGGGGCTGGAGCGAGTCGCGGCGGTGCTCCAGGGCGTCCACGACAATTACGACACCGATACCTTCCGCGCGCTGATCGAGCAGTCGGTCGCGCTCACCCGCCAGCCGGCGGAGGGAGCGCATCGCGCGAGCCACCGCGTGATCGCCGACCATCTTCGCTCGAGCTGCTTCCTGATCGCCGACGGGGTGCTGCCGGCCAATGAGGGGCGCGGCTATGTGCTTCGGCGCATCATGCGCCGCGCGATGCGCCACGCCCATCTGCTGGGCGCGGCCGATCCGCTGATGCACCGTCTCGTCTCCGGGCTGGTGACCGAAATGGGCGCGGCCTATCCCGAGCTTGCCCGCGCGCGGCCGCTCATCGAGGAAACGCTGCGTCGCGAGGAAACGCGCTTCCGCCAGACGCTCGAAAAGGGGCTGCGGCTGCTTCAGGACGCAACCGAGGGCATGAACGAGGGCGACGTGCTTCCCGGCGAGACCGCCTTCCGCCTTTACGACACCTACGGCTTTCCGCTCGACCTGACCGAGGACGCGTTGCGGGCCCAGGGACTGGGTGTCGAGCGCGCGGGCTTCGACAGTGCCATGGCGCAGCAGAAGGCCGCCGCGCGCGCCGCGTGGAAGGGGTCGGGCGACAAGGCGTCCGAAGAAGTCTGGTTCGACATTGCCGAGACCAAGGGTGGCACCGAGTTTATCGGTTACACCGCCGAGGAGGGCGAGGCGCAGGTCGTCGCCCTGGTGAAGGACGGCAAGGCTGTCGAGAGCCTTTCGGCCGGCGAGGCGGGCGTCATCGTGGTCAACCAGACGCCCTTCTACGCCGAAAGCGGCGGGCAGTCGGGCGATGCCGGGCGGATCACCGGCACGGGCGGCCTCGTTGCTCTTGTCGACGACACGCACAAGCCGCTCGGCCGCCTCCACGCGCATCAGTCGCGAATCGAGGCGGGCGTGATCACCGTTGGCGACACGGTCCACCTCGCGATCGACCGCGAGCGGCGGGACCAGATTCGCGCGAACCACAGCGCGACCCACCTGCTGCACGCCGCGCTTCGTCATCAGCTTGGCGCCCATGTCACGCAAAAGGGCAGCCTGGTAGCCGCTGACCGCTTCCGCTTCGACTTCTCGCATCCTGAGGCGGTGACGCCCACGCAGATCGCGGCCGTAGAGGCCGAGGTGAATGCCCAGATTCGCGGGAATGTCGAGGTCACCACGCGGCTGATGTCGCCCGAGGATGCCATCGCCGCCGGCGCGATGGCGCTGTTCGGCGAGAAATATGGCGAAGAGGTGCGCGTGCTGTCGATGGGCGTCGGCGGCGAAGGTGCCTATTCGGTCGAACTGTGCGGCGGCACGCATGTTCGCGCGCTTGGCGATATCGCGCTGTTGAGGATCATCTCCGAAAGCGCGGTCTCCAGCGGCGTGCGCCGCATCGAGGCGCTGACGGGGGAAGCGGCGCGGCTGTGGCTGGTCGAGCGTGACGAGCGGTTGCGCGCGACGGCGCAAAGCCTCCGCACCTCGCCGGAGGATGTGCCCGCGCGCGTCGCTGCGCTGGTCGAGCAGAGCCGTCGCATCGAGCGCGAGCTGGCCGAGGCCAAGCGTGCTTTGGCGCTGGCCGGCGGCGGCGCGGGCGCAGGTGGCGCGCCGGGTGGTGCCGAACCCGAAGCGGTCGGCGACACGCACTTCCTCGGCCGTGTGGTCGAAGGGCTCGATCCCAAGGCGCTTCGTGGTTTGATCGACGAGGGCAAGGCCCAGCTCGGCAGCGGCGTAGCGGCGATGGTCGCGGTCAACGACGGTCGTGCGGCAATTGCGGTCGGCGTGACGGACGATCTGGCGGGCCGCTTCGATGCGGTGGCGCTGGTCCGTGCGGGCGTCGCTGCGGTTGGCGGTACCGGTGGCGGAGGTCGCGCGGACATGGCGCAGGGTGGTGGGCCCGATGGCGCGAAGGCGGCGGATGCGCTGCTGGCGGTCAAGGCACTGATCGCGGGCTGAAAGTCTCTCCGCGCCTCCTCCTCTTCTGTCTCGTCAGCCTGCGATCACGCTCGTTCGGGTCGGTCGAGGGGGAGCGATTCGCCTTCCCTGAAATGACGCAACCGTGGGCTGTGCGCCATCTCTGCGGCGGCCTTGATCTCCTCGCGCATTTCCTCGCGCCGCTGGTGGACCGAGGCGATCACCGGGCCCATCGGCACGCCCAGATCGACGAGCGCCGTTTCTGCCAGTTGCAGCGAGCTTTCGAGCGTTTCGGGCACGGCGTCATTCGCGCCGGCGCGATACAGTTCGGCGGCGTGATCGGCATCGCGGGCGCGCGCGACGATCGGCAGATTGGGGACCCACCCCCGGACGCGCGTGGTCACGCGGACCGACAGCACCGGATCGTCCATGGTAAGGATGAGCGCGCGCGCATGGCCTAGGCGCAGCTTGTCGAGCAGTTCGGGGCGCGCGGCATCGCCGAAGATGACATTGTAGCCGTCGCGCCGCGCGGTGGTGACGATGTCGATGTCCGATTCGACCGCCACATAATGCTGGCCATGGGTTTTCAGCAGGTCGGCGACCATGCGCCCGACGCGGCCAAAGCCGAGTATGACGGCGGCGGGCAGTTCATGATCCTCGCCTTGCTCGACATTTTCTCCCGCCAGCTCGATCCGCCGTGCGATGTCATGGCCCACGCGGGCGAGCAGCGGCGTGACGGTCAGGCCGATGGCGGTGGCCGTCTGCCAGAAGGCGGCGGTGTCGGGCGCGATGACCTGGGCGGTGGCGGCGGCGCCGAGGACGATCAGTGTCGTTTCCGACGGGCTGGCCATCAGCACCCCGGCCTCCAGCGCCACCGCACGGCGTGCGCCCGCGAAGGACAGGAGGGTGGCCGTCACGACCGCCTTGACGAGGATCACCGCAACGGTCGCGGCGAGCAGCCTCGGCCAGATGGGGGCGATCTCGGCCAGGTTGATCTGCATGCCCACGGTGATGAGGAAGACGCCGAGCGCGAGTCCCTTGAAGGGCGCGGTAATCACCTCGACCTCGCCATGATAGGGCGTTTCGGCGATAAGGATGCCCGCGAGCAGCGCCCCGACGATCGGGGACAGGCCGGCGATGCTGGTCGCCAGGCTCGCCAGCATGACGACCAGCAGGCTGGCCGCCAGGAACACCTCGGGGCTTTTGGTGCGCGCCGCCTGCGAGAAGATGGTCGGGAGGAGGAAGCGGCCCGCGACCAGCATGACGGCGACCGTTGCGGTGCCGATGGCGACGGTGTTGAGGAGCCCGCTCCACCCCTCGTCCTGCGCATAGGGCGCGAGGGCGCCGAGAATGAAGACGATGGGGACGATCGCGATGTCCTCGAACAGCAACATGGCGAAGGAGGCCCGTCCGACCGGCGACCGCATGCCGGCAATCGGCAGGATGAGCGCGGTCGATGAGAGGGCAAGCGCGATGCCGATGCCGAATCCGGCGGCAAGGCTCTCGCCCTTCAGCAGGATGAGGCCCGCCGCGATGATGGTTCCGCATCCCAGCAGCTCGGCGGGGCCGAGGCCGAACACGAGCCGCCGCATCGCCCAGAGACGGGTGAAGCTGAGCTCCAGCCCGATCGAGAACAGCAGCAGGATGATGCCGAATTCCGCAAAGGGCGCAATCGCGTCCGGCTCCGATATGCTGACCCATCGCAGCGGCGGAAATTCGTCTACCAGAGTGCCCAGCGAATGGGGGCCGACCAGCAGGCCGACGAGGATGAACCCGATCACCGGGCTGATCCGAAACCGCGCGAAAATCGGGATCACGAGGCCCGCAGCGCCCAGGATCACCAGCGTGTCGGAAAATGCCGATCCTGTGAAGTCCGCACTGGCCATGGTTCCCTTATACGGTGCCTTTGCGCGAGCGGAATGCCCTAGAGCAGGAAACTGCTCTAACCGCCGCCGGGCGCGTTATGGCCGCCATGTGGTGCGGGCCCATGCGTGGCGATATGCCCATGCCCCTCTGCCGCGCTGTCCCACTCGATATGGTACAAGTCGAAGCGGCGGTCACGCAGGTTGCGCACCGTGCCCTCCGCGCGCGCCCAGCTCAAGTCCGCAAGGTTGACGTCTGACATGGTCAGCGTCTCGACATTCTCGCTCGCCTCGGCGGCGATGCCGTCGCGCGCGAAGGGCAGGTCGCAGGGCGTCAGGATGCAGCTCTGCGCGTACTGGATGTCCATATTGTCGACATTGGGCAGATTCCCGACGTTACCGGCCAGCACCATGAAGCACTGGTTCTCGATCGCGCGCGCCTGGCTGCAATAGCGGACCCGCATATAGCCGGTGCGGGTGTCGGTGCAGAAGGGGACGAAGATCATCCGCGCGCCTTGGTCGACCAGACGGCGCGCCAGCTCGGGAAACTCGCTGTCATAGCAGATCAGCACGCCGATCGGGCCACAGTCGGTCTGGATCACGTCCAGGCTGTCGCCGCCCTTGATGTTCCACCAGAACGCCTCGTTTGGCGTGGGGTGGATCTTTTCCTGCGCATGGACGGAGCCATCGCGCAGCGCGACATAGGCGACATTCTGGATATCGCCATCGTCGGTCCGGGTCGGATGCGAGCCGCCGATGATGTTGATATTGTACTCCAGCGCCATGCGCGACAATTCCCTGGTCAGGCGCGGGGTGTAGCCGGTCAGCCGGTCGATCGCCTCCCCGGGCGTCAGCTTGCCGTCCTCGTAGGAGAGGAGGGGGAGGGTGAACAGCTCTGGAAACAGGATGAAGTCGCAGCGATAATCCGCTGCAACATCAACGAAATACTCCACATTCTTGATAAATCCGCCGAAGTCCTCGACGGCACGCGCCTGAAGCTGGCATGCCGCGAGCCGGACGCTTTCGACACCGCGGGGGACGCGCATCTCGGGCGCTTCCTCGGGATCGACATAGGGATTGCGCCAGACGAGATGCGCGGCATGCCCGCCCGACGCCTTGTCCTCCGGCAGATATTTGCGAAGCACGCCAACGGGTTCGAAGCCGTTGCGAAGCTGGAAGCTGAGCACCTGGTCGGACAGCTTCTGGCTCGCCACCTTGGCGAGATAGTCTTCCGGCCCGTCCACCCTGCGCCGCGCGCGCTGGAATCCCGGCATGCGTCCGGCGATCACGATCCCATGAAGGTCGAGTTCCTCGGCGAGCGACTTGCGCGCATCGTACAGCCGCTGGCCGATGCGGACACCGCGCAGCTTCGGGTCCACGGCGAGTTCGTAGCCGTAGAGCCATTCGCCGGCGGGGGTATGGCGGGTGCCGAATCCGTTGGCGGTGATCTCCTCCCAGTCATGGGGGGAGAAGGCCATGTCGCGGCTCACCCGCATCGTCGCGCAATAGCCGACGACGCGATTGTCGTAGAGCGCGACGAACACGCCCTGCGGAAAGTTGTTGATCTGCCCCCGCACCATGGCGGGGGCGTAGTTCGGCAGGTCCGGGTAGACGCGCTTGATCAGCCGCAGGATGGCGGCGACATCAGCCGGAGTCGCGTTGCGGATGTCGAGCCGCTTTTTGCCCGTTGTTGTCATCCCGCAACAATGCGTGCGCGCATGCTCAGTTCCACTGGCCCATCGCGGCTTCAAGGTTGACGCGGATCGCCTCGAAGAACTGCTCCGTGGTCATCCAGTCCTGATCGGGGCCGATCAGAATCGCCAGATCCTTGGTCATGTTGCCCTTTTCAACGGTCTCGATGCAGACGCGCTCCAGCGTCTCGGCGAAGCGCACGACATCGGGGGTCTCGTCGAAGCGGCCGCGATAGATGAGGCCGCGGGTCCAGGCGAAGATCGACGCGATCGGGTTGG
>CAZJCT010000138.1:0-5807 GCA_964544675.1 uncultured Sphingobium sp.
CCTCGCGGAAATTGGTCTCGATGATGCCCGAACGACCGCCGCCGACGCCCGAGGCGTAAGCGAGCGCGACGTCATGCGCGTTGCCGGTCGAATCCTGATGGACCGCGATCAGGCAGGGAACGCCGCCGCCGCGCACATATTCGGACCGGACGGTGTGGCCCGGGCCCTTGGGCGCGATCATGATGACGTCGATATTGGCCGGCGCCTCGATCAGGCCGAAATGGACGTTGAGGCCGTGCGCGAAGGCGAGCGCCGCGCCGGGACGGATATTGTCCTTGATGTCCGCGTCCCAGATCGCCGCCTGATGCTCGTCGGGGGCCAGGATCATGATGATGTCGGCCCAGGCGGCCGCCTCGGCGTTGGTCAGCACCTTGAAACCGGCGCCTTCGGCCTTCTTTGCCGTGGCAGAGCCGGGACGCAGCGCGATCGCGACTTCGGCAACGCCCGAATCGCGCAGGTTCTGCGCATGGGCGTGGCCCTGGCTGCCGTAACCGACGATGGCGATCTTCTTGGTCTTGATGAGGCCGATGTCGGCGTCGCGATCATAATACACACGCATGGTCTGAAACTTTCCCTTTCTAAACCTTCTGTTGTCGAAGGCTGACGCCCTCTGAAATTCCTGTCCCATCGTCATGCCAGCGCAGGCTGGCATCTCCGTCGTTGGCGCGCCTTCGCAAGAGACCCCAGCCTGCGCTGGGGTGACGTCAACAACTCAAGTGCCGGTTAGGCCGCTTCCTTGCCGCGCACAATGCCTACGACGCCCGTGCGGCCAACCTCGACGAGGCCGATCTGGCGCATCAGGTCGACGAAGGTGTCGATCTTCTCGCTGGGGCCGGTGATCTCGAAGATGAAGCTCTCGATGGTTGTGTCGACCACCTTGGCGCGGAACACGTCGGCGAGGCGCAACGCCTCGATCCGGTGCTCGCCCGTGCCGGCAACCTTCACCAGCGCCAGTTCGCGCTCGACAAAAGGACCGGTGTCGGTGAGGTCGACGACACGGTGGACGGGCACCAGCCGGTCGAGTTGCGCGATGATCTGGTCGATCACGTGCGGCGGGCCCTTTGTCACGATCGTGATGCGGCTGACGCTGTGATCCTCGCTGATGTCGGCGACGGTCAGGCTGTCGATATTATAGCCGCGCGCGGTGAACAGGCCCGCGATTCGCGCCAATATGCCCGCCTCGTTGGTGACGGTGAGCGACAGGACGTGCCGTTCGCTCTCTTCCTCCCGGATATGCATTGCTGCCGATGCCCCTTCAATTCTGCTGGTCTTGGTCGGCTGGCGGCGGCGCGAGCGAGATCATGCCCGCGAGCGCGTAGTGCCAGCCATGCGAGGTGCGATGCGCGATCCGCACCGGCACGCCCAATATGCTGTTCAGGACCCTGTCCAGATGTTCCCCGACATAGCGGGGGCCGATCAGGACCGCGTCATAATCGCTTTCGTTGAAGGTGAAGCCGGCCTCCAGCTCCACCTCCCACTCGTCCGCGTCGCCGTCATGATCGACCGTGCATCCGAACAGGTCGGCGCTGTCATTCTCCCGCTCGAAATCGAACGGCTCGCTGACGTGGATCCTGAGGCGAAGCGGATCGGCCATCAGACCAGCGCCTTTGCCTCGTCGTCCATCGTTCCCGACACCTGGCTGGGGTCGAGCAGCATGTCGGTGTGCGCGGCGCCGCTGGGAATCATCGGGAAGCAGTTGGACAGCTTCGCGACGCGGCAGTCGACCATCACCGGGCCCGGGGTTGCGATCATCTGCTCGATCCCGGCCGCAAGCTCCTGCGGCCCCTCGATCCTGATGCCGGTCCAGCCATAGGCCTCCGCCAGCTTGACGAAGTCGGGCAGGCTGTCGGAGTAGCTGTTGGAATAGCGGCTCTCATAGGTCAGTTCCTGCCACTGGCGGACCATGCCCATATATTCATTGTTCAGGATGAAGATCTTGACCGGCAGGCGATATTGCGTGGCGGTGCCCAGCTCCTGGATGTTCATCTGGATCGACGCATCGCCCGCGACGCAGATCACCAGGCTGTCGGGATTGCCGATCTGCGCGCCGATTGCGGCGGGAAAGCCATAGCCCATGGTGCCGAGACCGCCGCTCGTCAGCCATTTGTTGGGTGCCTCGAACCCGAAATGCTGTGCCGCCCACATCTGGTGCTGGCCGACTTCGGTCGTGATGATGGTGTCGCGCCCGCTGGCCCGCGTGGCGGCGTACAGGTCCGCGATCGCGCGCTGCGGCATGATCTCCGTGCCGCCTTCGGGATAGTCGAGGCAGCGGCGCGCGCGCCAGCCCTCGATCCGCGCCCACCATTCGCCCAGGTCGGCGCGCGACCGCTCGCGCTTGTCGAGCGCCGCATTGAGCGCGGCAAGCGCAGGGCCGACGTCGGCGACGATCGGCAGGTCGACCGCCACAGTCTTGTTGAGCGAGCTGCGGTCGATGTCGATATGGATCTTCTTCGACGTGGGGGAGAAGGCGTCGAGCCGGCCCGTCACGCGGTCGTCGAACCGCGCGCCGAGATTGACGATCAGGTCCGCCTTGTTCATCGCCATGTTGGACTCGAACGTGCCGTGCATGCCCAGCATGCCCAGCCATTGCCGCGAGGATGCGGGGAAAGCGCCGAGGCCCATCAGGGTGGAGGTCACCGGCGCGCCGATGCGTTCGGCGAGCTTGCGCAACTCGGCGCTCGCCTGCGGGCCGCTGTTGATGACGCCGCCGCCAGTGTAGAGGATCGGCCGTTCAGCGGCCAGGATCATGTCCGCGGCCGCCTCGATCGCGGCGGTGTCGGCGTCCCTTTGCGGGCGGTAGCTTTGGTGCGTCACCGCCTCGGGCCGCGCATATTCGGCGGTCGCGACCTGGACATCCTTCGGGATGTCGATGACCACCGGGCCGGGCCGGCCGGACGTTGCGATATGAAAGGCCTCGTGGACCACACGCGCGAGGTCACCCGGCTTCTTCACCAGATAATTGTGCTTGGTGCAGTGCCGCGTCAGCCCGACCGTGTCCGCCTCCTGAAAGGCGTCGGTGCCGATGAGGTGCGTGGCGACCTGCCCGGTGATGACGATCATCGGGATCGAATCCATCAGCGCATCGGTGATGCCGGTGATGGCGTTGGTCGCTCCCGGACCCGACGTCACCAGGACGACGCCCGGCTTGCCGGTCGAGCGGGCATAGCCCTCCGCCATATGCGTCGCGCCCTGTTCGTGACGGACGAGGATGTGCTTGATCGAGGGGTGGTTGTAGATGACGTCGTAGATCGGAAGAACCGCGCCGCCCGGATAGCCGAACACCGTATCGACACCCAGGTCGATGAGCGATTGCAACAATATGTTCGCGCCGCTGAGTTCGGCCACGTTGATTCTCCCGTTAACAGACGCGGAGAGGTACACCATCCCGCCGCCTTGGCAAGCGGGGCACCTATGCGAAACAAAATGCCAAGTCAAACGCTAAATGAGTAACTTTATTACAGCGGCGGGGTCGTCTTTCTCATTTTCGTTCGTCGTGATGCGTGGCCAGCCGGCCGGTGGCTGGTTGCGGAACCAGGTGTACTGGCGCTTGGCATAACGGCGCGTGTCGATCACCGCGCGCTCGATCATCGCATCGCGAGGGATGTCGCCGCGCAGCCATGCCGCGATCGGCGGCACGCCGATGGCGTTCATCACCGGAAGCTCGGGCGACAGGTTCCGCGCCAGCAGCGCCGCCACCTCCTCGACCACGCCGGCGTCGAGCATCATGTGAAAGCGCCGCTCGCACCGCTCGATCAGCCAGTCGCGGTCGGGCAGCAGGATGACGGGCCGAAGCGTGATGCGGTCGCCTATGCCGCCGCGCCGCTCGCGCTGCCATTCCGACAGGGGACGACCGGTCGAGCGAACCACCTCGAGCGCCCGCGCGACGCGCGTCGTGTCGCCCGGATTGAGCCGACGCGCCGCTTCGCCGTCCTCGACCGAGAGCGCGCCGTAGGCGGCAGCGACGGGCAGGGCACGCACTGCGGTCCTGATCGCCGGGTCGATATCGGGCACGGGCGCGATACCGTCGAGGAGCGTGCGGATGTAAAGGCCAGTGCCGCCGACCAGCACCGGCAGCCGCCCGGCATCATGAGCGGCGCCGATCTCGGCCTTCGCCTCGGTGGCCCAGCGTGCGGCGGTGCAGGCCTCGGCGCCATCGACATGACCGAACAGCCGGTGCTCCGCGCGGGCGAGGTCTTCGGCGCCTGGCCGTGCGGTCAGGACCGACAGGTCGCGATACACCTGGCTGGCGTCGGCATTGATGACGACAGCGCCCGAGCGTTCCGCCACCCGCAGCGCCAATGCGCTCTTGCCGCTCGCGGTCGGTCCGGCGATAAGCGCGACCGCCGGCAGCCCGCCGCCGTCCTTGTCCCGGTTTGGAAAAGAAAGTTCATCCGCCATGTTCGTCGCCACCCTTATCGCCAAGGACCAGCTTCGTCATGACACCATTGAGGCCGTGGTCGCGGCGCTCTCGGCGCTGGGCTGCGCGCCGGAGGAGCCGCGCTGGATCGACGAGGGCATCGCCGCCGATATCGCCTTCGGTGCCGAGGCGGACGCCGCGCGCCGCGCGATCGCCGACCTGGCGCTCGGTGTCGATCACGTCGTCCAGCGCCAGTCGGACCGCGAACGCCGCCTGCTGATCGCCGACATGGATTCGACCATGATCACCGTCGAGTGCATCGACGAGCTTGCGGATTATGCGGGGATCAAGGCCGAGGTCGCTGAGGTGACCGAGCGGGCGATGCGCGGCGAGCTGGATTTCGCCGCAGCGCTTGTCGCGCGCGTCGCCTTGCTCAAGGATCTGGACGATTCGGTGATCGACCGCTGCCGTGAGGAGCGGGTGCGCTTGACACCCGGCGCGCGACGGCTGGTGCGGACCTTCCGTGCGCGCGGAGGTCATGCGGTGCTCGTGTCGGGCGGATTCACGCGCTTCGCCGATCCGGTCGCGGTGGAAATCGGCTTCAACCGCGCGGTGGCCAATGTCCTCGACATCACCGATGGCAGGCTGGCGGGGACCGTGCGCGAGCCGATCGTCGATGCGGAGCGCAAGCGGCGCGAGCTGATCGCGCAGGTCGCGCGGATGGAAATCGACATCACGGAGACGGTGGCGATCGGCGACGGGGCGAACGACATACCGATGATCACCTCCGCCGGCCTTGGCGTCGCCTATCATGCCAAGCCCAAGGCGCGCGAGGCTGCCGACATGGCCGTCGATCATGGCGACCTGACCGCCATCCTCTACGCCATGGGCATTCCCAGCCGCGACTGGGTCGGGGACTGATACCGGCGGCAGGCCTTCTCAGGCCTGACGCGCCGCCGTTTCGCGGATCAGCGCGATCATGTTGGGAATGCCCTGCGTCCGGTTGGACGACAGCTGGTTCCTGAGGTCGAACGGCGCCAGCGCGCCCTCTATGTCGGCGCTCGCCACGTCCTGCGGCGGGCGGTCCTGCACCGTCAGCAGCACCAGCGCGATGATCCCCTTGGTGATCGCGGCATTGCTGTCGGCGAGGAAGTGAAGCCGTCCGTCCTCCAGCCGGGTCGGATAGACCCACACCGCCGCCGAACAGCCGCGCACCAGCGTCGCGTCGGTCTTGAGCGCATCGGGCATCGGCTCCAGCGCGCGGCCGAGGTCGATCAGCAGCCGGTAGCGCTCGTCTGCATCGAGAAATTCATAATCGGCGCGGATGTCGTCGAGCGTTGCGGCCATGGCGGGCTCCGTTCGCATCAAGCAAAAAGCCCCGCATTGCTGCGGGGCTTTAATGGTGGGCGTGGCAAGGATTGAACTTGCGACCCCTGCGATGTCAACACAG
>CAZJCT010000139.1:0-5799 GCA_964544675.1 uncultured Sphingobium sp.
AGGCATGCTGGTCGGCATATCGTCGGGCGCCACGCTTGCCGCCATCGCGCAGAAGCTGCCCGAGCTCGCGCCCGGCGCGCGCGTGCTCGGCTTCAACTATGACACCGGCGAGCGCTATCTGTCGGTCCCCGACTTCCTGCCCGAATAGGATCGATGGAGTCCGGTATCGCGAAGGCGCCCGCCGCGCGCTGGTGGGCGCTGCCCGTCTGGGCGTTGATCCTGATCGGCCTGCCTGCCCTGCTCGCCTGGGTCAGCGGATCGCGGCTGGCGCCCCTGCCTGCGCAAGGCATCGGCGTCGTGCAGGACGTGCCGTCCCCCGCTCGCCCGGACGTCCCCCCGCCGCCGGTCGAGCCGATGAAGGTTCTCGAAGTCGCGCCCGAAACCGCGCGCGAGATCAACGCGGCGGTGCCTTTCTCCACCGCGCCCAATCCCGCCGCCCGGCCGTTCCGCTTCGACGGCGATGCGGCGTCGAGGGCGCGCGCGGTCGACTGCCTCGCCGCCGCGCAGCTTTACGAGGCCGGCGACGATCCAACGGGGCAGACGGCGGTCGCGCAGGTCGTCATCAACCGCCTGCGCCATCCCGCCTTTCCCAAGACAATCTGCGGGGTCGTCTTCCAAGGGGCGGAGCGCGCCACCGGTTGCCAGTTCACCTTCACCTGCGACGGCGCATTGGCCCGCACGCCCGCCGCCGCCGCTTGGGCCCGCGCCCGCGATCTGGCGGAACGGATGCTGGGCGGATCGACCGACGCGCGCGTCGGCCACGCCACCCATTATCATACCGACTGGGTGGTGCCCTATTGGAGCGCGTCGCTCGACAAGATCACAGCGGTCGATACCCATTTGTTCTTCCGCTGGAAGGGCTATTGGGGCACCCCGCCCGCCTTTCGCGGGACGCAGGGCGGCGCGGAGCCGGAAGTCGCAAAGCTCGCCTTCCTCTCGCCCGCGCATCGGTCCGCGCCGATGACCGCCAGCGCCCCGGACGGCGAGCGGACCTATGCGCCGCCCGATTTCTCCGACCTTGGCGGCCGGACGCTGGCGCTGGGCACCGCGCAGATCGGCGAGCGCTTCGGCCCCGCGCGCCTGACGGGCGTCAATTCGGCCGGCAACGCCTTCCTGATGCTGCTCGACGCATCGGCCGACCCCGGCGCTCTGGAGGCTCTGGCGAGGCGCATCTGCAACGGCCGCGCCGAATGCCGCCTCCTCGGCTGGAGCCGCGCCGCCGACACGCCTAACCGCTTCCCCGTGCCGCCCGACATGCTGCAGAGCATGAGCTACGCCTATCTGCGCTCCGCCCAGAGCGGGGTCGAACGCTCGCTCTTCAATTGCCGCGAGTTTGCCGGGCTGCCGTCGGCGAGTTGCATGCGGGATCGGACGCCGGGGACATGACCCGATTGCGTAATGCCTTCAGATAAAACAAGGGGCCTCTCGCGGCGTGGATCGAATAGCCGACCTCCAAGCCATTCTCGCACGAGATGCGCGACGCTGTGAGGCGCTCGCCGCAGTGGCAGCGTTGGGCCTACCCGACTGCTGGATCGGTGCGGGCTTCGTTCGCGACGCGGTGTGGGACCATCTTCACGGTCGGAAGGTCGCCCAACCGACAGGTGACGTCGACGTTCTATGGTTTGATGCCGCCGCAACCAGCGTTCAGGATCGCGCGATAGAGGCAGGCCTGAAGACGGTCGTACCCAGCGGGAAATGGTCTGTGAAAAATCAGGCACGCATGCACCTGCGCAACGGTGATGCGCCCTACTCTTCCGTCAGCGATGCCATGCGGCATTGGCCGGAAACTGCCACAGCGGTTGCAGCACGGATCGGCCATGGGGGAGATATCGAGATCAATGCCCCGCTCGGCCTTGAGGACCTGTTTGCCCTTATCCTGCGGCCGACAGCGCAATTCTTATCGGAGAAGCTCCCCATCTTCGTCGAGCGCGTATCGTCAAAGCAGTGGCTTACGCGCTATCCCGACCTTGTCCTGAAAATGCCGACGCGCGTTTGAACGCCCTGCTAGCACCTCAGGGACACAGCACTTCGTCCATACTGTCGGTCATGCTCGATGCCATGGCGCGGCCGTCGCCGATGCGGGGGAAGGTGACGCCGGCGAGCGAGCCGCGGCGGGAGCAGAGGCGGGCGCAGCTTTCATCGACGCGGCCGGGGAGGACCAGACGGTCGCCCTCGTAACGGGCTTCGATCCGGCAGGTGGCGTCGTCGAAGGTCAGGCGCAGTTGCCCGCCGCCGTCGAGCTGCGCTTCGCCCTCGCCCCGGCAGCCCTGGTCCTGGCCGATGCGAACCTCGACCGCGAAGCGATAGCCGCCCGCCCCGTCCTCGACGAGGCAGAGCCGGTCGCGGCCCCCGGCATAGGTCCGGCCATAGCCGCCCTCGGGCGAACGGTCGCCGCCATCGGGAATCACGCCTTCTTCCGCCGCGAGCGCATCGAGACGACTGGCGACATTGGCCATGGGATCGGCCTGGTCCGGCGGGGCGGCTTCATTGTCCGGCGCACCCGGCCCGCAGGAGGCGAGCAAGGCAGCGGCGGCAGCGAGGAGAAGGATTCGCGGCAATGCCTCAGCATGCCTCGCCGTCGATCGGCGCAAGCCCGTCGGGCGTGACGCGGCGATAGAAACAGCTCCGCCGCCCGGTGTGGCAGGCCGGCCCCTCCGGCCGGACGATCAGCCACAGCGCGTCCTGATCGCAGTCGATGCGGACATCCTCAACGCGAAGGACATGGCCCGACGTCTCACCCTTTTTCCAAAGCCTGCCCCGGCTGCGCGACCAGAAATGGGCAAGGCCCGTCTCGAGCGTCAGGCGGAGCGCCTCGTCGTTCATATGCGCGAGCATCAGCATCTCGCCGCTGTCGGCATCGCTGGCGACGGCGGTGACAAGGCCCGCCGCGTCATATTTGGGGTTCAGCACAAGGCCGGTATCGCGGTTGTCGGTCATCCGCCCCCTATAGAGGCGACGACGCCCGGCGTCACGCGCGGCCGATCAGCCTGCGCGCCATGGCGTCGGCGACGTCGGATGGCGGGTTGCCCGTCCGCTCGCTCTCGGCCCAGATGTCGTCCAGCCGCGCTGGGATTCGCGCGATGTCGGCCATGACCTCCTCGCGCGTGACAGGCTGCACATAAGCGCGCGCCACATTGATGATGCCACCTGCGTTGATGACATAATCGGGGGCGTAGAGGATGCCGCGCTCGGCGACGCGGCGCGCGTCGTCGGGCGTGGCAAGCTGGTTGTTTGCGCCGCCCGCGACGACCTTCGCGCTGATCTCGCCGATGCTGCGCTCGTTGAGGATCGCGCCGAGCGCATTGGGGCTGAACAGATCGACGTCCTGCGCGTGGATGGTGTCGGGATCGCCGACGGTCGCGCCCAGCTCCTCCGCCAGCCGCGCGGCCTTGCCGGCGTCGCGGTCGGCGAGGATCAGGTGCGCGCCATCGGCGGCCAGTAACCGCGCCAGCCCGCCCCCGACGCTGCCGACGCCCTGGATCGCGACGCGAACGCCCGCCATGCTGTCGGCACCAAGCGCGCGTGCCGCAGCCGCCCTGACTCCCAGATAGACGCCATGCGCGGTAAAGGGCCCGGGATCGCCCCCCGCTTCCCCGGTGGCCACGGGAAGCCCCGAGACATAGGCGGTGCGCTCGGCGATCGTCACCATGTCGGCTTCGCTCATGCCGACATCCTCGGCCGTGATGTACCGACCGCCGAGGCTGTCGATCGCCTTGCCCAGCGCCCGGAGCAGCGCGGGGGTCTTGGCACCCGACGGCGGGGCGAGGATCACCGCCTTGCCGCCGCCCATGGGCAAACCCGCCATGGCGTTCTTGTAGCTCATGCCCCGCGACAGGCGCAGCGCATCGTTCAGCGCGTCGCTCTCCGCCTCATAGTGGCGAAAGCGCGCGCCGCCGGCGCCGGGTCCGAGATGGGTGGAATGGATCGCGATGATCGCGCGGAGGCCGCTGGCGCGGTCCTCGAAGAAATGAACGCCCTCATGCGCATCATAGTCGGCCAACGACCAAAGCGAATTCATCGGATCGTTCCCGGCCATTCGACGTGGAGCAAGGCCGTCGCCCTGTGACGGCGGCAGAAATTCTGAATGCGATGGGGCGACCGACGGGATCCGAACCCGCGACCTCTGGTACCACAAACCAGCGCTCTAACCAACTGAGCTACGGTCGCCATCGCTGCGCGTACGCGTCAGAGCGCGGCACATAGGGTGCGGGAATGTCGCGCGTCAAGAGTGATCTGGCCATGCATTGCGCGTTGCCAGCCGCCCCGCCCGTATTCCGCAGATATCTCGCAAAGCAAAAAGGATGGGGCGGATTTCTCCGCCCCACATCCCCTCGTCTCTATCAGTTGCAGGCGTCTTTCAGACCCTTGCCAGCCTTGAACTTGGGCTGGGTCGATGCCTTGATCTCCATCGTCTCGCCGGTGCGCGGGTTGCGACCGGTCGATGCCTTGCGCTTGGAAACGGTGAAAGTGCCGAAACCGACCAGGCGGACTTCGTCACCCTTTTTGAGCGCGCCCGTGATCGACTCGAAAACCGCTTCCACCGCCTTGCCTGCATCCGACTTGCTGAGGCCGCTGGAGTCTGCGACCGAGCTTATAAGGTCTTGTTTATTCATGCCTTGGGAACCCCCTGATTATTAGTGCTGATCGGGAATCGCTCTGTGAGGGCGGTTAATAAGGCGCAGCTTTAGATGTGAGTCAAAGAAAATCCGCGCAAATCCGGGCGGTTCGGGTCAATTATCTGGCTACCCGCCCCGCCCGATACCGCCCTGTCAGTGCCGGATATGCGTTTCGCCGTCCGATGTTCCCGCAATGTTCGGCTGAGCAGCGAGATCATCCGCTTCCGACCAGTCGATCGGCGACAGCGGCGCAACCAGGGCGCGCGCCAGCACCTCGTCGACATGGGCGACCGCGATGATCTCCAGCCCTTCCTTCACATTGGCGGGGATCTCGGCGAGGTCCTTCTCGTTCTCCGCCGGGATCAGCACGGTCTTGATACCGCCACGGAGCGCGGCGAGCAGCTTTTCCTTCAGGCCCCCGATGGGCAGGACGCGACCACGAAGGGTCACCTCGCCCGTCATCGCGACATCCTTGTGAACGGGTATCCCCGTGAGCGTGCTGACGATCGACGTCACCATGCCGATGCCCGCCGACGGCCCGTCCTTGGGAACCGCACCCTCGGGCAGGTGGATGTGGATGTCCTTGCGCTGGAAGATGCTGGGCTTGATACCATAGGCCGGCGAGCGCGCCCTGACGTAGGAGAAGGCCGCCTGGATCGACTCGGTCATCACCTCGCCCAGCTTGCCCGTGGTCTTGACCTGGCCCTTGCCGGGAACGGTGACCGATTCAATGGTCAGCAGTTCGCCGCCCACTTCGGTCCAGGCGAGCCCGGTTACCGCGCCGATCTGATGCTCTTCCTCGCTCACGCCATGGCGGAACTTGCGGACGCCCGCGAAGTCGGCAAGGTTGTCAGGCGTCACGGTGACGCTCTCGACCTTGCCCTCGACGATCTGGCGAAGCGCCTTGCGCGCCAGCCGGGCGATCTCGCGCTCCAGCGTGCGGACACCGGCTTCGCGCGTGTAGTAGCGGATGAGGTCGCGAAGCGCCTCTTCCTCCACCGCGAACTCGCCGTCCTTCAGGCCGTGCGCGTCGATCTGCTTCGGGATCAGATGGCGGATCCCGATCTCGACCTTTTCGTCCTCGGTGTAGCCCTCTAGCCGGATGATCTCCATGCGGTCGAGCAGCGGCTGGGGCAGGTTGAGCGAGTTGGCGGTCGTCACGAACATGACGTCCGACAGATCG
>CAZJCT010000140.1:0-5693 GCA_964544675.1 uncultured Sphingobium sp.
CCTTGGCGGCGCGGTATCCCTCCTCGCCCTCGACCACGACTTCCTCGATCTCGCGATGATAGATGTCGCGGATGGCGCGCTTGATGAGGTCGCTGTCGTCGTGGATCAGCTCGGGCGCGGTGGCCTTCAGGGTCTTCTCGCGAATCTCGTCCCACAGCCGCGCCAGATAGTCGAAGTCGCGGCGGATCTCGGTCTTGGTGCGCTGAAGCCCGGCGGTGCGGACGATGCAGCCCATCGTCGCGGGAAGGTCCATGTCGGCGATGATCGACTTCAGCCGCTTGCGATCGGCATTGTTGTTGATCTTGCGGCTGATGCCCCCGCCGTGGCTGGTGTTCGGCATGAGCACGCAATAGCGGCCGGCGAGGCTCAGATAGGTGCTGAGCGCAGCGCCCTTGTTGCCGCGTTCTTCCTTGACGACCTGGACCAGCAGCACCTGGCGGCGGCGGATGACGTCCTGGATCTTGTAGCGGCGACGCAGCGCCATGCGCTTGCGGCGGACCTCGTCGGCAGCGGCCTCGCTCTTGTTCTGGCGGCGACCGCGCTGGCCCCTGCGCGCTCCGGCACCCTCCTCGTCGTCGCCCGAAGCCTCGCCACTGTTCTCGTCCTCATCCTCGTCATGGACAGGGCGTTCGACCTCCTCGACCGTGCCGTCAACGCCGTCGGCATGATCCTCCTCGTCATCCTCGACCTCGGCGCGCAGCGCGGCCTCTTCGGCGGCATGCTCGGCCTCCTCGGCCAGCAGCGCCTCTCGGTCCTGCTGCGGGATCTGGTAATAGTCGGGGTGGATTTCGGAAAAGGCCAGGAAGCCGTGGCGGTTGCCGCCATAATCGACGAACGCCGCCTGAAGCGACGGTTCGACCCGCGTTACCTTGGCGAGATAGATATTTCCCTTGAGCTGCTTGTGCTCGGCGGACTCGAAATCGAACTCCTCAATCCGATTGCCCTTGACGACGGCGACCCGGGTTTCCTCCCGGTGGCGCGCATCGACCAACATTTTCAGTGCCATTTATGTATCTCCGGGCGGACGGCGGAAGAGATCGCGCCCGTTCCGCGCGCCCGCTATTGTTTGCCGGACGCACCGCGCCGACGGCCCTATCGGCCGTTTGCGACGAGCGCGTCCAGGATGATGACAGATATGTCGTGTGTCTTGCTGCAGGAGCGCGGTCGGCGCTTTCGCCGGTCATGAAGCCGTTCATCCATGCCCCAGCACGCTCAAAAGCGTGCCTGCGGACGGAAGACGGAAAACTCATGCAGCATCAACCTGGTGGGTTCGACCCGCTGGCGGGCGAACATGTGTACCGGCCAACCCATGCACAGCAAATGGTTAATGGATTATGGCCCGTGCCCTATTCGCTAGCAGCCATTGCGCTGGCGAGCAACGGGCAATAACAGTCCGCAATGATCCTGATCAAACCGTCTTCGCCCCGATAGGCGGGTCCCGGCCCGGAGCCAGCACAAAGCATGATTGCTGCATTTCTGGCGCTCATCGCGGTTCAGCAGCATGCCCCCGCCCTGCTCTCGCCCACCGCCGACGCGGCGGCGAGCGGGCCCAGCATCTCCATCCCCATTCCCGACGCAGAACCGGGGATCGCCCTCCCGCCGGTCGAGGGGCCGCGCGATGACGACCGCCCGCTGGTCGTCATCGATCCCGGCCATGGCGGTCACGATCCCGGCGCGGTCAACGCCGCGCGGGGCTGGCGCGAGAAGGACGTGACGCTGGGCATCGCCCGCGCGCTTCGCGACGAACTGGTTGCCGGCGGCCGCGTGCGCGTCGCGCTGACCCGCTCGGGCGACCGCTATCTTGCGCTTCAGGAACGCTATGGCATCGCCCGGCGACTGGGCGCCGACCTGTTCCTGTCGATCCACGCCGACGCGGCGCCCAATGAGGAAGCGCGCGGGGCGAGCATCTACACGCTGTCCGAGGTCGCCTCCACGCGCGAGGCGGCGCGGCTGGCGGCGCGCGAGAACCGGTCCGACATCATCAACGGTGTCGATCTGTCGCGCGCGCCGTCGAGCGTGTCGTCGATCCTGATCGACCTGACCCGGCGGGGCACGATGGAGGAGTCCGTCCGCTTTGCCGAGATACTCGAGCGCGAGGCGGGCGCCCGAGTACGCTTCCAGCGGCCGGCACGCCATTTCGCTTCGCTCGTCGTGCTGAAGGCGCCCGACATACCCTCCGTGCTCCTCGAAACCGGCTATATCAGCAATGCCGATGACGCGCGGATGCTGGCCAGCCGCGCCGGGCAGCGCCGCATCGCGGAGGGGGTCGCGCGCGCGATCCGCGTCTACTTCGCGAAGCGGACCGCTGAGCGCTGACGCACAAAAGCCGTTCCCTCCGCCCTCGAAAATGGTCTACACGCCCCCCATGGCCGAAGCGGCAAACACGCAACAACGTTTTCGACTAAAGCTCAATGGCTCTGGCGGAAGGGGACGACTCCACGATCTGTGGAGCCGCCGTGCCGTGCGTTGGCTGGTCTACGCACTCGGCGCGCTGGTGGCGGGCATCGCCCTGTTCTGGGTGGTCTTCGCGCGCGACCTGCCCGATGCCAAGACGCTGCTGACCTATCAGCCGCCGCTGCCCACGGTGGTCCGCGACATCAACGGCGAGCCGATCCACAGCTATGCGCGCGAACGGCGCGTCCAGCTGCAATATGCCGATTTCCCGCCGATGCTGATCGCCGCCTATCTGTCGGCGGAAGACAAGACCTTCTTCGAGCATCATGGCGTCGACTTTCCGGGCTTCGCGGGCGCGGTGTTCGACTATGTGAGCAAGCTGGGCAGCGGCGAGCGCGCCAAGGGCGGCTCCACCATCACCCAGCAGGTGGCCAAGAACCTGCTGATCGGCGATGCCTATTCGCCGACGCGCAAGGTCAAGGAGATGATCCTGGCGTGGCGCATGGAGGATGTGCTGACCAAGCAGCAGATCCTCGAACTGTACCTCAACCAGATCTTTCTCGGCCGCAATGCCTATGGCGTCCAGGCGGCGGCGCGCGCCTATTTCGACAAGGATGTCGGCGACCTGGCGCTTCACGAGATGGCCTATCTGGCGATCCTGCCAAAGGGGCCTGCCAATTACCGCCCGGAAAGCGAGAGCGGCCTGGCGCGGGCCCTCGAACGCCGCAACTGGGCACTCGCCGAGATGGCGCGCAACGGCTACATCAGCGCCGCGCAGGTCGCCGCGGCGCAGGCCCGGCCGCTCGGCACCGTTCGCCAGCAATCGTCCGGGTTCGAGCGCATCGGCGGTTACTATATGGAGGAGGTCCGTCGGCGGCTGATGGACCAGTTCGGCGAAACCGCCGAGGATGGGCCGAACAGCGTCTATGCGGGCGGGCTTTGGGTGCGCACGCCGCTCGACCCGTTCATGCAGGAACAGGCGGCGAGTGCGCTTCGCAAGGGACTGCTCCGCTACGACGCCGGCAAGGGCTGGTCGGGTCCGGTCGCCACGATCGACAATGTCGACAACTGGACGTCCGAACTGGCGGTCAGCAACAAGGGCGTCGATTATGAGGACTGGACCATCGCCGTGGTCCTGTCGAAATCGGGCGGAACCGCGCAGATCGGCCTGCCTGGCGGGCGCACCGGCACCCTGCCCGCATCGAATGCGCAGCTTGCCTATCGCCGCCTGGGCATTCCCGCCTTCGACGCAATGAAGCCGGGCGACATGATCGTGGTGCGTCCGGCGGGCGGCGACAGCTACGCGCTTCGCAACGTGCCCGAAGTGTCGGGCGGCATGATGATCGAGGATGTGCATCACGGCCGCGTTTACGCGATGCAGGGCGGATTCGATTCGCGGCTGTCGTCCTACAACCGCGTCACCCAGGCGATGCGGCAGCCGGGTTCGACCATCAAGCCGTTCGTCTATTCCGCCGCGCTCGATTTCGGGATGACGCCCGCGTCGATCATCGTCGACGGGCCCTTCTGCGTTTATCAGTCGGCCTCGCTCGGCCAGAAATGCTTCCGCAACTTCAGTGGCGGCGGCGCAGGCCCGCGCACCATGCGCTGGGGTATCGAGCAGTCGCGGAACCTGATGACCGTCCGCACCGCTTCGCAGACAGGGATGGAGCGGGTCAACCGCCTCATCAAGCAGGTGGGTCTCGGCGACTATCCGCCCTATCTGGCCTTCGCCCTGGGCGCTGGCGAGACGACGGTGGAGCGCCTGACCAACGCCTATGCGATCCTCGCCAACAACGGCAAGCGGCTGGTCGCCCGGCCGATGGACTTCGTCCAGGATCGCAACGGGCGGGTCATCTGGCCCAAGGACTGGCTTGCGTGCCGGGGCTGCAACGCGCCTGACTGGAACGGCAAGGCCATGCCCCGCTTCGCGCACCAGGGCGGACAGGCGATGGACG
This sequence comes from uncultured Sphingobium sp., assembly GCA_964544675.1. Lineage (GTDB taxonomy): Bacteria > Pseudomonadota > Alphaproteobacteria > Sphingomonadales > Sphingomonadaceae > Sphingobium. Next base: position 4,350 of record CAZJCT010000140.1, read on the forward strand.
CGCGCACCGCGTTCCAGATGGTCCATATCACCGAGGGCGTCATCACGCGCGGCACCGCGACCGTTCTGGCGGATCTCGACCGGCCGCTGTTCGGCAAGACCGGCACGACATCCGGCCCGACCAACGTCTGGTTCGCGGGCGGATCGCCCGACATCGTCGCTGCCGTCTATCTGGGCTACGACAAGCCACGCAGCCTGGGGGGCTATGCCCAGGGCGGCCGCATCGCCGCGCCGATCTGGAAGGAGGCGATGAAGCCGATCCTCGAGAAAATGCCTAAGACGCCGTTCGTGGCGCCGCCGGGCATCCGCATGATCCGCATCGACCGCGTGTCGGGCCGCCGCGTCTATGGCAACTGGCCGGTCGACACCGCCGCCAAGGCGGCCGTCATCTGGGAAGCCTTCAAGCCCGAGACCGAACCCCGGCGGACGATCCGCGCTGATGAGATCAAGCCGGAGAAAGCCGTGCAGGGCGGCGGCGGGCGACGGGCGCAGCAAACGCAGCGCGACTTCGCGGGCGATCAGGGCGGGATCTATTGAGGCCCTATTGGACAAACCGACCCAAGGCGCTATCGCATCAAGCCATCGTCATCCCCGCGAAGGCGGGGATCCAGGGCCACTCGCGTTAACGCCCCCGTCTCTGGATCCCCGCCTTCGCGGGGATGACTGCCAGCACTGAGGACTTCTGGAGAACTGACGATGCGCGCCGAAGCGCAAGCCCATGTCGACCGCATTTCGTCCGCGCTTTCGCTGCTGCGCCGCTTCCTCGACTGGGACCGTGCGCTGCGCCGGCTGGACGAGCTGAACGCACGCGTCGAGGATCCCACGCTGTGGGACAATCAGAAGCAGGCGCAGGACGTCATGCGCGAGCGCACCCGGCTCGACACCGCGATCGGCTCCACGCGCGCCATCGAGACGGAAATGAACGACACCGTCGAGCTGCTCGAAATGGCCGACGCGGAAGGCGACGAGGACATGGCGAGCGAGGCTCTTGCGGGCCTCTCGGCGCTGGCCGAACGCGCCGACAAGGCCAAGATCACCGCGTTGCTGGCCGGCGAGGCGGACAGCTACGATACCTATCTCCAGATCAACGCGGGCGCCGGCGGCACCGAAAGCCAGGACTGGGCCGAAATGCTGCTGCGCATGTACCAGCGCTGGGCGGAGCGGCGCGGCTACAAGGTCGAGGTGGTCGATTATCACGCCGGCGAGCAGGCGGGCATCAAGTCCGCCACCCTGCTGATCAAGGGCGAGAACGCCTATGGCTATGCCAAGACCGAGAGCGGCGTTCATCGCCTCGTCCGCATCAGCCCCTATGACAGCTCGGCGCGGCGTCACACCAGCTTCTCGT
>CAZJCT010000141.1:0-5614 GCA_964544675.1 uncultured Sphingobium sp.
GCTTCTCGGTCAGCGTGGTCTTGCCCGCGTCGGGATGCGAGATGATGGCGAAGGTACGGCGTTCGGGCAGGGTCATGGGCGGCGTGGTGCGATGCAATGCGGACGGGAAGGGAGCCAAAGCCCTTAGCCGCGCGTCTTCTCCTTGGCCAGCGGCAACGGCCGCAAAGGAGAAGGGGTATGACAGTGCGAAACCAGACCGGGCGGGCCATGTGCGCCCTGATCCTTTCCCTCATGAGCGGGGCCTGCGCCTCGCGCGGCGAACGCGCCGCACCTCAGACGGCTGGTGCGCCCGGTGCGCCCGTCGAGGAGAAGCGGCGGGACGACACCATGGACAGGGCGGGCGACATTGCGACCCAGCCAGTCCGCGACATCGGCATCTCCAGGAAGGAAATTCCGGCGGTTCTGGTGACGGCGGCTGACGATCCCTATGCGCCGCCGCCTTCGCGGCGCTGCACCGGGCTTCGCACCGATTATGCCGCGCTGAACGAGGCGCTTGGACCCGATTTCGACGCCGATGCCGAAAAGAACGAGAACCGGGCGGGCAAGATCGCGGCTGCGGGCGGCGAGATGCTCGTCAATTCCCTGATCCCCTTTCGCGGGCTGGTGCGCGAGATCAGCGGCGCCGCGTCGTCCGACCGCAAGCTCGCCGCGGCGATCCAGGCGGGTCTGGCGCGGCGCGGCTATCTGCGCGGGCTGGCAACGGCGCGGCGGTGCCGGTTGGAGTGAGGCGAATGCAACGTTGACAAACGTATATACATTCTATAGCAAAGGACGATGGAGCCATCCCATGTCGCCGGATTTGATTGGGACGCGGGCAACCGGGACAAGTGCCAAAAGCACGGCGTGACGCTCGGGGAGATAGAGGCGGTGTTCAAGCATCCGCACTATCTGGCGCCGGATCCTCGGCACTCCAGTCAGGAGACCCGATATCTGGCGATTGGGAGAGGTGGGGCCTCAAGGCCGGTATTTGTCGCCTTCACGCTGCGCGAAAGAGACGGCGGAACCTACATACGCCCGGTGAGCGCCCGGTATATGCATCGCAAGGAGATCGAGCATCATGAACAAGCCATTGCCCCATTTGACCAGCGATGATGCCGCCGAAAAATTCGTCGAGGACAGCGACCTCTCAGACTATGATCTGAGCGCGATGAAGCCCCACAGCTTCGAGTTCGCGCCGAAGTCCCGGCAGGTGAACATGCGACTGTCTGAGCAGCTGCTGCAAGCCGTCAAGGCCAAGGCGGCGCAGCAGGGCATGTCGTATCAGCGTTTCATTCGGCAGGTGCTGGAGGCGGCAACCCAAACGCGCGCTTGATCGATAGCGCCTACCCTCTCAGCGTCGCCCCCAGCTTCGTCGCGGCCTTGACCACCGCGTCGCTGATCGCCTTGAGCGCCGCCTCGTCATAGCTCTTGTCGCCCGGTTGCAGCGTGACCTCTACGGCGAGGCTCTTCTGGCCTTCCGGTACCCCCTGGCCCACGAAGAGGTCGAACAGGCGCGCCGCGACGATGTTTGCCTTGTCGGCGCCGCGTACCGCGCGGACCAGCGCGTCGGCCTCAAGGTCGGCGGGCACAAGGAAGGCAAAGTCGCGGGTCACCGCCTGAAGCGCGGGCGGCGCGTAGCGCGGGCGCATGAAGCCCGTCTGCCGCTTGACCGGGATCGCGTCGAGATAGAGCTCGCCCGCCACCACCGCGCCCGTCAGGTCGAACGCCCTGGCCAGCGTCGGGTGGAGCACGCCATAGGCGGCAAGCACCGTCTTGGGACCGAGGCGGAGCGTTCCCGACTGGCCGGGATGATAGCTGGTCCCGGCGTCGCCCATCATCTGCAGCCTGTCGGCGGGTGCCCCGGCGGCGGCGAGAAGCGCAAGCGCTTCGCCCTTGGCGTCGAACGCGTCGAAGCCCTGCGCCTTGCCGGTCGCCCAGCCGCGCGGGGCCTTGTCGACCGCCAGCACGAAGCCAAGCGTCAGCCGCTCGTCGCTCGACCCGTCCTCGCGCCGGAAATAGCGGCGGCCGATCTCGAACAGCCGGATGCTGTCTGCGCCCCGGTCGGCATTGCGGCGCGCGGCGGAGAGCAGCCCGGGCAGCAGCGAGGGGCGCATGACCTTCAGGTCCTCGCTGATCGGATTGGCGAGAGTCCACACGCCCCCGCCCACGGTCGCGGCGTCCTTCTCCGAAATGAACGACCAGTTGACCGCCTCGTTCAGGCCGCGCGCGGCGGCGGCGCGGCGGATTCTGCGCTCGACGAGTTGCTCGGGCGTCGCGGTCGGCTTCGCAACGCCGGGCGCGCGCGGCAGCGGGTCGGGCACGACATGCTCAAGCCCGTGGATTCGGATCACTTCCTCGACCAGATCGGCCTGGCCGTCGATGTCGCGCCGCCAGCTCGGTACCGTGACCATCCAGTCGGACGCGACCGTGAAGCCCAGCCGTTCGAGGATCGCCTTCTGCTCGGCATGGGGCAGGTTGATGCCGCCCAGCCGGTCGCACAGCGTGGGATCGTAGCGGAAGCTTTTGGCCGCAACCGGCGGCTCGCCGCTGCGCGTGACGCCGCTGGGCGTGCCGCCGCAATGCGCGACCACCAGCCGGGTCGCGATCGCTAGCCCTTCGTCGAGGAAAGCGGGATCGACACCGCGCTCGAACCGCTGGCGCGCGTCGGAGGTGAGCGCGAGCGCCTGCCCCGTGCGCGCGATCGCGGCGGGGGTGAACCAGGCGCATTCGATGACGACGTCGGTTGTCGTCTCGCTGACGCCCGAATCCTCGCCGCCCATGATGCCGCCGATGTCGTGGACATGGGCGTCGTCGGCGATGACGGTCATCGTCTCGTCGAGCGCATAGGTCTTGCCGTTGAGCGCCAGCACCTGCTCGCCCGCCCGCGCCCGCCGCGCGACGAGGCCGCCCGACAGCTTCGCCTTGTCATAGACGTGAAGCGGCCGGCCGAGGTCGATCATCACGAAATTGGTGATGTCGACGAGCGTCGATATCGGTTTCTGCCCGATCGCCTTGAGCCGGCGCGCCATCCAGTCGGGGGCGGCGCCGTTGGTGACCCCATGCACCTCCTGGCCGAAGAAGGCGGGGCAGCCCTCCGGATCGTCGGTGCGCACATCCGGGCCGGGGCCGTCGGTCGCCAGCGGCTCGGCGGGCAGGCGATAGACCTCGGCCAGCGGGCGAAGCGTGCCCAGCCCCTTGGCGGCCAGATCGCGCGCGATGCCGCGAACGCCCATGCAGTCCTGCCGGTTGGGGGTGACCGACACTTCGATCATCGGGTCGTCGAGCCCCGCATAATCGGCAAAGGCCGTGCCGACGGGCGCGTCCTGCGGCAGCTCGATAATGCCCTCATGCTCGTCGCTGAGTTCCAGCTCGCGCGCGGAGCACATCATGCCGTTCGATTCGACGCCGCGAATGGCGGCCTTGCGAAGCACCATGCCATTGGCGGGGACGGTCGCGCCCTCGGTCCCGAACACGCCGACCAGACCCGCGCGCGCATTGGGCGCGCCGCACACGACCTGCAGCGGCTGGCCGTCGCCCGGATCGACGGTGAGCACTTGCAGCTTGTCCGCCTGCGGGTGGGGGGCGGCGGTCAACACCTTTGCGACGCGGAAGCCAGCAAGCCGCTCGGCGGGGTTCTCGACCCCCTCGACCTCGAGCCCGATGTCGTTGAGCGCGGTCAGAATTTGGGCGAGGCTAGCATCGGTCGCCAGATGCTCCTTCAGCCATGAGAGCGTGAATTTCATTGGATATTTCCATCCGTTCGTGTCGAGCCCTTCGACTGCCCGCCAAGGCAGGCGCTCAGGACAGGCTGAAGTCGAGACACGGTGACGCGAGCGGTTCTCGACTTCGCTCGAACCGAACGGGAGATGGGACGCCTCATGCCCCCACGCCCCCGCTGAGCGTCGGTACGTCGAGCGCCGAGAAGCCATAGTGCCGGAGCCACCTCAGGTCGCCGTCAAAGAAGGCGCGCAGGTCGTTCATGCCATATTTGAGCATCGCCAGCCGGTCGACGCCGGTGCCGAAGGCAAAGCCCTGCCACACGTCGGGGTCGAGGCCGCATGCCTCGATCACCCGCCGGTGGACCATTCCCGACCCCAGCACCTCCATCCAGCCGCCGCCGGGCGCGTCGCCCGACCCGCCGATCACGCGCTGGCCGTTCTCCAGCGTGTAGCCGACATCGACCTCGACCGACGGCTCGGTGAAGGGGAAATAGCTGGGCCTGAGGCGCAGCGTGATGTCGTCGCGCTGGAAGAACGCCTTGAGGAAGGTCTGCAGCGTCCATTTTAGGTGACCGAGATGGATGCCCTTGTCGATCACCAGCCCCTCGATCTGGTGGAACATCGGCGTGTGGGTGGCGTCGCTGTCGGAGCGGTAGACGCGCCCCGGCGCGATGATGCGGATCGGCGGCTTGGTCGCGGTCATCGTGCGGATCTGGACGGGCGAGGTGTGCGTGCGCAGCAGCATGTCGCGCCCGTCGGCGTCCTTGTCGGGGAAATAGAAGGTGTCGTGCATTGCGCGCGCGGGATGCGTCTCCGGGATGTTGAGCGCGGAGAAATTGTGCCAGTCGTCCTCGATCTCCGGCCCCGTCGCGACCGCGAAGCCCAGGTCGGCGAAGATTTCCGCGAGTTCGTCCATCACCTGGCTGACCGGGTGGATCGATCCGGCGGGGGAGGGGGGCGCGGGCAGCGTCATGTCGACCCGCTCCGACGCCAGCCGCGCGTCGAGCGCCGCCTGTTCGAGCGCGGCCTTGCGGTCGGCGATGGCGGAGGTGACGCTCTCGCGAAGCGCGTGGATGGCGGGGCCTTTCTCCAGCCGCTCCTCGGGGCTCATCGCGCCCATGGTCTTGAGGAGAGCGGACACGCTGCCCTGCTTGCCCAGCGCGGCGACGCGGATCGCCTCCAGCGCATCGAGGCCGTCGGCGGCGGCGATGTCGGCGAGGAGGGTGGATTGCAGGGTGGCTGGGTCGGTCATGGAGTGCCTGTCTATAGTCATTCCCGCGAAAGCCGGAATCCAGGGGAACATGGCACACGGCCTGCGGCTCTGGATTCCCGCTTTCGCGGGAATGACGTTGAGAGGGTGGCTAATCCAGCGGATCGAAGCCGAGATCAAGCGCCAAGTCGCGCCATTGCGGGTTGGTGGCCTCGATCAGGTCGATCTTCCACTGGCGATTCCATTTCTTGATCTGCTTCTCTCGACGGATGGCCTCTTCCATCGAGGCGCCGGTTTCGTACCAGATGAGGCGGTGGACGGAATAATCCGCGGTGAAGCCTTTTGTCTCGCCCGTGCGGTGCTGGTGTAGCCGTTGGATCAAATTGGAGGTCACGCCTGTGTAGAGCGTGCCGTTCCGCTTGCTCGCCAGCATATAGACCGTGGGGAGGAACGCGCGCTGCATTCGCTCAATCTACGTCATTCCCGCGAAAGCGGGAATCCAGAGTGGCGGGCGTACCACCTGTGGCTCTGGATTCCCGCTTTCGCGGGAATGACGAACGGGCACAAAAAAAGCGCCGGAGTTGCCCCCGGCGCCCTTCATCCCTTGCGGGTCGTTTCGATCAGGCTGCGGGCAGTGCCGTCTTCGCCTGGGCGACGATGCCCTTGAAGACATCGCCTTCGTGCATCGCGATGTCGGCCAGCACCT
>CAZJCT010000142.1:0-5568 GCA_964544675.1 uncultured Sphingobium sp.
GCCGAGAAGGTCATGCCGCACTACAACGTCATGGGCGTCGCCAAGGCCGCGCTGGAAGCCAGCGTCAGATATCTGGCGATGGATTTGGGGCCGGAGAATATCCGCGTCAACGCCATCTCCGCCGGACCGATCAAGACGCTGGCCGCGTCGGGCATCGGCGACTTCCGCTACATCATGAAGTGGAACGAGTATAACAGCCCGCTGCGCCGCAACGTCACGATTGAGGATGTCGGCGGCGCCGGCCTGTATCTGCTTTCCGACCTCGCCTCGGGCGTGACCGGCGAAATCCACCATGTCGACGCGGGCTACAATGTCATCGGCATGAAGGCCGAGGACGCGCCCGACATCGCGCTCGATAAGTAAACCCTCTCCCACCGGGAGAGGGAGGGGCCCGCCGCCAAGCGGCGGGAGGGTGAGGGATGGATGCGAGGCGGATCGGCGGCACATCGTCTGGACTTGCGCAGCGCTTGCGTCGGAATGCGACAGGGCCCGAGCGATATTTGTGGCAGCGGCTCCGCAATCGCCAACTCGGCGGTCTGAAATTCCGGCGACAGGTGCCGATCGGCAGGTACGTCGTCGATTTCCTGTGCCTTGAGGTGATGCTGGTCGTTGAGGTTGACGGAGACACGCATGCGTTTACTCAGGCGGCGGATGCGGAGCGCACGGCGTTCCTTGAGCGTGAAGGATTCAGGGTGATCCGGTTTTCCAATGCGCAGGTGTTGACTGAGGCGGACGGCGTCCTCGCACATATTCTGGCGTGCGCCTGTCAGCCCTCACCCTCCCAATCCTGCGGCTTGGGCCCCACCCTCTCCCGGCGGGAGAGGGATATATGAGCTACAACAGCTTCGGGCGCGCGCTGCGTTTCACCACCTGGGGGGAAAGCCACGGGCCGGCGATCGGTGTCGTCGTCGACGGCTGCCCGCCGGGCATCGCGCTGAGCGAAGCCGACATCCAGCCCTGGCTCGACAAGCGCCGCCCCGGCACATCGCGCCATACGACGCAGCGGCGCGAGCCTGACGAGGTGCGCATCCTCTCCGGGGTGTTCGAGGGACGGACGACGGGCACCCCGATCAGCCTGATGATCGAGAATGTCGACCAGCGCTCCAAGGATTATTCGGACGTCGCCAAGGCCTATCGGCCCGGCCATGCCGACCAGACCTACGACCTGAAATATGGCTTTCGCGACTATCGCGGCGGTGGGCGGTCCTCTGCGCGCGAGACCGCCTCGCGCGTGGCGGCGGGCGCCATTGCCCGGAAGATCATCCCGCAGGTGACGATCACCGGCTGGGTCAGCGCGATCGGCGGCGATGCCATCGACCCGGCGGCCTTTGACGCTGACGCCATCGGCGAAAACCCCTTCTTCTGTCCCGACCGCGCGGCGGCGGAGCGCTGGGAAAGCCTGATGGACGCGGTTCGCAAGAGCGGATCGTCCGTGGGCGCGCTGGTCGAGTGCGAGGCGACCGGTGTTCCGCCCGGCTGGGGCGCGCCGCTCTATGCCAAGCTCGACAGCGAGATCGCCGCCGCCTGCATGAGCATCAACGCGGTCAAGGGCGTGGAGATCGGCGACGGCTTCGCGGCGGCGGCGGCGCGCGGCGAGGACAATGCCGACGCGATCCGCCCCGGCGACGGTGGCCCCATCTACCTGTCCAATCATGGCGGCGGGATCATGGGCGGAATCTCCAACGGGCAACCGGTCCGGGTTCGCGTGGCGTTCAAGCCGACCAGCTCGATCCTGATTCCGGTGCCGACCATCGACCGGTCCGGCGACGCGGCGGAGATCATCACCAAGGGACGCCATGACCCCTGCGTGGGTATTCGCGGCGTTCCGGTCGTTGAGGCCATGGTCGCCTTTGTACTGGCGGACCAGTATCTGCTGCACCGCGCGCAATGCGGCTGAGCGTGATCGCAAGTAACGGCATTATGAACGGCGGTTCATCTGCGACGAGTTGTTCGCTTACACGGTGAATTGAGCAACTTCATTGCGGCTCGGTTCTTATGGTCTCCGTATGAAAAGGAGAGCATGACATGAGATCCACCCTTATCGCTATCGCAGCCGCCGCGTCTATTCTGCCATTCGCCGCGCAGGCCCAGCTTGGCGCAGGCGTCGGTGGCGCGGTTGGCGGAACCGTCGGCCAGACCACCGGCAGCGTCGGCGGAACGGTTTCCGGATCGACGCCGGGCGTCGGTTCGACCGTGACCGACACTACACGGGGCGCGGGCACCGCCGCTCGTGACACCGTCCGCGGCGCTCACAGCGCAACCGATCATGCCATCGACGAGGCCAAGGATGCCGCACCCGACGGGAGCGTCACCGGCGGAGCATCGGTTTCGGGTGACGCCGCAGGCACCGATGCCTCGGCCGGAACATCCGCTTCGGTAGAAGCCAAGCCGGCCCGCTGATCCCTGACGGATCGGCATCAGACCGACACAATGGACGGCCGGGCCTGGTGCCCGGCCGTTTTTGTTGTGACGCCCTTATTGAGACGCGCCGCCCTTTCCATTTGGTCTGCCGCCGCCATGGTGGCAGGATGGCCGAAATGACAGGCAACACGGGGGCAGGCGAATGACGGCAGCCGACGCGGCAGCGGAGAAGGGCGAGACCCGGCTGCAATATTACATGCTGGCCGGCTTTCTCGGCGGACTGCTGCTCGGGCTGCTCACCTACAGCGTTGCCCGCGACGCGGCCTGGGTCGATACCGTCGTCACCTATGTCACGGGGCCGATCGGGCAGATTTTCCTGCGGCTGCTGTTCATGCTGGTCCTGCCGCTGCTGCTGTCGGCGCTGATCATCGGCGTCGCCGACATGGGCGAGATGGCGACGCTCCGCTCGATCGGCATCCGCACGCTGATCTATACTGTCGTCGTTGCGACCATCGCGGTCGGGATCAGCCTGCTGACGGTCAACATCATCCGTCCGGGCGAAGGGGTCGATCCCGCGGTCGCCGCAACATTGCTCGAACAGTCGCGCGCGGGCGCGGCGTCGATCACCAGCAATCTGGGCGAGAGCAAGTCGGGGATCGAGCAGCTCATCTCGATCGTGCCGACCAACATCGTCGGGGCGATGAGCGCCAACGACATATTGGCAGTGATGTTCTTCGCGCTGATGTTCGGCATCGGCTTCCTGCTGGTCCCGCAGGAAAAGACCGCCACGCTTCGCCGCGCCATCGACGGCGTGTTCGAGATTTCGATGCGGTTGATCGGCCTTGTCATTCGCCTCGCGCCGATTGCCATCTTCTGCTTCATGTTCAACCTGGCGGCGCAGTTCGGCTGGGACCTGATCTTCCGCCTGTTCAGTTTCGTGGGTGTCGTCGTGCTCGCGCTCGGCATCCAGTTGTTCGTCACCTTTCCCATCCTGCTCCGCACGCTGGGCCGCAAGAGCCCGGTCGCCTTCTTTCGCGAGGTGCGCGAGCCGATGGTGATGGCGTTCGCCACCGCATCCTCCAACGCCACGCTGCCGACATCGCTTCGCGCCGCGCAAGAGCAACTGCGGCTGCCGCCCACCGTTTCGCGCTTCGTGCTGACGATCGGGGCGACCGCAAACCAGAACGGATCGGCGATGTTCGAGGGCGTGACGGTGCTGTTCCTCGCGCAGTTCTTCGGCGTCGATCTGACCTTCGGGCAGCAGGCGATGGTGATGATGATCTGCGTGCTCGGCGGCATCGGCACGGCGGGCATACCGGCGGCGACCCTGCCGGTGATCGCGCTGATCCTGGCGTCGGTCGGCGCGCCGCCGGAGGGGATCGGCATCGTGCTGGGCGTCGATCGCTTCCTCGACATGTGCCGGACAACGGTGAACGTCATCGGCGACCTCGTCGCGGCGCAAGTGGTCAGCGCGACGAGCGGCGAGCTGGACGAGCAAACGGCGTAACCGCTTCGTTCACGCTGTCGTTTCGGGCGGCATTAAGCGGCGCGGGTGAAAGCGTGGCGCATGCGGACGCGACACCTCCTCGGGCTCATTGCTGCCGGACCATTGCTGTCGGGGTGCGAGCAGATCCGGTGGCTCGGGCGTGGCGAACCGGCCACGATCACCATCACGGTGACGGGAGAGACGCCTGAGGACGTCGCCAATGCGCTGCGTGCGCTGCCGCTGACGCTCCCGCCCGAGCGGCGGCAGGATTTTCACTACGCGCTGGAAACGCTCAAGCTCGCCGTCGCCGACAAGGTCGATCCGCGAACCGTCGATGGTGTGACGCCCCAGCTCGCCGCTATCGCGAAAGGGCGGAGCGCCGAAGGGATCATCCAGACGGCTGAATTGTGGCGCGCGAGCGTACCGCTGGACCCGCCCGGCCGTTAGACCTTGATCGTTTGGAAAGAGCCTGATTCACGATTTCGGCGGAAGCGCAAAGCGCTTCCACCTCAACCGATCAGGCTCTAGCGCTCAGCCGATCGCCCGGACGAGGAAGATGATCAGCATCGCGCCCACCACCGACCCGATGCATCCGGCAGGTTCGACGCGCCGCCCGCCGCCGCCGATCAGGTTGCCGAGCCAGCCGCCGACAAACGATCCGCCGATGCCGAGCAGGATGGTGGCGATCCAACCCAGCTCCACCTCGCCCGGATAGAACCAGCGGGCGAGCGCGCCGATGAACAGGCCGGAGATGATCCATCCGATGATCGCGAACATGATCTGCGCCTCGCTTTCGTCACCCCCAGCAAGGGCCGGGGTCTCTGGCCGCCTGAGATGCCAGTCTTCGCTGGCATGACGACGCCGTGGGGGACGACAGGATTGCCCACCAGCCCCTCATACGCAAGCGTCCATATGGACTCGTGCGGTTGTTGAATTATAGCCCTTCCCAAGGCCCAGGGGGAAACGTCACATGGCAACGATCATCAAATGCGCCGACCTGATCGACAGCGTCGCCGATGCGCTTCAGTTCATCAGCTTCTATCATCCGATGGATTATATCCGCGCGCTGGGCGAAGCCTATGAGGCCGAACAGGGTCCGGCGGCGAAGGACGCGATCGCGCAGATCCTGACCAACAGCCGCATGTGCGCGGAGGGGCATCGCCCGCTCTGCCAGGATACCGGCATCGTCAACGTGTTCGTCAAATGGGGCATGGACTGCGTGCTCGACGACACCTCGCGCTCGTTGCAGGATGTCGTCGACGAGGGCGTGCGGCAGGGTTACACCAACCCCGACAACAAGCTGCGCGCGTCGGTGCTGGCCGATCCCGCCTTCACCCGGCGCAACACCAGGGACAACACGCCCTGCATCCTGTCGGTGGAAATGGTGCCCGGGTCGAAGGTGACGGTCGATGTCGCGGCGAAGGGCGGCGGCTCGGAAAACAAGTCGAAGTTCAAGATGATGAACCCCAGCGACAATATCGTCGACTGGGTGCTGGAAATGATCCCGCAGATGGGCGCCGGCTGGTGCCCGCCGGGCATGCTGGGCATCGGCATCGGCGGCACCGCTGAAAAGGCAGTGGCGCTCGCCAAGGAAGCGCTGATGGAGCCGATCGACATGGGCCCGCTCAAGGCGCGCGGACCGCGCAACGACATCGAGGCGCTGCGGATCGAGATTTTCGACAAGGTCAACGCGCTCGGCATCGGCGCGCAGGGGCTGGGCG
>CAZJCT010000143.1:0-5297 GCA_964544675.1 uncultured Sphingobium sp.
GCAGATGCCGAACAGCGGCACGTCGGCCTCGAGCAACTTCGCGATCACCGGCACGGCATACTCCCCGGTCGCCGCCGGGTCACCGGGGCCGTTCGACAGGACCACGCCCGAGGGTTTGAGCGCCATGATCTCGTCGAACGTCGCTTGTGCAGGCAAAACAGTGACTTGCGCGCCGGCCTTCACCAGATTGCGGAAGATATTGTCCTTCGCGCCATAGTCGATCGCCACCACATGTGGCGCATCGGCCGAGCAGGCGTCGAGATGATAGCCGCGCCCGAGCGTCCAGCCGCCATCGCGCCACGGCCGCTGCGGCGCGGTGACGTCCTTGGCCAGGTCCATGCCCTCCAGCCCCGGCCAGGCGCGCGCCTTCTCCAGCATGGCGGCAATGTCGAAGCGGCCCTCGGGGTCGTGCGCGACGACGCCGTTAGGCGCGCCCTTCTCGCGGATGCGGCGAGTCAGCGCGCGCGTGTCGATGCCGGAAATGCCGATGCGGCCATTGGCCTTCATCCACTCGTCGAAGGGGGCGACGTTGCGGAAGTTGCTGGGCGCGGTCACGTCCTGCCGGACGATACAGCCGAGCGCGTACGGGGTGTCGCGCTCCACATCCTCGCTGTTGGTGCCGACGTTGCCGATGTGCGGGAAGGTGAAGGTGATGATCTGCCCCGCAAAGCTGGGGTCGGTCATGATCTCCTGATAGCCGGTCATGGCGGTGTGGAAGCACAGCTCGCCCACCGCCTCCCCGACCGCGCCGAACCCGCGCCCGAAGACTACGGTTCCGTCGGCCAGGACCAGTGCGCCCGTGGCTCCTTTGGGCACGGTGAAGGTGCTGGCATCTGCCATGGCTGCGGAAATCCTTATGTTGTCGGTGCCTGATGCGCTGCGCCGGAGCGCAGGCTAAACGGCCGGGGGACTAGGCTGCGACGCACGCACGGTCAATCTATTAAATTCCTGTGACAGCCACTATGGTCGCGTCTTTCCACACTATCTCAAGAGGAGCCGCGCCCGCCCATGATTCGCGACGAGATCAAGGCCGCCCAGATCACGGCAATGAAAGCGGGGGAGAAGGACCGGCTCGCTGCGGTACGGCTGATTCTCGCCAAGCTCAAGGACCGCGACATCGAGTTGCGCACCGCGTCCACCGTGCCCGACGACGACGCGGTGGTGGTCGACGTGCTGCAAAAGATGGTCAAGCAGCGGCGCGAATCAATCGCTATGTTCGAGCAGGGCGGCCGCGCCGAACTCGCGGCCGTGGAACAGTCCGAGCTCGAGGTGATCGAAGGCTTCCTGCCCCGCCAGCTCTCGGAGGAGGAGACCAAATCGGCGATCGAGACGATCAAGGCGGAGATCGGCGCATCATCGGTCAAGGACATGGGCCGGGTGATGGCGGTGCTGAAGGAACGCCACGGCACCGTGCTCGACATGAGCCGGGCGAGCGCGCTGGTGAAGGGGGCTTTGGGGTGAGGTAGTTGGAGCCCCTCCCTCGCGGGGGAGGGTGAAAAACCTCCGTTCGTGTCGAGCGAAGTCGAGACACGGGTCGCGCAACGCTTCTCGACTTCGCTCGAAGCGAACGGCACGATGGATGTCAGCGAGGGAAGGCAAGGAACGCGTGGCCTTTTGGACCTACATCCTGAAATGCGCCGATGGTCGCTACTATACCGGCCATACGGAGGATCTCGATCGTCGCGTCGCCGAGCATCAGACGGGCGGATATTGCCGCTTCACGTCCTCACGGCGGCCGGTGAGCTTGTTCTGGGAACAGGATTTCGCCACTCGGGCCGAGGCTTTGGAGGCCGAGAGGCAGGTCGGCGGATGGTCTCGCGCGAAGAAGGAGGCGCTGGCGTCGGGTGACTGGAAGCGCGTGTCCTTCTATGCAAGGCCACCGGGTGAGCGCGTCTCGCCCCACCCCAACCCATTCCTTGGAAGGGAGGGGCTTTCGGAATGACCCTCTCCCCCCAATTCCTCGACGAACTGCGCGCGCGCACGACGCTGTCCACGCTCATCGGGCGCAGCATCAAGGTCCAGAAGGCCGGGCGCGAGTACAAGGCGTGCTGCCCGTTCCACAACGAGAAGACGCCCAGCTTCACGATCAACGACGAGAAGGGCTTCTATCACTGCTTCGGTTGCGGTGCCCATGGCGACGCGATCCGGTGGATGACCGACCAGCGTGGCCTGCCCTTCATCGATGCAGTCAAGGAACTGGCCGATGCAGCGGGCATGGAGCTGCCCGCGCCCGATCCGCGCGCGGCGCGCAAGGCGGAGGCGGCGAAGACCCTCCACGACGTCATGGCGGCGGCGCAAGGCTGGTATGTCGAGCAGCTGAACGGCCTCGCCGGGGCGGAGGCGCGCGCCTATCTCGACCGGCGGGGCATGACGGAGGCGACTCGCAGCGCGTTCGGCTTCGGCTTTGCCCCCGATTCGCGCAGCGGGCTCAAGGCCGCGCTGAAAGCCTTTGACGAGGCGCTGCTGGTCGAGGCCGGCCTGCTGATCCAGCCCGAGGGCGAGCGCGATACCTATGACCGGTTCCGGGGTCGGCTGATGATCCCGATCCGCGATGCGCGCGGCCGCGTGATCGCCTTTGGAGGCCGCCTGCTCGGTCCCGGCGAGCCCAAATATCTGAACTCGCCCGACACGCCGCTCTTCGACAAGGGGCGGACGCTCTACAATCTCGACAAGGCCGCGCCGGTCGCCCGCAAGTCGGGGCGGATGATCGTCGTCGAGGGCTATATGGACGTCATCGCGCTCGCACAGACGGGCTTTGGGGACTGCGTCGCTCCGCTCGGCACCGCGCTGACCGAGGCGCAGATCGAGCGGCTGTGGTCGATGGTCGACGAACCGCTGCTGTGCTTCGACGGTGACGCCGCGGGGCAGAAGGCAGCGGTGCGGGCAGCCAATCGCGCGCTGCCACTGCTGCGTCCTGGCCACAGCCTCGCCTTTCTCAACCTCCCCGCAGGGCAGGACCCCGACGATCTCGTCCGGTCGAAGGGCCCGGCGGCCTTCGCCATGGCCATCGAGGGCGCACGCCCGCTGATCGAGACGTTGTGGGCGCACGAGCTGGCGGCGGCACCGCTCGACACACCCGAGCGACGCGCAGGCCTCAAGCAGCGGCTCGACGCGCTGCTCGGCACGATCCAGCATCCGGACGTTCGCGCCCATTATGGCCATGCCTTCCAGGAGCGATACCGCGCGCTGTTCTTCCAGCGGCAGGGCCAGGGCGCAGGCGCGGGTCTCCCTCACCGCCCCCGTCATGGCCGTGCCCAGCCGCCCCAGCGCGACCGGCGCGGGTTCATGCGCCCCATGCCCCCACCACCCCCGACTGACGAGGCGCGCGCGCTGAACCAGAGCGGCACGGACGCAATGATGCTGCGCGCCATCGCCGCCGGACTGCTGCGCCATCCGGAGCTGCTGCGGTCCGAATCCGAATCGCTTTACCGGCTGCCGCTGGCCGGCCAGCCGGCGGGCCGACTGATCCAGGCGATGCTTCAATTCAGCTCCGCGACGGAAATTGTTGAATCCGACGCCCTCATTACCATATTGGCCACTAGTCCATGGTATAATAGCGCGAAGGAGCTGCTCCGCGCCGATACGTTGCACTTCACCTTCACTCGCGATTGCGCCGATCCCACCCGGGCACGGGACGATCTGGGACAGGCGATCCGGGCGATGGTCGAAATGCCGGACATCGAGGCGGAACTGGCGCGTTTGACGGGCGCTATGGGCGAAAACACGGATGATGCCCTGTTCCAACGGCAGCAGGTGCTCAGCCGGCTGCGCGGCGAGTTGCTGTCGAAACTGGCTCGCCTCGCGCAGGCCGACGACATGGTATGACGATGATGCCGGTTCCCTCGGGGATGCGGCGGATGATTAGGGCTTTATATGGCGAGCAAGGCGGACAAGACTCAAATGGACGAGCCCGAGGGCGGCGATGCCCCCCTGCTCGACCTCAACGAAGCTTCGGTCAAGAAGCTGATCGCCAGGGCGAAAAAGCGCGGCTACATCACCTATGACGAGCTGAACGGCGCGCTGCCGCAGGACCAGATGTCCTCCGAGCAGATCGAGGACGTGATGTCCGCGCTCAACGACATGGGCGTCAACATCGTCGAGAATGAGGAACAGTCCGAGGACGGCGAGGAGCAGCCGGAGGCTGAGGTCGATTCGATCGACAATGGCGATGAGGACGAGGCCGGTTCGGGCAATGTCGGCGAGAAGAAGAAGGAAACCGTCGACCGCACCGACGACCCGGTGCGCATGTACCTGCGCGAAATGGGCGCGGTGGAGTTGCTCAGCCGCGAGGGCGAGATCGCCATTGCCAAGCGGATCGAGGCCGGCCGCGACACCATGATTCTGGGCCTGTGCGAAAGCCCGACGACCTTCACCGCGATCATCGACTGGTCGAACGCCCTCAACGACGGCGAGATGCAGCTTCGCGAGATCCTCGATCTCGATGCCATGCTGTCCAAGGACCCCGCGCCTGAGTCGCTGGAAGGCGAGGAAGGCGACGACGGCGAGATCAGTGAAAAGACCGCCGGGCCGTCCTACAAGGAAGAGGAAGACATCGAGGAAGCGCCCGAAGCCTCTGACGAGGATGAGGACGAATCGATGGTCGAGCGGCGCGCCGCCCGTCCCGAGGCGGATGACGAGGAGGACAACACCCTCTCGCTCGCCGCGATGGAGGAGCTGCTCAAGCCCGACGCGCTCGCCAAGTTCGCGCGAATCCAGGAGCTGTTCGAGGAGTTCACCAAGGTCCAGAAGGCGCGGCTCGCTGCGCTGGGCAATGGCGAGGATCTGCCCAAGGCGCGCGAAGAGCAGTACCAGAAGCTGCGCGAGGACCTGACCGCCGAGGTCGAGAGCGTCCAGTTCCATCAGCAGAAGATCGAATATCTGGTCGACCAGCTCTATGCCTTCAACCGGCGCCTGACCGCGCTGGGTGGGCAGATGCTGCGCCTCGCCGAACGGCACAAGGTGTCGCGCAAGGACTTCCTCGACCAATATGTCGACCATGAGCTGGACGACGGCTGGCTCGAGCGGGTCGGCAGGATCGACAAGAAATGGACCGCCTTCGCCACTGTCGAAGCGGGCGCGGTCGACCGTATCCGCACCGAGGTGTCGGAAATCGCGCAGGCGACCGGCACCTCGCTCGGCGAGTTCCGCCGAATCGTCAACATGGTGCAGAAGGGCGAGCGCGAGGCCCGCATCGCCAAGAAGGAAATGGTCGAGGCCAATCTGCGCCTCGTGATTTCGATTGCCAAGAAATACACCAACCGGGGCTTGCAGTTTCTGGATCTGATCCAGGAGGGCGT
>CAZJCT010000144.1:0-270 GCA_964544675.1 uncultured Sphingobium sp.
CTCTTCCATGGTCGGGGACAGCGCGGGCATTCTGAGTTCGATGCCCATCAGTAGGTCTCCACCAGTACGTCGGTGTAGAGTTCGGGCAGCTCCGGTTCCGGCGAATTTTCTGCAAAGTCAGCAGCTTCGGCCACTTTGCTGCGAATCTGCTTGTCGATATCCTTCATCCGTTCCTCGGACACCCCGCGCTTGACCAGCTCGGCCTTGGCGGCCTCGATCGGGTCGTGGTTCTCGCGCATGTCCTGCACTTCTTCGCTGCTGCGGTATTTG
>CAZJCT010000144.1:280-1227 GCA_964544675.1 uncultured Sphingobium sp.
GGTCCGACATCGAATGGCCGCGATAGCGATAGGTGTGCAGTTCCATCAGCACCGGCCCGGCACCGCTGCGGACATGCGCCAGCGCCACTTCGGCGGCGGCGCGAACCTCGAGCACGTCCATGCCGTTGACGTTCATCCCGGGGATGCGGAACGCGGTGCCGCGGCGGTAGAAATCGGTTTCGGCCGAACCGCGCTTGACCGCCGTGCCCATCGCGTAGCCGTTGTTCTCGACCACGAACACGATCGGCAGGCTCCACAGCGCCGCCATGTTGAAGGCTTCGTAGACCTGGCCCTGGTTCGCCGCGCCATCGCCGAAATAGGCCATGCAGACGCCGCCGTCCTCGTTGTACTTGTGCGAGAAGGCGAGACCTGCCCCAAGCGGCACCTGCGCGCCGACGATGCCATGGCCGCCATAGAATTTGTGGTCGACGCTGAACATGTGCATCGACCCGCCCTTGCCGCGCGAGATGCCCGCGGCGCGGCCGGTGAGCTCGGCCATGATAACCTTGGGGTCGATTCCATAGGCCAGCATGTGGCCGTGATCGCGGTAGCCGGTGATGACGCTGTCCTTGCCCGGCGTCAGCGCCGATTGCAGCCCCACCGCGACGGCTTCCTGGCCGATGTAGAGGTGGCAGAACCCGCCGATCAGACCCAGGCCATAGAGCTGCCCGGCGCGCTCCTCGAAGCGGCGGATCAGCAGCATCTGTTCGTAGAATTTCAGCAGTTCTTCATCTGAGGCCTTGTGCCGCAGGTTCGCCGCGTGTGTTTCCTGTAGGCTACGTAAAGCGGATTTGATTTCACTTTGAGGCCTTTGCCGTCCGTCTCTATTTGATCGTCTGTTTTGCACAGGATCTCCAATTCCTTAAATGTGTAGCGCCCGCTCAAAGGCGGCCAGCACGCTTTCATGCATCATCTCGCTCAGCGTCGGATGCGGAAAGACCGTGGCC
>CAZJCT010000144.1:1237-5224 GCA_964544675.1 uncultured Sphingobium sp.
AGTTCGGCCTCGGTGGTCTCGAGCGTCTTGCCCACGACATAGCCCTGAATCAGCTCGGTTACTTCGGTACCGACCATGTGCGCACCCAGCAATTCGCCGGTCTTGGCGTCGAACACCGTCTTGATGAAGCCTTCGGGCTCGCCCAGTGCGATCGCCTTGCCGTTGCCGATGAACGGGAAAGTGCCTGCTTTCACGGTGTAACCGGCCTCTTTGGCCTTGGCCTCGGTCAGCCCGACGCTGGCGACCTGCGGGCGGCAATAGGTGCAGCCCGGGATGTTGCGCTTGTCCATCGCGTGGGGGTGGACAACCTTGTTGCCGAGTGCATGGGCGATCGCCTCGGCGGCAATCACGCCCTCGTGGCTGGCCTTGTGGGCGAGCCAGGGTCCGGGGGTAACATCGCCGATCGCCCAGATGCCGGGCACGTTGGTGCGGCCCAGGCCGTCGATCTGGATGAAGCCTCTTTCCGATTTGATACCGAGTGCTTCAATGCCGATATTCTCAGTATTTGGCATGATCCCGACCGCTACGATCACGTGGCTGAACTCGCTCTCGCTGACCTTGCCGTCCTTGTCCTTGATCCTGGCCTTGACCCCATTGGGGCCGGAGGCGAGGCTTTCCACCCCCGCCCCGGTCAGGATCGTCATGCCCTGCTTCTTGAGTGCCTTTTCAAGGAAGGCCGAGACATCGGCATCCTCGACCGGGACGATCCGGTCCATCATCTCAACGACCGTAACTTCGCTTCCCATATCGTTGTAGAAGCTGGCGAATTCGATCCCGATCGCGCCCGATCCGATGACCAGCAGCTTGCCTGGCATCTCGCTGGGGGTCATGGCATGGCGATAGGTCCAGATCCGCTTGCCGTCGGCCGGGGCGAAAGGCAGATCGCGAGCGCGCGCGCCGGTGGCAATGATGATGTGCTTGGCGGAGAGGGTTTCGGTGCCCTTGTCGCCCCTCACCTCCAGCTTGCCGCCTCCCTTGAGAACCCCCTCTCCCATGTGCACGGCGATCTTGTTCTTCTTCATCAGGTGGGTGACGCCTTGGTTGAGCTGCTTCGCCACTCCACGGCTGCGCTTGACCACCGCGTCCAGATCGGCGCGGATGTTGTCCGCCGCCAGCCCATATGCGGCGGCATGGCGCATGTTGTGCAGCACTTCGGCCGAACGCAGCAGCGCCTTGGTTGGGATGCACCCCCAATTAAGGCAGATCCCGCCCAGGTTCTCGCGCTCGACAATCGCGGTCTTGAGTCCCAACTGCGCCGCGCGGATCGCCGCAACATAGCCGCCAGGGCCGGAACCGAGGACGATGAGATCATACTGCTCAGCCATCTTACGCCACCAGCCCCAGCGGGTTCTCAACCAGATCCTTGAAAGCCTGCATCAGCTGCGCTCCATCGGCGCCGTCGATCGCGCGGTGGTCGAAGCTGCCGGTGGCGCTCATCACCGTCGCAATGGCGAGTGCGCCATCGACCACGTATGGGCGCTGTTCGCCCGCGCCGATCGCCATGATCATGCCCTGCGGCGGGTTGATCACCGCCTCGAACTGCTTGATCCCGAACATGCCCAGGTTTGAAAGGCTTGCCGTTCCGCCCTGGTATTCGTGCGGCTGCAGCTTACCCTCGCGCGCCTTGTCGGCGAGCGCCTTCATCTCGGTCGAGATCTGCGCCACCCCCTTGGTCGCGGCATCGACTACGATCGGCGTGATCAGCCCCGAAGGCGCGGCCACGGCCACCGAGATATCAGCGCGGGTGAACTTGCGCAATTCGTCGGCGGCGAAGCTGACATTGCACTTGGGTACGCGGATCAGT
This sequence comes from uncultured Sphingobium sp., assembly GCA_964544675.1. GTDB lineage: Bacteria > Pseudomonadota > Alphaproteobacteria > Sphingomonadales > Sphingomonadaceae > Sphingobium. Next base: position 3,042 of record CAZJCT010000144.1, read on the forward strand.
GCCTTGGCCAAGGCCTTGATCAAAAGATCGTTGACCGAGAGTTTGACGCCATCGGGCTCAAGCGCTTTGTTAAGCTCGCCGCGCAGCCTGAGCAGTCCGTCGAGCCGGGCATCGACCGTCAGGTAGATGTGCGGGATGGTCTGCTTGGCCTCCGTCAGACGGCGGGCGATGGTCTTGCGCACATTGTTGAGTTTTTCAGCTTCGTAAGGAATGCTGAAATCAGGTACGGCGTCGACCGCGGCTTGCGGCGCGGGAGCCCGTTGCGTTTCAGAGGGCGTGCTGTCTTGCGCCCCCTCGACGTCAGACTTGACGATTCTGCCACTTGGTCCGCTGCCTCTGATCTCACCAAGATCAACGCCGCGCTGTGCGGCAATTCGTTTGGCCAGCGGAGAAGCGACCACCCGACCACTCTTGGACACGGGGGCTGCAGTCGGCTGAGGTGTTGAAACGGAAACCGTGGACGGCTCAGCTGACTTCGCGGGTTCCGCCGTAGCCTTGACCTCAGCTTTCGGCATGGTGACGGCGCTATCCTCTTCGTCCTCGCAGGTGAGCGTGGCGATCACCGTGCCGACCTTCACCCCTTCCGTTCCCGCGGGCACGGCAATGTCGGCGATAACCCCTTCATCGACCGCTTCGAATTCCATCGTGGCCTTGTCGGTCTCGATCTCGGCCATGATATCGCCTGAAGAAACCGTATCGCCTACCTTGATCAGCCATTTGGCGAGAGTGCCTTCTTCCATCGTGGGCGACAGTGCAGGCATCTTTATCTCAATCGGCATGAAATAATTCCAATAGGTGCGTATAGTGGTCTAATTAGGCCTAAGTGCCAGAAAGACAAAATCAATGCGGGTTCGAATTATTAATAAATTCTTCTGTATCTATCGTTCTTTGCATCGGTTCAGGATAACGATCACCAGAAACTGTGTTTTGATTGATCAGCGCATCACAGCTATCAAGCAGATATTTACCTGGTTGCCATGTAGAGCTGGAGAAGTTTTCCTCCAGGTGGTCGTGCCGGGTGGTGCCGGGGATTGCGTGGACGAAGGGTGCGCGCGACAGCACCCAGGCAAGCGCCAGTTGAGCCGGGGTCACGCCCGCGCCTGCTGCCAGCGCATTGAAGGAATCGACCAGCGCGAGGTTCTTCTGCCAGTTTTCCGGCCGGAAACGTGGGTGAGAGTAGCGAATGTCATCCTGCCGCAAGGTGTCCGGATCGCGCAGGCCGTTGGCGAGCGCCCCGCGTGCCACCGGCGAGAAGGCGACCAAGGCGATGGCAAGCTCGCGGCAGGCATCGAGCACGGCGATCTCGACGTTGCGCGTCCACAGCGAGTATTCGGTTTGCACCGCGGCCATGGGGTGCGCGGCGTGCGCTTCGCGAATGTGCTCGGCGGACCATTCCGACACGCCGTAGGCGCCGATCTTCCCGGCCTCGATTGCGCGTACCAGCGCTCCGACCGAATCGGCAATCGGCACCTCGGGGTCGAAACGGTGAAGATAAAACAGGTCGATGTGGTCGGTCCGCAGCCGCGCCAAGCTCTGGTCGAGCGAACGCAGAATGGAATCCGGGTGGCAATCGGTACCGCGCTTCGGCCCGTCGAACAGGATGCCGGTCTTCGAGGCGAGGAAGAATTCCTTGCGCCGGTGCGCCAGCGTCTCGCCGATCAGCGTCTCGTTGCGGCCGGCGCCATAGATGTTGGCCGTGTCGAAGTGATCGTAGCCCAGGTCGAGCGCGGCTTGCAGCACGCGCCCGGCCTCGTCCGGCTGGGGCGGGGTGCCGTAGCCATGGCTCAGCCCCATGCAGCCGAGGCCGATCGGGTTGACCAGCCGTCCGGCAATCGCCCGCGCGGTGCTCACGACCAGCCGTCCTGCGCTTCGAGGCTGACGGCCAGCTCGCCGATCACGCGGTAGCAATCGAGCACCTGCGCAATGCTCGAATTGGGCTCGCGCCCTTCGCGGATCGCAGCCACGAATTCGCGGTCCTGCAGTTCGATGCCGTTCATCGACACGTCCACCTTCGAAACGTCGACCGGCTCTTCCTTGCCGTTCACCAGATCGTCGTAGCGGGCGATGTAGGTGGCGCTGTCACCGATGTAGCGGAAGAAGGTGCCCAGCGGCCCGTCGTTGTTGAACGACAGCGACAGCGTGCAGATCGCGCCGCTCTCGCTCTTCAGCTGGATCGACATGTC
>CAZJCT010000145.1:0-4972 GCA_964544675.1 uncultured Sphingobium sp.
CCCTCGCCGCCGCTCACCGCAAATGGGCGCATGGCGTGACGGTGATCTGGTATCCGCTGAAAGACCGCGCCACGCATCTGCGGTGGAAGGGGCAGTTGCGCAAGCTCGGCATCCCGAAATTCCTGTGGGTGGAGCATTGGCTGTACGATGACGATCAGCCCGGCATCTACAACGGCGCGGGCCTTTTCATCATCAACCCGCCATACGCCTTCACACAGGCGCTGCCCCCTCTCCTGGAAGCCCTCCGCGCCGCACTGGCCCCGGAAGGGCACAGGGGCGAGATGGCAGCTGACTGGCTGGGCGACTAGAGCCTGTTCCCGCCATTGCTTTCAGGATCGGGCTTGCCGCTCCGAGAGCTGGCATATGCAGTCAATGCATCACACAGACTTACACGAGGCCACATAGGCAGTGGCCCCAGTCGAACAATGTCGTTCCACGCTAGGCGTCAGGAAATCATTTCAGACGTAGCTTTTGACTTGCCAAGCCTTCCTCACGGCATCAACAAACTCGCATCCCCATAGCTATAAAACCGATACCGCTGCGCCACCGCATGCGCATAGACCGCCTGCATCCGCTCCAGCCCCATCAACGCCGACACCAGCATAAACAACGTCGACTTGGGCAGATGGAAATTCGTCATCAGGCCATCGATCGCGCGAAAGCGATAGCCGGGCGTGATGAAGATGCGCGTTTCGTCCTCGAACGCGCGGATCACCCCGTCCTCGCCGGCCGCGCTTTCCAGGACGCGCAGGCTGGTGGTGCCGACCGCGATCACCCGGCCGCCTTCGCGCCGCACGGCGTTCAGCCGCTCGGCGGTGGCGGCGTCGATGCGGCCCCATTCGGCGTGCATCCGGTGGTCGGCGGTGTCGTCCGCCTTGACGGGGAGGAAGGTGCCCGCGCCGACGTGGAGCGTCACCGTCTCGCTGCCGATCCCCGCCCCCGCCAGCGCCGCCATCAGCGCAGGCGTGAAGTGCAGCGCGGCGGTCGGCGCGGCGACGGCGCCGTCGCTGGCCGCGAACATCGTCTGGTAATCCTGCCGGTCCGCATCGTCGACCGCGCGCTTGCCCGCGATATAGGGGGGCAGCGGCATGCGGCCGGCGCGTTCGAGCAGGATCTCGACCGGCTCGTCCCCCTGAAAGTCGAGGATCACCGCGCCGTCCTCGTCGCGCCCCGCCGATATCGCGACGACGCCCGCCCCGAATTCCACCGCTTCGCCCGCGCGCACCCGCCGCGCGTTACGCATGAACGCCGCCCAGCGGCGCGGCCCGAGCCTGCGGTGAAGCGTCGCGCCGACCGCCGCGTCTCCGCGCCGTCCCTCGAGCTGCGCCGGGATCACCCGCGTGTCGTTGAAGACCAGACAGTCGCCGCGCCGCAATTGCGCGGGCAGGTCGCGGACCGACAGATCCTCAAACGCCGAGTCGCCCGCGACGACGAGCATCCGCGCCGAATCGCGTGGCCGCGCCGGTCGCAGCGCGATCCGGTCAGGCGGCAGGTCGAAATCGAAAGCGTCGACGCGCACCGTCGCCCGGTCTCCGTCAGTCTCCGCCCGCTCCCGTCAGCCGCCCGTGCCGGCGCCTGCGTCACCCTCGATCGCGGCGCTGACGATCGTGGTCGGGTTTTCGGGCGGCTCGCCCTGTGCGATCGCGTCGACCCCGTCCATGCCGTCGATCACGCGGCCGAACACCGTATATTTGTTGTCGAGCTGGAAGCGCGGCATCGTCATGATGAAGAACTGGCTGTTGGCGCTGTTGGGGTCACCCGCGCGCGCCATCGCGACGGTGCCGCGCATGTGCGGCAACCAGTTGAACTCGGCCTGCAGGTCGGGCAGCGTCGATCCGCCGGTCCCGTCGCCCTTGGGATCGCCGCCCTGCGCCATGAAGCCGGGGATCACGCGGTGAAAGCGAAGCCCGTTGTAGAAGTTCTGCCGCGTCAGGGTCTTGATCCGCTCGACGGTTTGCGGCGCTACGTCGGGGCGGAGCTGGATGCGCACCTGGCCGCCGTTCGAAAGGCGGAGCACCCAGACATTCTCCGGCTCGACCGGCACGGTCGCCTTCAGCACCTCGCCCTTGTTCTTGGCCGCTTCCTCACGCAGCATGTCGGCGTCGCGCTTGGCCTTGACCTGTCGCGCCGCTTCCTCGAGCGCATCCTCCTTTCCCTGTTGAGCAAAGGCAGGCGCGCCCGCGACCCCCAGCATCAGCGCCACCGCCGGCATCCATCCCAAAAGCGTCCGCACCATCGATCCTCTTGTCCTCATGCCCGCAGCGGCGCCCTTAAATGCATTTCGATGAACGGTCGCTGACCCCGGTTCACGCATCGGTTTTGCGCATCTGCGCGATACGGTCGAGCATGTCGCTCTTCACATCCGCGCTCACGAAACGGCTGATGTCGCCGTCGAACATCGCGATCTCCTTGACCAGCCGCGACGCGATCGGCTGCAGCGAGACGTCGGCCATCAGGAACACCGTCTCGATCGCGCTGTTGAGCTGCTGGTTCATGCCCGCCATCTGGAATTCATATTCGAAATCCGCGACCGCGCGAAGCCCGCGGATGATGACCGTCGCGCCCTGCTGCTCCGCAAAATGCATCAGCAGCGCGTTGAACGACACCACCTCGATCTCGGTGTCGATATCCGCGCATTCCCGCCGCACCATGTCGAGCCGCTGCTCGGTCGAGAACAGCGGCGACTTGCTCGGGTTGGTCGTGACCCCGATGACCAGCCGGTCGACCAGCTTCGCGCCGCGCCGGATGATGTCCATATGGCCGAGCGTGATGGGATCGAATGTTCCCGGATAGACGCCGACGCGCATGCTTGGTGCTGCCATGATCTGCCTGCCTGTCCCCTGATGCCGGATTATCGGTCGCGCGTGACGACGAAGTCGGCGATGTTGCGAAGAAGGTCCGCCTCCTCGCCATAGCTGCGAAGGTGCGACTTGGCCTGATCGACCAGCATCCGTGCCTGTTCGCGCGCGCGCTCCTCGCCCAGCACCGACACGAAGGTGGCCTTGCCCGCCGCCGCGTCCTTGCCCAGCGCCTTGCCCGCGCGTTCGGGGTCGCCGGCCACATCCATCAGGTCGTCGGCGATCTGGAAGGCGAGCCCCAGATCATGGGCATAGCCGCTCATATGCACCCGCGCCTCGCCGGAGGTCCGGCCGAGGATCGCCCCCGCCTCGACCGAAAAGGCGATGAGCGCGCCGGTCTTGAGCTGCTGCAGCCGGGTGATCGTCGGCAGGTCGAACGTGTCGGTCTCCGCCGCCAGGTCCATCATCTGCCCGCCCGCCATGCCCGCCGGGCCGCTCGCCAGCGCGAGCGCGCGGACCAGTTCGCAGCGAACGAACGGATCGGCGTGAGTCGCCTCCTCGGTCAGCAGCCCGAAGGCGAGATCGTGGAGGCAGTCGCCCGCCAGTATCGCCGTCGCCTCGTCGAACGCGATATGCGTGCTCGGCTTGCCGCGCCGCATGTCGTCATCGTCCATCGCCGGCAGATCGTCGTGGATCAGCGAGTAGACATGGATGCACTCGACGGCGAGGCCGACCCGCAGCGCCGATTCCTCCGCCACGCCGAACAGCGCGCTGCTCGCCTTCACCAGCAGCGGGCGTAGCCGCTTGCCCCCGCCGATCGCGCTGTGCCGCATCGCGCGGTACAACCGCCCGCGCGGGTCGTCGGGCACCTCGAGCATCGCATCGAACGCGTCGTCGATGGCAGCGCCGACCTCGCGGAGCGCGTCGACCAGCGCGGGCGGCTCCAGCCCGGTCATCAGCGCCGTGCTCAACGCGCCTCGAACGGCTTGGCGGCGGTGGCGGCGCCGTCCGGACCGGCGACGATCTGCTCGATCCGCGCCTGCGCCGATTCCAGCCGCTTCTGGCACTGCGCGCGCAACCGGTCACCCTCGGCATAGAGGTCGATAGACCGTTCGAGCGGAACGTCGCCGCGCTCAAGCTGCTGGACGATCGCTTCCAGCCGCGCGAGCGCGTCCTCGAACGAAAGGTCCTGACCCTGATCCTGTCCCGCCATCATGCTGCTTTGGCGGGAGCGCCGCGCCCGGTCAAGGGCGATGGCGGCGACCAGACCCACCGCGATCCGCCACAATGCGACAATTTGCGGGTTGACGATTCATGCTGCATTGCAAATAAGCGGCGGCGCTATGCACCACAAAAGCCCCCTTGCTCTTCCGCTGCTGGCGCTCGCGGCCCTTTCCGCCTGCAACAGCAATCAGACCGAAACCGTCAACGACACCATCGCCGACCCGATGGCGGAGCAGCTGGCGAACGCCGCGCCTGTCGAAGCGCCGCCGATGATCCAGAAGCAGGATGAGTATCGCTGCAAGGACAACAGCCTGGTCACGGTCCAGTTCATGACCAACAACACCGTCCAGGTCCGGACGGCGGAAGGCGCGCCCTTCACCATCCTGAGCGCACCGGCAGCCGAGGGCAATGAGACGGCGCCCGCCGACACCTTCACCTCCGCCGACGGCAGCACGACGCTGAGCGGAAGCGGCGACACCATCACTTTCAACGGACAGAGCTGCAAGGCCTGATCGGCCTCGCGATAAACCCCCTTTCGTTCATTTCAGGCCGGCCCTGTTACGGGGTCGGCCTTTTCATTTGCGCCGCGCGCAATTAAGTGGCTCGCCATGACCCAGACCGCCGCAGCGCCCACCGCCATCACGCCCGAGATCGTCGCCGAACATGGGCTGAGCGAGGATGAATATGCCCGCATCCTGAATGCGCTGGGCCGCGAGCCGAATCTGACCGAACTGGGTATCTTTTCGGTCATGTGGTCGGAGCATTGCAGCTACAAGTCGAGCCGCATCCACCTCAAGAAGCTGCCCACGGAAGCGCCCTGGGTGATTTGCGGCCCCGGCGAGAATGCCGGCGTCATCGACATCGGCGAAGGCCCGGACGGCAAGAAGCTGGCCGCCATCTTCAAGATGGAGAGCCACAACCACCCCAGCTACATCGAACCCTATCAGGGC
>CAZJCT010000146.1:0-4961 GCA_964544675.1 uncultured Sphingobium sp.
GGCGGCTGTTCGGCGACGCGATCGGCGGCCTGTCGATGTCGTCGACCAAGTCGGCGATCGGCCACCTGCTCGGCGGCGCGGGCGCTGTCGAGTCGATCTTCTGCATCCTCGCCATGCGCGACCAGATCGTGCCGCCGACGCTGAACCTCGACAATCCGAGCGACAATTGCGTCGGGGTCGATCTCGTCCCGCACAAGGCCAAGGAACGCAAGGTGCGCGCGGTGCTGAACAATAGCTTCGGCTTTGGCGGCACCAATGCCAGCCTCGTCATGATCCCCGTCTGATCGCAAGGGTCATGCGCCGCATCGCCCTGATCGTCGTGGCTGTGGCGCTGGCGGGGTTGCTGCTGGCGGGGTTCAACTTCGTCCATGGCTGGACCCGCGAGGGGCCGCTGGCTGAGGACAGCGCGATCGTGGTGCCCTCGGGCGCCACGCTGACCGGCATGGCGGTGCGGCTCAGGCAAGCGGACATGATCCGCTCCGCCGACGCCTTCGTCCTGCGCGCCAAGCTGCTCGGCGGGTCCGACCCGATCAAGGCGGGCGAATATGCGATCCCCAAGGGCGCGAGCAACGCCGACATCCTCGACATCCTCCAGGGCGGCAAGACGATCAGCCACCTCGTCACCATACCCGAGGGGCTGCCCTCGATCCTGGTGCATGAGCGGCTGATGGCCGAGGACGAATTGACCGGCGACGTGCCGGTGCCCGCAGAGGGATCGGTCCTTCCCGACAGCTATGCCTTCCAGAAGGGGGAGACACGCGCGGCCGTCCTCAAGCGCATGCAGGACGCGATGACCGCCTATCTGGCGGAGGCTTGGGCCCAGCGGTCGCCGCAGGCTGCGGTCGCCTCGCCCGAAGAGGCGATCACGCTGGCGGCGATCGTCGAGAAGGAGACATCGGTCGATGCCGAGCGTCCGATCGTCGCAGGCGTCTATTACAACCGGCTGCGGACGGGGATGATGCTGCAGGCCGATCCGACGATCATCTATCCGATCACGCGTGGCAAGCCGCTGGGGCGCCGGATCCGCAAGTCGGAGATCGCCGCCGTCAACGACTATAACACCTATGCGATGACGGGCCTGCCCAGGGGGCCGATCGCCAATCCCGGTCGCGCCAGCATCGACGCGGTGCTCAATCCGGCGGCGACCAAGGCGCTCTATTTCGTGGCCGACGGCAAGGGCGGGCACGTCTTTGCCGACACGCTCGAGCAGCATAACGAGAATGTCCGCATCTGGTTCGAGATCCGCCGCCAGCGCGGCGAGATGTAACGCGCCGTCAGCCGAGCTTGCCCTCGCCCCGGAGCCGCCAGGCGAACCAGAGCGCGAACACGCCGACAGCGATGATAAAGGCGGGAAAGGCGGCGGCACCCCATCCCTTGACCGCGATCAGGTCGGTGGCGAGGAAGACGCGTCCGAACTGGACGAGCATCGCGGCCAGCGACAGCGCGAACATCCGGACCGCGATTGCCTTTCGCAGCAACAGGGCCACCGATCCGATCACGCTGGCGATGATCGCGATCGCATAGGCGGCCCACGCCCAGGACGGCATGGTGAGGAACATGCGCGCCTGGTGGGGATCGGTGCGCGCGAGCGCGTCGAGATCCATGGTGGCTTGCGAAACCAGCGCGGCAACGCCGATCAGATTCCACACAAGCAGGACAATCGCCGTCCAGCGTTGTCCACGTGAAAATGCCACTGGCCGGTCCATGTTCCGCCTCCCCCTTGGATACAGCGATCCTATACCGGGCGGCGGCGGTATCAAACAGGCAACTGATCGATAGAATCGTTCAGAGACGCTAGTTTTAGTCACTTCACAAATGAAGCGACCCATGACATCGGGCGTTCACACCGCGAGACACTGCAATGGAGAAGTACCGATGATTGGACGTAACGTTCCCGATGTTTGCCTGAAAACGCGCGTTCGCGACGAGAGCGTCGGCGGCCCGAATCCGTTCCGCTGGCAGGACGCGATGACCGGAGAGCTGTTCAAGGGCAAGCGCGCCGTTGTCTTCTCGCTCCCCGGCGCGTTCACGCCGACCTGCTCGAACGAACAGGTACCGAACTTCGAGCGCCTCTATGACGAATTCAAGCAGGCCGGCGTCGATGAGATCTACTGCGTCTCGGTCAATGACGCGTTCGTGATGTACCAGTGGGGCAAGTCGCTGGGGGTCGAGAAGGTCAAGCTGCTTCCCGACGGTTCGGGCGATTTCACCCGCCGCATGGGCATGCTGATCCGCAAGGATCATGTCGGCTTCGGCGAGCGCAGCTGGCGCTATGCGATGGTCGTCGATGACGGCAAGATCACCGGCTGGTTCGAGGAGCCGGGTATCAACAGCGAGGGCCTGAACGGCGATCCCTATGGCGAATCCGCTCCCGAGCCCGTGCTCGAATGGGTGAAGTCGCACCCGAAGGGCTGATCGTGGAGGAGGGCGCCGCTGTGACGGGCGCCCACCCCATCATTGTGACGGCGCAGATGAGCCCCGCCGACCAGCGCTGGGTCGACGATCTGCGCCGTCGTCATTTTCCGCCCGAGCGCAACCATCTGGCGGCGCATATCACGCTGTTCCATCATCTGCCGCCCGGCCTGATGGACGAGGTGAAGCGGCGCCTCGGAACGCTTGCCCGCAGCCAGCGACCCGTCGCCCGCATCGACCGCCTGCTGAACCTGGGGCGGGGCGTCGCCATCCATATCGACAGCCCGGAGCTACTGGCGATGCGCGCCGAGCTGGCGGAGGCGTTCCGGGGCATGCTGACACCGCAGGACCAGGCGGTCCCGCGCCTTCATGTCACCATCCAGAACAAGGTTTCGCCCGCCGAGGCGCGCGCCACGCTCGCCGAGGTGGAGCGCGACTTCCAGCCGCGCGCCCTCGGCATCACCGGACTGGCCGCCTGGCATTATCGCGGCGGGCCGTGGTCCCCCATCGCGAGCTACAGCTTTCGCGGCTGAAGGCTGGCGCCTGCCGCCAAGCCTTCAGGCGAGCCCGACCTCCTTCATGGGGATGCTGGCATCGGCAAGCTGTGCCGGATCGAGATGCGCCCCGGCGAGGACATGCGCGCGACCCTGCGCATAATCCTTCACTGCATTGACGCAATCGAGCGCGATCAGCTTGCCGCCGCGCAGATAGGCGACCGAGAAGGAGCGCTGCGCGGGATCGCCGCGAAGCACGGTCTGGTCGTAGCCCGTCGAAAGGCCGACCGTCTGCAGCTTCAGGTCATACTGGTTCGACCAGAACCAGGGCAGGGCGTCATATTCCTTCGTCGCCTCGCCCAGGATGTGCTGCACCGCCAGCTTCGCCTGATCGTTGGCGTTCTGGACCGACTCGAGCCGGATCTGGTTGCCCTCGGCGAAGCGGTTCGAATGCGCCGCGCAGTCGCCCACCGCGTAGATGTCGGGCAGGCTGGTGCGGCAGAAGCCGTCGACATCGACACCGTTGCCACCCGTGGCGCCCGCCGCGATCAGCGGGCCGGTTTCGGGCACGATTCCGATCCCGACGATCACGATGTCGGCGGGCAGGATGCTGCCGTCGGCCATGCGGACGCCGACCGCGCGGCCGTTCTCCACCTCGATGCAGTCCATGCGTGCGCCGGTGCGCAGATCGACGCCATGCGCGCGATGCTCCGCCTCGTAGAAGGCGGACAGTTCAGGGCCTGCGACGCGCGCGAGGACACGGTCAAGCGCCTCGAGCAGCACGACCTCCTTGCCCAGCTTGCGCAGCACCGCCGCCGCTTCCAGCCCGATATAGCCGCCGCCGACGATCACGACACGCTCGACGGATGACAGGACCGCCATCAGCGCCTCTATGTCGGAGCGGCGGCGGATCGCGAAGATGCCTTCCGCATTGCCGCCGGCGCAGGTCAGCAGGCGGGGCGTGCCGCCTGCCGCCCAGATGAGCTTGCCGTAGCTGTGGGTCGCCCCGTCCTTCAACGTGACCTCATGCGCCTTGGCATCGACCGAGACGACGCGGCTGTTCAGCAGCATCTCGATATTGCGATCCGCCCAGAAGGTGACGGGACGGATCAGGATCCGCTCGAAGGGCTTCTCCCCCGCCAGATATTCCTTGCTGAGCGGAGGGCGCTCATACGGCACTTCGGGCTCGTCGCCGATCATGCCCACGCTGCCCTCGAAGTTCAGCTGACGCAGCATGATCGCAGCCTGCGCGCCCGCGTGGCCGGCCCCGACAATCAGAACATCAAAATGGCTCATCCCTGCCTCGTCCCTCTTCGCCGCTCGCCGCGCATGCGTTGCAGCGGCGACGCTTATCCCCGCAGCGCGTTGCCAGAGTGCGCGTGGACACGCAACCATGGCCTGCGGCTATTGACCCCTTGATTGCGCCCCGATATAGGCCCCGCTCCACCCGTCGCGCATGCGGCGGCCTGCCGTGTTTGACACGCAAAGTGGCGGAGTAGCTCAGCTGGTTAGAGCACGGGAATCATAATCCTGGGGTCGGGGGTTCAAGTCCCTCCTCCGCTACCACCCCCTTTTCCGGAAGCTTCCACAGACTTCCGGATTCTTCCAGAAAATCGCAGAATTCCTAGGGGTTGCGGGTGATTCGCGTCCATGTGCAGCCGAGCGCTTCCGCATGCAGCCAGATTTGGCGTGGGGGTATTTTGGGGGTATTTTCTCGGGGTACGCAAATGGAGCGATACCCCCATGCCTCTCAAAGAGTTGGAAGCCAAAAACGCCAAGCCCAAAGAACGTGCCTATAAGCTGGCGGACAGTGAGGGATTGTTCCTTCTGGTGCAGCCTAGCGGTTCAAAGCTTTGGCGTATGAAATACCGGTTTGGCGGCAAGGAGAAGCTGCTGTCGTTCGGTGCCTACCCTGATCTGGGAATTTCCGCTGCGCGAGAGAAACGGTGTGCCGCCAAACAGTTGCTAGCCCAGGGCAAAGATCCGATGGCCAACAAGGCTGGTGACACGCCTCGAAGAGGAGACCCGGATCGGCAAAGGCGGGACCCTGGCGGC
>CAZJCT010000147.1:0-4928 GCA_964544675.1 uncultured Sphingobium sp.
GCCGTATTTCTCGAAATTCTCCGCCACCTGCGCGGCGAGTTCGCGCGTCGGCTCGAGGATCAGCGAGCGCGGCATGCGCGCGCGGCTGCGTCCATGAGCGAGGATGTCGATCATCGGCAGGACGAAGCCGGCAGTCTTGCCGGTGCCCGTCTGCGCGATGCCGATGATGTCACGCATCATCAGGACGGAAGGGATTGCCTGGGCCTGGATCGGGGTTGGCGTGTCATAGCCCGCTTCCGATACCGCCCTTAGCAATTCGTCGGACAGGCCGAGATCTGCGAAATGCATAAGAATTCCGGGGAGGTTGGGCACGAGCTTCGCCAGCGCCGTGCGAAGACAGCGCCATGATCAAAACAGCGCGCAATGTCAAGCTTTGCCGGCTAACGGCGTCCGGTCAGGGCATATCGACGAAGCGCGACACCATGCAGCTCGCCCCGCTTCTGGCCCGCAAAAGGTCCCGCCGGGCGCAGAAAAGCCCGTCGGGCGGCAGCGCGATATAGATGCCGCCATGAAAGTCCATCGACCGGCACCCGCGGCCGAGACCGGCCCAGTACAGGCCTCGTCGTCCCAGATCGACCAGCAGCGCGCCATCGCCCCATGCGACAGCGGAACGAATGGGGGCGACGGGGATGCAGCGCGGCCCTCTTCCCGCCGGTTCGCGGTCGGTATCGAGCATCGGTCTGTCGGTTGAAGGGCGTTGGGACGGCACACGGATGATGATCCGTTCGCGAATGATGATCTGCGCGCCTGGCGTCCCCATGGGATCCGGAGGCGCGTCGTCGATTCGGCGGGGCGCCTGACGCGATGCCGCCGACATGACGACCGCATCGTCGATCCCGACGGGTGCAGCGCCGACGACGCGGTCCATCGGCCCGAACGTGATCGCAAACAGGATTCCCAGCGTGGCCGACACCCGGTTCCTCTAGCATGCAGTGACAGGAAGCCCTCTGCCGTTGGCGCTAGGGCAGCCGAGTTGAACATCGGATTAATCGTCCTATGCTATCGCCATGACGATCCGTGACACCATCGCGCGCCTCGGGCAGGCGCTTCCTGCCGGACGGGTGACCGTCGATCCCGACCTTATTGCGCCGTGGACGACCGACTGGCGCGGCAAATATCATGGTACGGCGGCGGCGCTGGTCAGCCCGCGAAGCGCGGCCGAGGTCGCGACGATCCTGCGCATCGCCAGCGACGCCGGCGTGCCGGTCGTTCCCCAGGGGGGCAACAGCTCGATGGTGGGCGGCGCGACGCCGCCTGCGTCGGGCGACGCGATCATTCTCTCGCTTCGCGCGATGAACGCGATCCGTTCGCTCGATCCGGCGGCGGGCCTTGCGGTGTGCGAGGCGGGCGTCGTGCTCCAGCATCTTCACCAGGCGGCGGACGAGGCGGGCTGCCGTTTCCCGCTCAGCCTCGGCGCCAAGGGCATTGCGACGATCGGCGGGCTGATCTCGACCAATGCGGGGGGCACGCAGGTGCTTCGCCACGGTACGATGCGCAACCAGGTCGAGGGTCTGGAGGTCGTGCTGCCCGACGGCAGCGTGATCGAGGGACTGTCCGCTCTCAAGAAGGACAATCGCGGCATCGACCTCAAGCAGTTGTTCATCGGTGCCGAGGGCACCCTGGGCGTGGTCACGGCGGCGACGCTGCGGCTGCTCCCCGCCGTCGCCGGACGCACCGTGGCGTGGGCAGGCGTGGCGAGTCCGCACGATGCGCTGACGCTGCTCCGCCACGTGGAAAGGGCGCTCGGCAGCGCCGTCGAGGGTTTCGAGCTACTTTCGGGCGACATGCTGGACATCGTCATCGACGGGATCGAAGGAACGCGCCGACCTATTGCGGTGGGCCCGGCATGGCATGTCCTGATCGAAGCGGTGACATCGGAAATCGACGGAGTCGATGACCTGCGCCGCGATGTCGAGGGGGCACTGGCCGCAGCGATGGAAGCGGGGCTCGTCCAGGACGCCACCATTGCCGTAAGCGAGACCCAGGCCGAGGCATTCTGGCACATCCGCGAGAATGTCTCGCTCGCGGAAAAGGGTCGTGGTCCTCTCCTCCCCTTCGACATCAGCGTGCCAGTGGCGGGCATGCCCGACTTCATGCTGGCCGCCAGTGCCGCATGCGAGGCGCGCTTTCCCGGAGCCAGCGCCGATGGGTACGGGCATCTCGGCGACGGCAACATCCATTTCCACCTTCGCCCGCCGCGCGATCATGACCGGGGATCGGCATGGATCGCGCGTCTTGGCGCGGAGGCATCGCGCTTCATCAACGACATGGTCGTCGCGGCCGGGGGATCCATTTCGGCGGAGCATGGCATCGGCCAGATGAAGGTCGATGAGCTGGCCCGCATCGATCCCCCTGCCCGCATCGCGGCGATGCGAGCGGTCAAGGCAGCGCTCGACCCGGCCATGATCATGAACCCGGGCAAGCTCGTGCCGCTTGCGACTCCGCCCGTATCAGAATAAGGGCGGCGCCGTCGGAAACCGGGACGGCAGGATCGCCGATCCCCGCGAAGGGAGAATACTGCCATGGCGACTGCGCCGCAAACCAGCGCGCTGCCGGTCCTCTATAACGACCTCAGCCCTCTTAACAGCCAGCAGCATGGAAATTTCCGTTTCCGTCCTGCCGAAACCGCGCCCTACATCGCCAAGCAGCACGCGGTTCCGCTGACCGTCGACGAGTTCGTCGCCGCGCAGCGTTTCCTGCCGATCGTCTTTTCCGCTGGCGCCGATCCCATTCCGCTCGCGCTGATGGGCCTCAACGAGGGCGTGAACACGATGGTCGACGACAGCGGCAAGCTGATCGGCACCAGCTATGTTCCCGCCTATATCCGCCGCTATCCCTGGATGCTGGCGCGGCTCCGGCCCGACAGCCAGGAGCTCTCGCTGTGCTTCGATCCGCAGAGCGGCCAGGTGGGCGAGTTCGAGGATGGCGACGCGCTGTTCGACGGCGGCGAGCCGAGCGAACTGACCAAGAACGTCCTGTCCTTCTGCGAGCAGTTCGAACAGGCCGCCGCGCGGACCGCGCAGTTCATGAAGGACCTGAAGGATCATGAGTTGCTGATGGACGGCGAAGTGTCGATCCAGCCGCCGAACACCGACAAGCCCTATGTCTATCGCGGCTTCCAGATGGTGAACGAGGAAAAGCTGCGCGACCTGCGCGGCGACACGCTTCGCAAGCTGAACCAGAACGGCATGCTGCCGCTGCTTCACGCGCATCTGTTCTCGCTGCAGCTCATGCGCGAGATCTTCCAGCACCAGATCGAGCAGGGCAAGATGCCCCAGGCGCCTGCCGCCGTCGTGCAGTAACCTGGGTTATGCCACCGGCGGCGGCTTGAACCGCCGATGCGACGAAACGCCGCCGGATGGTACGCAATGGGTTGAACGCGAACGATACTGTGCCTACATGGGTTCTGTGCGATGACTTGCCCCCCTTTCGAGTCTCGCACGAGCGTCCCCTCGGGGACGTCTCCTCCCTGAACCTAGGCCACCCCATGTTTGACATGGGGTGGTTTTTTATGGGCATCAGCGCGTGCGTGGCCCAGGCGGCCTGACGGGGCCGCTATTCCGCGGCAAGCGCGGGACCCCGCCCCGCAATCTGTTCCCCCGCCGCCTCGGCAAGCGCGCACAGCAGCGACTGGCAGGCGGCAAGACCCGGCGCCGACGGCTTCATCGCAGCGTCGAGATACAGCGACCGGTCGAACTCGATCTGCAGCGCATGGCGGTTGGCCGACGGCCGGGCATGCCGTTGCAGCGTGTATCCGCCCGCATAAGGGACATTGTGAACCGCGCGGAAGCCGTGTCGGCGCGCGAGCGCCAGCGCGATCTCCGCCAGCGCCGGATCGGCGCTGCCGCCGAAGCGGTCCCCCACCACGATATCGGCGCCCCGCTCCCCGCCCCTGGCAGGTAGCGGCGGCATGGAGTGGACGTCGATGAGCACCGCGCCCCCGAAGCGCGCGTCGAGCGAACGCAGCGAATCGGCCACCGCCAGATGATAGGGGTCGTGGACATCGGCGACACGCTGGCGCACGTCCGCATAGGTCGGTCGCTCGCGCCACAGCTCCCCGACGCTGTGATAACGGCTCGGCACCAGCCCGAGGCCGCCACGCAGCTTGGCGGTACGCAGCGACGGCGCGCCGCGCGGCATGTCCCTGACGCTCGATGAGTCCACCTCGTCCGGGTGGCGGTTGAGATCGATGAAGGCGCGGCCGATCCGCGCCACGATCGCCGGATAGCCCGCCGCAATGGCGACCGCGACCAGCGCGTCCGCCCGGCGGTCCTCGAGCAGACGCAGCGAATCGACTCCGGCCCGGGCGCCCGCGATCAACGTGCTCGGATAGTCCTGACCGGCATGGGGAACGGTGAACAGCACAGGGGCCAGCGCGGGCGTGCTGCCAAAGCCCTGATAGGCGGGGTGTTCGACAGTCGCCGCGGGTGCCTGAAGACGGTGCCCGCTGACCGGCGGCGAAATTTTCGGCAAGGTTGCGTCCCGGTGGAAAATCTTAAGGGCTTGTCGCATAATAAGGCGCCGAAATCCACGGCCACTCGCGCGAGGCCACAGCGCGACGGGTGAGCGATGCCTGAGGGAACCATGCCAAGAATCCTGCTCGCCGAAGACGATGAATCGATGCGTGTCTATCTCACCCGCGCGCTCGAGAAATCGGGTTACGAGGTGACGGCCGTCGATCGCGGAACGGCGGCTGTTCCCCTGCTCGACCGCGACAGCTTCGACCTGCTTCTGACGGACATCGTCATGCCGGAAATGGACGGCATCGAGCTTGCCCAATATGCGGCCAAGGTCTCGCCGCACATGCGCGTCATGTTCATCACCGGCTTCGCTGCCGTGACGCTGCGCGCGGGCAAGGTGTCGCCCGACGCCAAGGTTCTGTCCAAGCCCTTCCACCTCAAGGATCTGGTGCTCGAGGTCGACCGCAT
>CAZJCT010000148.1:0-4735 GCA_964544675.1 uncultured Sphingobium sp.
CGAGGTCAAGGCGGGCGACATCGCGGTGTCGGGCGACATCGAGATCATGAACCCCGATCTCGTGCTCTGCCATCTGGACGAGGGCGCGACCTTCAATATCGAGCTGACCGCCGACACCGGCAAGGGCTATGTCCCCGCCGTGTCGAACCGCCCGGTCGATGCGCCCATCGGCCTGATCCCGGTCGATGCGCTCTATTCGCCGGTGCGCCAGGTGGCGTACAAGGTCGACAATGCCCGTGTCGGGCAGGAGCTCGACTATGACAAGCTGAACCTGACGGTCGAGACCGACGGTACGGTGTCGCCCGAGGACGCGGTGGCCTATGCCGCGCGCATCCTTCAGGACCAGCTCCAGCTCTTCGTCCACTTCGAGGATTCGCTGCCGACGGCGGTGCCTTCGATGGGCGGCATGACCGCCGCGCCCGCCGCCGAAGCGGAAGGCGACACCAACCAGATCAACCGCTATCTGCTCAAGAAGGTGGACGAGCTGGAACTGTCGGTGCGCTCGGCGAACTGCCTCAAGAACGACAACATCATCTATATCGGCGATCTGGTCCAGAAGACCGAGGCCGAGATGCTGCGCACGCCGAATTTCGGCCGCAAGTCGCTCAACGAGATCAAGGAAGTGCTGTCCAGCATGGGCCTGCGGCTCGGCATGGACATCCCCGGCTGGCCGCCCGAGAATATCGAGGATCTGGCCAAGAAGCTGGAACAGGAACTGCTGGGCTAACCTGCCCGCTCGCGGGGAGGTGGCAGCGCAAAGCGCTGACGGAGGGGGGATGAAGCCAGGCGTTGCGCCTGACGGCAGGCCCCCTCCACCACCGCCTTGCGGCGGCGGTCCCCCTCCCCGTGCCGGGGAGGAAAAGGGCTATGGGCGGTGGCCCTTGAGCACCGCCTGGCTGGGGTTACCTGACACGGACCCCCGACGAACGGAGTGAGAAAAGATGCGTCACAAATATGGCGGCCGCAAGCTGCAGCGGACCTCGGCCCACCGCATTGCGCTGCTGCGCAACCTGTCGGCCGCGCTGATCAAGCATGAGCAGATCATGACCACGGTTCCCAAGGCGAAGGAACTGCGTCCCTATGTCGAGAAGCTGATCACGCTGGCCAAGCGTGGCGGCCTCGCCAACCGCCGTCTGGCGCAGGCGCGGCTCCAGGACGGGACCCAGCTCGCCAAGCTGTTCGACGTACTCGCAGAGCGCTATGCGGACCGTCCGGGCGGCTACACCCGCATCATCAAGGCCGGCCTTCGCAAGTCGGACATGGTGCCCGTGGCGATCATTGAGCTGGTCGATCGCGACGTCGACGCCAAGGGCCAGGACAGCGGCCCGGTGCAGACTGCCGACGAGGATGAGTTCGAGGCCGCGTAAGCGACGGCCTCCCGTCTGAGAGAGAAACAAGGCCCTGCCGCGAGGCGGGGCCTTTTTTCATGGGTCTGGACCAGTCCGGACCGGAACGCGCTTGATGACGTTCGTGTAACGGTATAACATCCTCCTTGCCTGATGCCGCTCGCCCAAGAAGCGTCACCGGGCGTCAGGCGGCCCGCTCCGCCGCGTGGCCGTCCATCCAGGAGAGGATGCGCCATGACGTCAACACAAGCACAATCAACCCCTGAGCCGGTCGGCTACCGTCCACCGGGACTAAGGGCCGGACCGGCCCTCATCGCGACCGCCGCAGTCCATGTCGGCATCGCCGCGCTGCTGATCGCGATCCCCGCGGTCAAGCAGATCGAAAAGATCATCTGGGTGCCCTTGCCGACGAAGAGCTATCCGGCCGACCCGCCGCCGGCCGAAAACCCGCCCGAGCGGCAGCCGCGAACGGACACAGCGGACCCCGCGAAGACCGTGCGCGACGACGCCGTCGTGACAACCACACCGATCTTCGCCAGCTTCCCCACCGGGACCGATATCATCCTGCCACCGCCCATCGACCTCGGCCCGGCTGGCGGGAACGATGACGCCCTCAAGCCACCGCAGCCCGTTGTCACCGCAGCACAGCTCGACAAGCGGTTCATGGCGCAGTTCCAGCCGGATTATCCCCCGGCGATGCTGCGCCTGAGCAAGGAAGGCACGGCCACCGTCCGGGTCACCATCGCCGCCGATGGTCGCGTGACCGATGTCGCGCTGGTCCGCGCGGACGACCCCGCCTTCTTCGAGGCGGCGCGCAAGCAGGCGCTCCGCCACTGGCGGTTCCTGCCTGCCCGTCGCGACGGCGTGCCGATCACGTCGGAACGCGAGCTGACGGTCCGCTTCACGCTCGTCGACTGATCTTTCATGGCGGCAGGAGGCACGCCGCTTTGCAAACCGCAGCGCGAACGCCTATCTTGCCGCCATGCCAATCTTTCCTCGCCCTGCCCGGCCCAGGGAGGCCTTCGCCGACCTGCGTGCGCTGTGGTCGGAGAATCCGCGTCACCGCTGGCCCATTCTCGGCCTCTCGATGGTGCTGACCAGCCTCCTCATCTGGGCGTTCCACGTCGATTCCCAAACGCCGCCCCCGCAACGCCAGATCATCTATGTCGAAAGCTGGATGGCCGACCGCAAGGACAGCGACATCCTCAAGAAGCAGAAGGCCGACCTCGCCCGCTATGAGGCAGCGCTTCAGTCGCGGCAGAAGGATTTTCAGGGCTTTGCCGACGCCTTCGGGATCGAATGGCAGAAGGATGCCGAACGCAACCGCGCACAGCGCGAGGCGGTGATCACGGCGGTGAACGCGCGGCTGGACAAGCAGATCGCCGAAGCCGAAGCGCGCGAGCGCAGCGAGGCACCGGCGAAGGACGGCGGCCGCTGAACATGTCCGGCAAAGTGGCCGACGACGCGCGCCTGATGGCGGCGGCGGTCGCGCTGTCCGAACGCGGCGTGGGCGTGACCGGCGTCAATCCCAATGTCGGCTGCATCATCGTCGCTGGTGGCCATGTCGTCGGGCGCGGCTGGACCCAGAAGGGCGGACGGCCCCACGCCGAAGCGATGGCGCTGGCAGCGGCAGGCCCGCTGGCACGGGGCGCCACCGCCTATGTCACGCTCGAACCCTGCGCGCATGTCTCGCCGCGCGGGCCATGCTGCGCCGCCAGTCTCGTCGAGGCGGGGATTGCGCGACTGGTGATCGCGGCGGGCGATCCCGACCCGCGCACCAACGGCAACGGCATCGCCATGGTCCAGTCGGCGGGTATCGATGTGACGGCAGGCGTTCTGGCCGATGCCGCACGTGGCGCGATGGCCGGCTATTTTACCCGGGCCACCCTGGGCCGCCCGCACGTGACTCTGAAGCTCGCGATCTCGCTCGACGGCCGGATCGCGCTCGCCGACGGCAGCAGCCGCTGGATCACCGGCGCGGGCGCGCGGGCGCATGCCCATCTGGAGCGGGCACGGGCCGACGCGATCCTGGTGGGGCGCGGCACGCTCGACGCCGACCGGCCCCGGCTCGACGTGCGGCTGGCAGGGCTGGAGCATCGCTCGCCCCGACCCATGCTGTTGAGCCGAAGCGACGGCGGCCTTCCCGACGGCTGGCTTCACATCGACAGGCCCGGCGCCATCGCCGACATGCCTCTGGGCCACTGGCTGATGGTCGAGGGCGGCGCGGGTGCAGCCGCCGCCTTCCTGGCGGAGGACATGGTGGACCGGCTGCTCCTGTATCGCGCGCCGATCCTCATCGGCGATGGGCGGCCAGCGATCGGCGACATCGGCCTTGCCGACCTGTCCGCCGCCCATGGCCGCTGGCGCCTCGTCGAGCGACGCCGGTTCGGCGAGGATAGCGCGGAGGTTTACCTGCGCACCCGGAGCGCATAAACAGCCCCCATGTTTACTGGCATCATCACCGACATCGGCACCGTCACCAGCGTGGAGCAGCGCGGCGACCTCAGGCTCGTCATCGCCTGTGGCTATGCCATGGACGATGTCGCAATCGGCGCCTCGATCGCCTGTTCGGGCGCCTGCCTCACGGTCGTGGCGAAGGGTGCCGACAGCTTCACCGTCGACGTGTCGGCGGAAACCGTCCATCGCACCGCTTCGGGCCGCTGGGTCGAGGGCGCGCGTCTCAACCTCGAACGCGCGCTGAAGGTGGGCGAGGAACTGGGCGGCCATATCGTTACCGGCCATGTCGACGGGATCGGCCGCGTGGTCGGCATCTTCCCCGAGGGCGGCTCGCATCGCGTCGGCTTTGCGGTCGCGCGCGACATCGGCGCCTTCATCGCGCCGAAAGGCAGCATCTGCATCGACGGCGTCTCGCTGACCGTCAACGAGGTCCGGGACGAAGGCGAGGACACGCATTTCGCGGTCAACATCATTCCCCACACCTGGCAGGTCACCACGCTGGGCGCACTCGCCCCTGGAGCGGAGGTGAACATGGAGATCGACATGTTCGCGCGCTATCTCGCGCGCATGCGTGACGCCGGGAGAATGTGATTTCTGTTGCGCAGGATCACATTTTGATGTGATTAGGTGGCGAGGAGATTCGCCATGTCTGATACCGGTTCATCGCTCAACCTGCTCGACAGGGTTCGCGCCGTCATCGCCGAAGGCCATATTTCGCGTTCGGGTCTGGCGCGCGCGGCGGGGCTGCACGCCAACAGCCTGCGCCGCATGGAAGAGCCCGACTGGAACCCCACCGCGGAGACGCTGCGCAAGCTCGACCAGTATCTGGTCAAGCGCGAAGGCGGCACCGCGCTCGCCAGCCCCGAGGAAATCATCAACGAGGCGCGCAACGGCCGCATGTTCATCCTCGTCGATGACGAGGACCGGGAGAA
>CAZJCT010000149.1:0-4710 GCA_964544675.1 uncultured Sphingobium sp.
TCGCCATTCGGGCTGTGCGGCGTGCCATGTGGTCTATGCCAACAACCGCGAAAGCTATGCCAGCCTGACCTGGGCCAAATATGGTCGCGACGGCCAGACCGCGACGGTCGATCCGACGATTGCCGCCAAGATGGAACATGAGGGCGGCGACGATCATGGCGGGGGCCATGGTGGCGGCCATGGCGGCCTGAAGCAGCCCGGCGATCATGATGACGGCCATGGCGATTCGCATGACAAGGGCGGCGTGAAGGAAAAGGGCCACCCGATCGCCCATGCCTTCACCCGGTCGATCCCGACCGCCCAGTGCATGAACTGCCACATGCACCAGCCCAACATCTTCCTGAACACCTATCTCGGCTACACCATGTGGGACTATGAGTCCGACGCGCCGCTGATGTGGCCCGAGAAGCAGAAATATCCGACCGCCGCCGAAACCCACGCGGTTCTCGAGCGCAACCCGGAGGGTGCCGCACCCAGGGGCAAGTGGGCGGACATGGACTTCCTGCGCCGGGTGTTCGACGATGTGAACCCCAAGGCGACGGACGGCCAGTTCGCCGACTATCACGGCCATGGCTGGAATTTCCGGGGCATCTTCAAGCGCGACCGGCGCGGCAATCTGCTCGATGCAGACGGCAACATGTCGAGCTATGGCACCGACAATGCCCATATCGTCTCTCCGCAGGACCCGGAGAAGTTCCGTCGCAAGGACGAACCGCTGTTCCCGCCGGTCGGCACCAACGCGGGCAAGGCCGTCCATCTGATGGACATCCATGCCGAGAAGGGCATGCAGTGCGCCGACTGCCACTTCGCGCAGGACAGCCACGGCAACGGCTATATCTATGGCGAGGTCGCCAATGCGATCGAGATCGGCTGCAAGGACTGCCACGGCACCGCCGACGCCTATCCGACGCTGCTGACATCGGGGCCGGCGGCGCGGCCGCAGGGCAACAACCTCGCCCTGCTGCGCAACCCCGACGGCAAGCGCCGCTTCGAGTGGATCGACACCGCCGAAGGCCGCAAGCTCGTCCAGCGCTCGCTGCTCGATCCCAAGCTCGAATGGGAAGTCAGCCTCGTCAAGGACAGCGTCGATCCCAACAACAGCCACTTCAACGCCAAGGCCGCACGCTCCAAGCTGATGAGCCGCTATGGCGCGGAGGACGGCAGTTTCGCGTTCGGCAGCGACATCAAGAAGGAGGACCGTGCGCACCGCGAGGGCGAGATGGCATGCTTTACCTGCCACCTGTCCTGGACCACGAGCTGCGGCGGATGCCACCTGCCGATCGAGGCGAACTGGAAAACCTCGATGCACCATTTCGAGGGCGAGGAGACGCGCAACTTCGCGACCTACAACCCGCAGGTCGCGCGGGACGAGATGTTCCACCTCGGCAAGCACATGACGACCAAGGGCAATCAGGTCGCGCCGGTGCGTTCGACCTCCGCGCTGGTGCTGTCATCGACCAACGTCAACCGCGAGCGAATCTACATCCAGCAGCCGCCCATTTCGGGCATCGGCTTTTCGAGCCAGGCGTTCGCGCCGCACTTCCCGCATACAGTGCGCAAGAACGAAACCAAGCAGTGCACCGACTGCCACCTGTCGGACCAGGACGACAATAACGCGATCATGGCGCAGCTGCTGCTGATGGGCACCAACTACGTCAACCTCGTCGGTCTCAACGCCTGGACCGGCCTGTCAGGCGGGTTCGAGGCGGTGCGCGTGACCGAATGGGACGAGCCGCAGGCGGTGCTGGGAAGCTTCCTCCATCGCTATGCCTATCCCGATTATTACCGCATGCATGTCGAGGACAACAAGCGCGAGCTGAAGGACTGGGTGCGCGGCAAGGTGTTCGACAAGAATCTGTCGGGCGAAACCACGGCGATGGAGGAGTTCCAGAACATCGTCGAGGGCACGCCGGACCGCGTCGGCTGTCTGCAACTGCGCGGCGAATATATGTTCGTGGCGCAGGGCAAGGGCGGCTTCCAAGTCTATGACGTGGCCAGCATCGCCAACAAGGGCTTCTCCGAGCGCATCCTGTCCTCACCCTTCAAGGGCCAGGCCGCGCGCGTACCGACGAAGAACGCCACCTGCATGGCGATCCCCACCGGCCAGGCGATCAACCCGCTGCGCAACACCCCCGAGCTTCGCGCGCTCAACCAGGAACAGCCGTTCCTGCCGATCTATCATTATGCCGCGATCACCGACGCGGTGGAGGGCCTGATCCTCGTCAACGTCGATACCTTTGCCGACGGCGAGTTCCGCAACAACCAGATCAAGCGCGCGGCAACCTGGAACCCCGACAATGTACTGAAGGGCGCGCGCCACATCACACTGGCGGGCGAGATCGCCTATATCACCGCCGATGCCGGGCTGGTCGTCGTGAACCTGTCCGACCCGCTCAAGCCCCGGCTGGCGGCGGTGCGCCCGCTCAACGACGCGCGCGCGACGGCGGTTCAGTTCCGCTATCTCTGGGTCACCGATGCCGAGGGGCTGAAGCTGTTCGACGTAACGAAGCTGGAGAACCCCGTTGCGGTGCCGCAGGCGACGCTGCCCTTCGCCGACGCGCGCCGTATCTACATCGCGCGCACCTATGCCTATGTCGCCGCCAAGGCCGAGGGTCTGGCGATCGTCGACGTGACCGCGCCGACCCGCCCGCGCATCTATCGCATGGAGACGTTCGGCGGGCAGATGAACGATGTCGAGGATGTGATCGTCGGGTCGACCAACGCCGCCGCCTTTGCCTATGTCGCCGACGGCCGCAAAGGGCTGAAGGTCGTGCAACTCACCTCGCCCGCGACCACGCCCAATATCTATGGCTTCGCGCCCGAGCCGATGCCCGAGCTGATCGCCTGGACCCGCACCAAATGGCCGGCGATCTCGCTGTCCAAGGGCCTCGACCGCGACCGCGCAGTCGACGAGACGGGCGGGCAGATGGCGATCTTCGGCCGCCTGGGCTCGCGCCCCTTCACCCGGCCCGAGATGGAAAAGCTGTTCCTGACGTCGAAGGGCGTGCCGTGGAAGGTCAACGACGCCCCCGATATGAGCGCTTGGCGCGGGCCGAAACCGGCGCAGGGATGGGCGGCGCTGGCGCGCTGACGCCACCGCCCGCCGCGCCGCCATCAAGCCGCAACATCGGCGTGGCAGGCACGGAAGATGACCGGATCAGAACGAAGCTGCGGCAGCTGTACCCTGTGCTGCAAGCTGCTGGGCATCGATGCCTTGCAGAAGCCTCCGGCGCGGTGGTGCAGCCATTGCCGGGCGGGGACTGGCTGCACCATCTATTCCGAACGGCCGGACGAATGCCGCACGTTCGATTGCCTCTACATCTCCGGCACTCAGCTCGGCGACCACTGGCTGCCGTCACGCTCCAAGATGGTGGTGTGCGTCAATCGCGCGGTGGGCCGCATCGAAATCCATGTCGACGGCGACCGGCCCGGCGCTTGGCGGGCCGAACCCTTCCACAGCGAGATCAGATCATGGGCGCGGACCGCAGCCGCCGATGACGGTCAGATTCTGGTGTGCCTGCCCGACCGGACCATCGTCGTCCTGCCCGATGAGGATGTCGACCTCGGCAAGCTGGCCGCCGACGACCGCATTGTCCTCACCCGGACCGGCGCGCGTATCGCGGTCCGCAAGATGAAGGCGACCGAGGCGGGCTGACTCTGGACCATCTGAATTGAGCCTGATTCACGATTTCGGCGGAAGCGCGTAGCACTTCCACCTCAACCGATCAGGCTCTAACGCTCGATCGTCACGGTCGACGGATGATGCTTGTCGAGATGCTTGCGGATGATGCGCAGGTTCTTGGTGTTCGATTTCCAGAACAGGTCGAACGCGTCGCCCAGCAGCGGCACCGCGCCAATCGCGGTGTCGATGCCGACATTCGCCGCCATCTGCGCCAGCCGCCATTTGGGAACGCCCAGATTGCGGGCTTCCCAGATGATATAGGCACCCATGGCGGCGGTACTGATGTCGCCGACCACCGGGATCAGGCCGAGGATCGAGTCCATCCCCACCCGCCGGTTGATGCCGGGAATGGTGAACATGCCCTCCAGCAGCGTCTCAAGCGCCTCGACACGCTGCCGAATGGCGGCAGGATCGCGGCTGAGCGGCATCCGCTGGGCGGCGCGGGCGAACTGGGTGTGGCGCGTGGGCATGGGGGAGAGATGGGTGGTCCCCACCCCGCCCGCAAGACGCCTGCCGCGCGCCCCCCTTGCGACACTCACGCTTTTTCGAGCAACCCTTCCTTGGCAATCTTCTCGCGCCAGACGAGCGGGGCGAGCGTGTGGACATTCTGCCCCTCGCTG
Source organism: uncultured Sphingobium sp. (assembly GCA_964544675.1). GTDB lineage: Bacteria > Pseudomonadota > Alphaproteobacteria > Sphingomonadales > Sphingomonadaceae > Sphingobium. The sequence continues at coordinate 4,303 of CAZJCT010000149.1, forward strand.
TCGACCGCGACCGTCACCGGCATATCCTCGACCGTGAATTCGTAGATCGCCTCCATGCCGAGGTCTTCGAAGCCGACGACCTTCGCCTGCTTGATCGCGCGTGCGACCAGATAGGCCGCACCGCCGACCGCCATCAGATAGGCGCTCTTGTGCTTCGCGATGCTCTGCGTCGCGGCGGGGCCGCGCTCCGCCTTGCCGACGCAGGCGAGCAGGCCCTGGTCGAGCATCATGTCCATGAACTTGTCCATGCGCGTCGCGGTCGTCGGGCCGGCGGGGCCGACCACCTCGTCGCGCACCGGATCGACGGGGCCGACATAATAGATCACGCGGCCCTTGAACTCGACGGGCAGCGGCTCACCCTTGGCCAGCATGTCCTGGATGCGCTTGTGCGCGGCGTCGCGGCCGGTC
>CAZJCT010000150.1:0-4433 GCA_964544675.1 uncultured Sphingobium sp.
GCAGGGGCTTCATGGCGGTTCAATATTCCTTCGTGATGAAGGGGCTTACCAAGACTTTTCCGGGCGCGAACAAGCCGCTCTTCAATAACATCCACCTTCAGTTCCTGCCGGGTACGAAGATCGCGATCATCGGCGTGAACGGCGCTGGTAAGTCGACGCTGATGAAGGTGATGGCGGGCATCGATACCGATTATTCGGGCGAGGCCTGGGCGGCGGAGGGAATCCGCGTCGGCTATCTCCCGCAGGAGCCGCAGCTCGATGCGTCCAAGACGGTGATCGAGAACGTCAAGGACGGCGTTCGCGGCGTCGCCGACCTGGTCGATCGCTTCAACGAGATTTCGATGCTGATGGCGGACCCGCCGGAGGACGCCGATTTCGACGCGCTGATGACCGAAATGGGCGAGCTCCAGGAGAAGATCGACGCGGTCGACGGCTGGACGCTCGATAACCAGCTCGAAATCGCCATGGAGGCGCTGCGCTGCCCCCCCGGCGACTGGGCCGTCGAGAATCTGTCGGGCGGTGAACGCCGCCGCATCGCGCTCTGTCGGCTGCTGCTCGAAAAGCCCGACATCCTGCTGCTCGACGAACCTACCAACCATCTCGACGCCGAAAGCGTCGCCTGGCTGGAACAGCATCTCATCAACTATGCCGGCAACGTCATCCTCGTCACCCACGACCGCTACTTCCTCGACAATGTCGTAGGCTGGGTGCTCGAACTCGACCGCGGCCGGGGCATACCGTACGAAGGCAATTACTCCGCGTGGCTCGACGCCAAGGCCAAGCGCATGGAGCTGGAAGAGCGCGAGGACGCCGGTCGCCAGAAGGCGATCAAGGAAGAGCTGGAGTGGATTCGCCAGTCGCCCAAGGCCCGTCAGACCAAGAGCAAGGCGCGTATCCGCGCCTTCGACGAACTGGTCGAGAAGCAGGAGAACCGCGCACCCGGCAAGGCCCAGATCGTCATCCAGACGCCCAAACGGCTCGGCGGGCAAGTGATCGAGGCGCATGGCCTGTCCAAGAGCTATGGCGACAAGCTATTGTTCGAGGATCTGAACTTCATGCTTCCCCCCGGCGGCATCGTCGGCGTGATCGGACCCAATGGCGCGGGCAAGTCGACGCTGTTCAAGCTCATCACCGGCCAGGAGCAGCCCGATCAGGGCAGCATCAAGGTCGGCGAGACGGTGCAGCTTGGCTATGTCGACCAGAGCCGCGATTCGCTCGACCCCAATCACAATGTGTGGGAGGAAATCTCCGGCGGTCATGACCTCATGACCATCGGCAAGCACGAGATCCAGACCCGCGCCTATGTCGGGGCGTTCAACTTCAAGGGACCGGACCAGCAGAAAAAGGTCGGTCAGCTGTCGGGCGGCGAACGCAACCGCGTCCACCTGGCCAAGATGCTGAAGGAGGGTGGCAACGTCCTGCTGCTCGACGAGCCGACCAACGACCTCGACGTCGAGACTCTGCGCGCGCTTGAGGAGGCGCTGGAGAATTTCGCCGGCTGCGCCGTGGTCATCAGCCACGACCGCTTCTTCCTCGACCGCCTCGCGACTCACATCCTGGCGTTCGAGGGCAACAGCCATGTCGAATGGTTCGAGGGCAATTTCGAATCGTACGAGGAAGACAAGCGCCGCCGCATGGGCGACGCGGCCGACCGCCCCACGCGCCTCGCTTACAAGAAGCTGACGCGTTGATGTCATAAAACTGAAATAGGGTGGCGCGGATGAGCAAGGATCGCACCCGATCGCCGTCCGCCCCGCCCGCCATATTGGCGAGCCCTGCTTCAAAGCCGGGTTTGACGGCGAGCGCGCCCGGTCCCGATGTGCGCCTCCAGATGGCGTTGCGCAACGTGGGCGCGGTCGCCGACGCGCAGGCGAGGGGGGAGTTGCCGCGCGCGGCGGCGACCGGACGCGGAAGCGCAAAGAGCAAGACCCCTGCGCAAGCGGGCGAATCCAGGGTCGTCGATCCCACCCGGGCTCTGGCGCGCCGCGACTGGATTCTCGGCGCGATGGAGCAGCAGCGCGCGCTGGCGCCCGAGGGAGCGGCGATCCCGCGGCTCGAAGGGGTCGATCGCGACAGCTTTCTCGAGCGGTTCTACGCGCCGGGGCGTCCCGTGGTCCTGCGCGGCGCGATGGCGGGCTGGCCGGCGCTCGACCACTGGACACCCGCCTATCTGCGCGGCGCCATCGGCGAGGCGGAGGTCGAGGTTCAGGCCGAGCGCCGCGCCCATGCCGACTTTGAATATGCCAAGGACGCGCTCCGCCGGTGGATGCCCTTTTCCGCCTTTATGGACCGGGTCGAAGGCGAAGCGGGCAACGACATCTATCTCACCGCGTCGAACAATGCGGCCAACGCCGCCGCGCTGGCACCGCTGCATGCCGACATGCGCTATCTGCCCGACTATCTGACCGATGCGCACGGGATGTTGTGGATCGGTCCTGCGGGCACGCTGACCCCGCTCCACTTCGATATCACCAACAACATGATGGCGCAGATCGTGGGGCGCAAGCGCGTGATCCTGCTGCCGCCTTCGGAGACCGCGAAGCTTGCGCACAATCGCGCCGTCTTCAGCGACGTGCAGGACCTGGAGGACGAAAAGGCGCTGAAGGCCGTGCCGACCGCGCGCCAGGCGATCCGCCATGAGATCGTGCTGGAGCCGGGCGAGATGCTCTACATCCCCATCGGCTGGTGGCATCAGGTACGCGCGCTGGACTTCAGCGTAACGATGACCTCGACCAACTTCCACTGGCGCAACGACTGGTACGCCAGCTACGTCTGACGCGCCCGTACTGCCGCCAGCCAGTCGCCGCCCGCGATGACCGGCCGATCGCCGATGTCGGGACGATAGGCATAGACCCAGGCGTCGCGTCCCCCGAGCGTCGTCACCCGTACCCGCAGATATTCCGAGCCGTCGGGATCGGTGGGATCATATTGCTCATAGGCATCGAGATCGGCGAGCAGGCCGGGGTCCTGCGGCAGCAGAAGCTCGCCCGTCACGGTCAATTCGCCGCCCGGCACCACGCCCGGATAGTCGCCCAGATGGTACAGCCGCCCGGCAATGCGGTCCGGCCCGATGAGAACGGCCCGGTGGCTAAGGTTCAATTCCTCGTACCCGGCGCATCCCGGGCGTAGCAACCCGTAGACGAAGACGGGAAGCATCGCCGTCTCCACCTCCGCCTCAGGCTGGCGCGAAATCGCCGGTGGTTTCGTCGAGCAGGTGGAGCACACCGTCGGCAATGGCGAAGCGCGCGCCGATCAGCCGCAACACGCCATCACGCTCCTTCTCGCGGATGCAGGGGAAGGTGCGCAGATTCGCGAGGCTGACCTTGACCGCCTCATTCTCCATCGCCCGCTGCGCCTCGCGACTGCGATCGTCACCATAAATGGAAACCACCTTCTCGCGCGCGCCGTCGAGGAGTTCGATCCAGTTTGCGATGAAGCCGCCTTCTCCGGGAGGCGCACCCTTCAGCTCCTGAGTCAGCGCCGCGTTGCAGCCGCCGCACAGGCCGTGGCCCATCACCACGATCTCCTCGACCTTCAGCACCTGCACCGCGAACTCCAGCGCGGCCGAAACGCCGTGCCGGCCGGGCGTCGTCTCGAACGGAGGGACGAGCGCGGCGACATTGCGCACGACGAAGATCTGACCGGGGCTGACGTCGAATATCTGCGCCGGATCGACCCGGCTGTCGGAGCAGGCGATCACCAGCACGCTGGGGCTCTGCCCCTCGCTCAATTCCGCCCAGCGTTCGCGCTGGCTCTGCCACTGCGTCGAGCGAAAGCGGCGATAGCCGTCGAGCATGTCCTGAAAGCCTGTCATGCGGCTGCCCTTGCCGCATCATGTCAGGACTGGCAAGCGTCGCCCACAGTCGCTATCTCGCGTGCATGACCGACATCGATCTCAAGCTCACGCCGCGCGCACGCAAGCCCGACTGGATCCGGGTCAAGGCCCCGGGAGGGGAGACCTTTTCGGAGACGCGCAAGCTGATGCGCGAAAAGAAACTCGCGACAGTCTGCGAGGAGGCAGCCTGTCCTAATATCGGCGAATGCTGGTCGAAGAAACATGCGACGGTCATGATCCTCGGCGACACCTGCACGCGTGCCTGCGCCTTCTGCAACGTCAAGACCGGCATGCCGCGCCCGGTCGATCCGATGGAGCCGCAGAACCTGGCCGACGCCTGCGCGCAGATGGGGCTGGAGCACATCGTCATCACCTCGGTCGATCGCGATGACCTGCCCGATGGCGGCGCATCGCAGTTCGTCAAGGTGATCGAGGCTCTTCGCCGCACGACCCCCGGCACCACCATCGAAATCCTGACGCCCGATTTCCGCAACAAGCACGAGCAGGCGGTGGAAGCGATCGTTACGGCGCGGCCCGACGTCTACAATCACAATCTGGAAACGGTGCCCCGGCTTTACCCGACCATCCGCCCCGGTGC
>CAZJCT010000151.1:0-4389 GCA_964544675.1 uncultured Sphingobium sp.
GCGCGGCGCGATGGATGCGAAGCGCGATCTCGCCGCGATTGGCGATGAGCAGTTTCTCGATCGACACTGGGCGCGGCCCTATTCGATCACGACGAGCGGCTGATCATATTCGACCGGCTGGCTGTTCGCGACCAGGATGGCGCGAACCACGCCCGCGCGCGGGGCGGTGATCGGGTTCATGACCTTCATCGCTTCCACGATCAGCAGCGTGTCGCCCACCTTAACGCTCGATCCTTCGGCGATGAACGGGTCGGCGCCCGGCTCTGGCGAGAGATAGACGGTGCCGACCATCGGCGACTTCACCGCATTGCCATTGCTCGCGGGCGCGGGCTCTGGCGCGGCGGCCGCGACAGGCGCCGCGGCAACGACGGGTGCCGCCGTCAACGCAGGCGCGGGCAGCGCATAGCCGACACCCTGGTCGCGCAGCTTGCGCGCGACGCGGATCTTGCGATGGCCGTCTTCGACCTCGATCTCGGTCAGGCTGGTGTCGTCGAGCAGTTCGGCCAGCTGGCGCACCAGATCGACATCGACCTGCATCGCTCCATTCTCGTCCCGCTTGTCACTCATCTGTCGATTGCTTCCCTTTATCGCATTTCTGTGCGCGTGCCCGTGCGCCTATTGCGGTTGGCGGCGACTGGCAACCGATTACGGACCATCAAAGGTCCAGCGCCGCCTTCAGCGCGAGCAGATAGCCCGCAGGCCCAAAGCCGCAGATCGTGCCTTTGGCGGCCATCGCGACATAGCTTTGGTGCCGGAACGCCTCGCGCGCCGCGGGGTTGGAGATGTGGAGCTCGATCACCGGCACCGTGATGGATTTGATCGCGTCGTGGATCGCGATCGACGTGTGCGTATAGGCGCCGGCGTTCAGGATGACCGCCCTGGCACCGAGCGCGTTGGCTTCGTGAAGCCAGTCGACCAGATGGCCCTCATGGTTCGACTGGCGGAAATCGACGGTCACGCCCGCATCGCGCGCAGCGTCCTCGACGCGTCCGGCGATGTCGTCGAGCGTGTCGTGGCCGTAGATATCGGGCTCACGCAGGCCCAGCATGTTGAGGTTCGGGCCGTTGAGGACGTAAATGAGCGGCTGGTCGGCCATGGGGGGCTTCCGGTTGATCGATGATCCTGCCAGTCCCTATATGGACCTCTCGCCCGGTTGCAAAATGGGAAAGGACCCCCGCAGCGATGAACATGGACGGCACCATCAGCATTCGCGTCAATGGCGAGCATCGCAGGATACGGCGCGGCCTGTCGATCGCGGACCTCGCGAACGAGCTCGGCCTGGTGCCGGAGAAGGTCGCTGTCGAGCGCAACCTCGAAATCGTGCCGCGCTCCACGCTGGCCGATGTCGAGATCGAGGATGGTGACGAGCTGGAGATCGTCCACTTCGTCGGCGGCGGCGATCATGGTCTAACGACGGTGGGTGATAGCTGGACGGTTGCGGGACGCACCTTTTCCTCGCGGCTGATCGTCGGCACTGGCAAGTACAAGGACTTCGCGCAGAATGCCGCCGCGGTCGAGGCGTCGGGCGCGGAGATCGTCACCGTTGCGGTACGCCGGGTGAACATCTCCGACCGCAGCGCGCCGATGCTGACCGATTTCATCGATCCCAAGCGGATTACCTACCTGCCCAACACGGCGGGTTGTTTCACCGCCGACGACGCGGTCCGCACGCTGCGGCTGGCGCGCGAGGCCGGCGGCTGGGATCTCGTCAAGCTGGAGGTGCTGGGAGAGGCGCGCACGCTCTATCCCGACATGCGCGAGACCCTCAAGGCGACCGAGACGCTGGTGCGCGAGGGGTTCAAGCCGATGGTATACTGCGTCGATGACCCCATCGCCGCCAAGCAACTGGAAGAGGCGGGCGCCGTCGCGATCATGCCGCTGGGTGCGCCGATCGGTTCGGGTCTCGGCATACAGAACCGCGTCACCATCCGCCTGATCGTGGAGGGGGCCAAGGTGCCGGTGCTCGTCGATGCTGGCGTCGGGACCGCGTCCGATGCGGCGGTCGCGATGGAACTGGGCTGCGACGGGGTGCTGATGAACACCGCCATAGCCGAGGCGAAGGACCCGGTGCTGATGGCGCATGCCATGCGGTTGGCGGTCGAATCGGGCCGCGCCGCCTATCTGGCGGGGCGCATGGGACGGCGCATGTATGCCGATCCGTCCAGTCCTTTGGCCGGTCTGATCTGAATCAGGAACGGACCCCTGTGCGGGGCGTTTCTTTTCTGTCGGGTGGCGAGACAGGAAAGGAGCTTCGCATGGGCGAACTCATCGACAAGGCAAAAGGCGCGATCAACGAAGGCATCGGCAAGGCCAAGGAGAAGGCCGGCCGGGCCAACAACGATCCCGCGCAGCAGACCGAAGGCCAGGCGCAGCAGGTCACGGGCAAGGGTCAGAAGCTGAAGGGCTCGGTCAAGGGCGCCTTGGGCGACGACATCTGATCTGTCGTTCACGCGATCCCGGTTCGGCGAATGTCGAGCCGGGTCGCCCGTTCGAATATCGCGAGAAGCAGGGGGTCCGCCTCCGCAGCGCGTATCGCGACCTGAAACTCCACCGCTGGCATCGCTGCCATTCCCGGCAATCGGGCGAGCCGCTCGTCGGCCAGTTGGCCCGCGACCATGCTGCTGGGAAATATCCCGATTCCGTCGCCGGCCATCACCACGTCGATCATCGTGCGGACATTGTTGCACAGGTTCACCGGGCGTGCCGCCATCTCCGATCGGGCGATCGCGTCCTTCATGATGCGGTACAGCGGCGAATGGCTGGACAGCGACCAGATGGGGAAGCTGCCGGCGTCACCGCCGCCTTCGATCGCGGCGACTGTTCGCGGGCTGGCCAGCCACAGCAGGTCGACGGTGCCGATGGGTTCCGTCTTCAGTGCCGGATGCGCGATTCGTCCTGCCGCGAAGGCGAGGTCGGTGCGTCCGCCGAGCAGGCTGTCGATCAGATCGGCAGTCAGCGCGATCTCCACCTCCAGCGTCACGTTCGGCAGTTCCTTCCCCAAAGCGGCGACAAAGCCGGGAAGGCAGCTTGCCGCCGCGATCTCCCCGGCGCCGATTCGCACCACGCCCGACGCCTCGGACAGGCCGCTGCACCCCAGCAGAACGTCCTGAAAGCGCGTCCAGAGCGAATCGCTTTCCCTGACCAGTTGGCGCCCTGCGGGTGTGAGCGTCATGAGCCGGCCCTCGCGCCGGAACAGCTTGACGCCGAGATGGGCCTCCAGTTCCCTGACTCGCGCGGAGATGGCCGGCTGGGTCGTGTTCAGCCGCGCGGCGGCCGCACCGAAAGTGCCCAGTCGCGCGATCCACAGCAGCGTTTCGAGATGATATCCCGCGATACGGTTGATAGGCATCATTTATCGGTACAGCAAAAAAACACTCATTTGTAATGATGATTTCCATGCGCTAGGGAGGCGCGGTTCCGCGATGGGAAGGACATGATGGCAAGCAAGCTTTATCCTGACGCACGCGCCGCTCTCGACGGCCTCCTGCGCAACGACCTGCTCATCGCCTGCGGCGGCTTCGGCCTGTGCGGCGTGCCGGAGCGGCTGCTGGACGCGGTCCGCGACAGCGGCGTCACCGGCCTGACCTTCGCATCCAACAATGCGGGCATCGACAATGAAGGGATCGGCAAGCTGCTGCGCACGCGGCAGGTTCGCAAGATGATCTCGTCCTATGTCGGCGAGAACAAGGAGTTCGAACGGCAGTATCTGTCAGGCGAGCTGGAAGTGGAATTCTGTCCGCAGGGCACGCTCGCCGAACGGATGCGCGCGGGCGGCGCCGGCATTCCCGGCTTCTACACCAAGACCGGTGTCGGAACGCTGGTGGCGGAAGGCAAGGAAGTGAAGAGCTTCGACGGCCAGGACTATATTCTGGAGCGTGGCATCTTCGCCGACCTCAGCCTCGTCAAGGCGTGGAAGGCCGACGAGACGGGCAACGTCGTGTTCCGCAAGACCGCGCGCAATTTCAACGTTCCCGCAGCGACCTGCGGCAAGGTCTGCGTGGTCGAGGTGGAGGAAGTCGTGCCCACCGGATCGCTCGACCCCGACTGCATCCATCTGCCCGGTGTCTATGTGCAACGGATCATCGTCGGCAGCCCGTATGACAAGAAGATCGAATTCCGCACCACGCGGCAGAGGGAGGCGGCATAATGGCCTGGACCCGAGATGAAATGGCGGCGCGCGCCGCGAAGGAGCTTCAGGACGGCTTTTATGTCAACCTGGGCATCGGCATTCCTACGCTCGTTGCCAACCATGTGCCTGCGGGCATGACGGTGACGTTGCAGTCGGAAAACGGCATGCTGGGCATCGGTCCGTTCCCCTATGACGACGAGGTCGACCCCGACCTGATCAACGCCGGCAAGCAGACGATCAGCGAACTGCCGCACTCTGCC
>CAZJCT010000152.1:0-4377 GCA_964544675.1 uncultured Sphingobium sp.
ACAGGATCGCGGCCGGTATATTTGGTGCTGGCGGTATCATCGGCGATCGCCTGCACCTCAAGGATGTGCAGGCCGCAGAAATCCGCGATCTGCGGAAAGCTGAGCGCGGTGTTCTCGACGAGCCAGCTTGCGGTTGCGTGCGGCATCAGCGGCTGGGCCACTTGTTTTCTCCTGACGAACATGGCGCCGACAGCGGCGGCCGTAAACAACAAGGGCCGCCCCTCGCGGAGCGGCCACCCTTGCCATCTTGTAGTCCGTCGCGGGACCAAGGGCAAGCGTCAGGCCGCCTGCCGCTCCCACACACCGTCGAGGCGATGAAGGCTCGACAGAAACTCGCCCGCGCTGCGGTCCCAGGTGAAGCTGCGGCCATAATCGGCGCAGGCCGCGCGGTCGCGGGTGAGCGCCCGTTCCACCGCCGCTTCCAGCCGATCGTCGAGAGCGCCCGTATCGTCGGTCACGACATCGACCGGTCCCGTCACCGGATAGGCCGCGACGGGGGTGCCGCACGCCATCGCCTCGATCATCACGAGGCCGAAGGTGTCGGTGAGGCTCGGAAAGACGAGGCAATCGGCGGCGCGATAGGCGCTTGCCAGCGTGTCGCCCTTCAGCAGGCCGAGGAACAGCGCGTCGGGATAGCGCGCCTCCAGCCCGGCGCGCGCGGGGCCATCGCCTACCACGACCTTGGTGCCCGGCGTGTCGAGCGCCAGGAACGCCTCGATATTCTTCTCCACCGCGACGCGTCCGACATGGAGCAGCACCGGCCCCTTGGCGGCGGTCATCGCGGGGTGCCGGCTGCCCTCCGGCGTGAACAGCGCCAGATCGACGCCGCGCCCCCAATGAAGCGTCTGGTGGATGCCGGCTTCGGCCAGCGACCGGCGGATCGACGGGGTCGAGGTCAGCACCGCGCTGGCGGGACCGTGGAACCAGCGGAAATAGGGCCAGAACAGCCTCGCGGGAAGGCCGGTGCGGCTCTGCACATAATCGGGAAAGTTGGTGTGATAGGCGGTGGTGAAGGGAATGCCCCGCTTCAGGCACCAGTGGCGCGCCGACAGGCAGAGCGGCCCTTCGGTCGAGAGGTGGACGGCATCAGGCGCCAGCGCCTCGATCATCGCACCGAGAGCGCCGGGACGCGGCATCGCCAGGCGGATTTCGGGATAGGTCGGGCAAGGCACCGTCGCAAAGCGATCGGGAGAGATGACCTCCATATGGTGCCCCATCGCGCCGAGCCGTTCGCGAACCGAGCGCAATGTCCGGACCACACCGTTCACCTGCGGCTCCCAGGCGTCGGTCACGACGACGATGCGCATCGGCCGGTCGGCGCGGGGCGCAGCCGGAAGCGGGGCCGGAGCGGGGGTTCGGGCCGCGATCGGGCTCGCCGTCACGCCGCCACCAGCGTCGGCTCGGCCGCCGCGCGCGCCTTGCGCGCCTCGATCTCCTCGGCCCAGTGGAGCACCTCCATCGTGCCGTCAAAATGCTCGACCAGCGCGGTGCATCCCTCCACCCAGTCGCCGTCGTTGTAATAGGTGATCTCGCCGAACTGGCGCACTTCGGCATTGTGGATATGGCCGCACACCACGCCGTCGACATGACGCCGTTCCGCCTCGTGCGCCACCAGCTCCTCGAAGCGGGAGATGAAGGCGACGGCGTTCTTCACCTTGTTCTTCGCCATTTTGGAGAGCGACCAGTAGGGCAGCTTCAGCCATTTGCGGACCTGGTTCACCTGGCGGTTGATCGCCATCATCATCGTGTAGGCGGCATCGCCGACCACCGCGAGCCAGCGATGCGCCAGCATGATCGCGTCGAATTCGTCGCCGTGGAGGACCAGCAGCTTGCGGCCATCGGCGGTGGTGTGGATGAACTTGCGCCGCACCTCGACCCCGCCGAAGTTCATCCCCGTGAACTGGCGGAAAATCTCGTCATGATTGCCGGGGATGTAGATGACACGCGTGCCGCGCCGGGCGCGCTTCATGATCCGCCAGACGACGTCATTATGCGCGGTCGGCCAGTAGATACGCTTTCTGAGCTGCCAGCCGTCGATGATGTCGCCGACGAGATACAGCATGTCGCTGTCGACATTGTCCAGAAAGTCGATCAGCATGTCGGCATTGCAGCCGCGCGTGCCCAGGTGGATGTCACTGATCCAGATCGTGCGGTAATGACGGCGGCCGCCTTCGCTCGCCCGATCCCCCAAAGGCGCGCTCGGCCGGCGGAGCGGTATCGACGTGATCGCGTTCACTTGACCCCCCAAAGGTCATATGTTCCCTGCGGGGCGAGCCATAAAACGGCAATGTGACAGTTCAGAATCGAATATGACAGTCCGGGGTCAAAGACGCGGCTTTCGGTCGACTATCGCCCGTTCGGTTATATTTTGGGACTATTCTGACACGCCCGCTGTCGTTTCGAGGATGATCTTGCCGACGAAACCGCCGTCCTCCATCAGGGCGTGAGCGGCTGCCGCCTGGTCAAGCGGGAATCGGCCGCCGAGCACCGGGCGCAGATCGCCGCTTTCAGCGAGTGGCCAGACAGTGGCGCGAATCTCGTCCGCCAGCATCGCCTTGAACGCGACTGGCCGCGGGCGAAGGGTCGAACCGGTGAGGGTCAGACGGCGCTGCATGATCTCCGGGATGAACAGGCCCGCTTTCGGGCCGCCCAGCACCGCGATCGACACATGACGGCCATCGTCGGCGAGGCATTTGATGTTGCGCGGCAGATAATCGCCGCCGACCATGTCGAGCACCGCCGTCACGCCACGCCCCTCCGTCTCGCGAAGCACGGCCTCGACGAAATCCCCGGTCCGGTAGTTGATCGCGGTCGCGCCCAGCGCCCGCGCCGCCGCGCATTTTTCCTCGGTCCCGCACGTCACCAGGATGCGGATGGCGAACAGCCGGCACAATGCGATCGCCATGGTGCCGATCCCGCTGGTGCCGCCGTGGACGAGCACGCTGTCACCCTCGGCCACATAGGCGCGTTCGAACAGGTTCGACCAGACGGTGAACAGCGTCTCCGGGATCGCAGCGGCCTCGGCAAGCGTCAGGGCGGGCGGCACGACCAGGCAGAGCCCGGCCTCCGCCACCGCATATTCGGCATAGCCGCCACCGGCGAGGAGTGCGCAGACCCGCTGCCCGATCCATTCGGCGGACAGCTCCGGCCCCACGGCGACCACCACGCCCGCCACTTCCAGCCCGGGCCATTCGGGCGCGCCGGGCGGGGACGGATAGCGGCCCTGACGCTGCATGACGTCGGGGCGATTGACGCCGGCGGCATGGACCCGGATCAGCACTTGTCCGGGGCCGGGCACCGGCACCGCCACGCGCGCCGGCACCAGCACGTCGGGTTCGCCCGGCGCGGAGATGCTGACGATCGTCATGTCCGCCGGGATCATGTGCTGGTCGGCCAAAAAACGCTCCCTCACGCCCGTGCTCTTGCGCCATCCAGCTTATTGACAGCGCCCCTCAACGCGTCAACATTCAAACCGTGGACGACGACGACAAACTTTCTCGTCGCGCGAGTGACGACGCAATGGCCCTGCTGGCACGGCAGGATCTCGATCGCCTCTCGGTCGCCGAGCTCGAGGCACGTATCGCCGATCTCAACAAGGAAGCGGAGCGGACGAAGCAAACGCTGTCCCGGGCCGTTAACCATAGAGCAAGCGCCGAAGCGCTATTCAGAAAATGACAGAGAGGGTTGGGGTTCCTGCCTTGTCGCACAGCGACGTGGTGGTGCTCCGGAGAACGGCGGGCCGCTCGCGCATCTTGATGCGGGACGCGACCATGCCGACATAGACAGCATGGCCCCGCCGTGCGGCGGGGCAACGGAGTATCGCCATGCCTTCCTTCGCGCCCGCGCTTGAAACCACGCTTCACAACGCGCTGACCCACGCTTCGGAGCGTCACCATGAATATGCGACGCTCGAGCATCTGCTGCTCGCGCTGATCGACGATCAGCACGCGTCCAAGGTGATGCAGGCGTGCGGCGTCGAACTGGGCGAACTCGGTGATGCCGTGACCCATTATCTCGACACCGAGCTGGACAGCCTGAAGGTGGAGGGCGACGTCGATCCCTCGCCCACCAGCGGCTTCCAGCGCGTGGTCCAGCGCGCGATCCTGCACGTCCAGTCGTCGGGCAAGGAAGAAGTGACCGGCGCGAATGTGCTGGTCGCGCTCTTCTCCGAACGCGACAGCTACGCCGTCTATTTCCTGCAGCAGCAGGACATGAGCCGCCTCGACGCGGTGAGCTACATCAGCCACGGCGTCGGCAAGGGGATCGCCGCACCCGAGCCTTCCAAGCCCGCCGAACCCGCCGCCGAGGAAAAGCCCAAGGCCGAGAAGAAGAAGGAAGGCGCGCTCGACCAGTTCACCGTCAACCTCAATGAAAAGG
>CAZJCT010000153.1:0-4344 GCA_964544675.1 uncultured Sphingobium sp.
CCTGATAGAGGTCCGACTGCTCGGTCTTGGTGGGAAGGCCGGTCGACGGCCCGCCACGCTGCGAGTTGACGATGACCAGCGGCAGCTCGGTCATGATCGCCAGCCCCATCGCCTCGCCTTTCAGCGCGATGCCGGGACCGGAGGATGAGGTGACACCCAGCGACCCGGCGTAGCTCGCGCCGATGGCCGACGCGATCGCGGCGATCTCGTCCTCGGCCTGGAAGGTCGTGACGTCATATTCCTTGAGCCGCGAGAGATGATGCAGGATCGCGCTCGCCGGGGTGATCGGATAGCCGCCGAAGAACATCGGCAGGCTCGCAAGCTGCGCGCCAGCGACCAGGCCGAGCGAGATCGCCTCGGCTCCCGTGATGGTGCGATAGAGCCCCTCGGGCGCCGGAGCCGGCGCGACATGAAGCTGGCGCAGCGGGCCGGAGAGTTCCGCCGTCTCGCCATAGGCATGGCCGGCATTGAGCGCCGCGATGTTGGCGTCGGCCAGAACCGGGCTCTTGGCGAACTTGGCGTTCAGCCAGTCGATGATCGGCTGGCGGTCGCGGCCGAACATCCACAGCGCCAGGCCCAGCGTCCACATGTTCTTGCAGCGAAGCGCTTCCTTGTTGCCAAGACCGAAGGGCTTCACGCTCTCCAGCGTCAGCGCGGAGATATCGAAGGCCAGCACCTGCCACTTCGCCAGGCTGCCGTCCTCGATGGGATTGCTGTCGTATTTGGCCTTGGCGAGATTGCGCTCGTTGAACTCGCCCGTGTCGGCGATGATCAGACCGCCGGGCTTCAGGTCCGGCGAATTGGTCTTGAGCGCAGCGGGGTTCATCGCCACCAGCACGTCGGGTGAATCGCCCGCCGTCGTGATGCTGGAAGACCCGAAATTGATCTGGAAGGCGGACACGCCGAACAACGTGCCCTGCGGCGCGCGGATCTCCGCCGGAAAATCGGGGAAGGTCGCCAGATCGTTTCCGGCGAGCGCGGTCGACAGCGTGAACTGTCCACCCGTGAGCTGCATGCCGTCGCCGGAGTCGCCGGCGAAGCGGACGACGACAGCCTCCGGTGCGGTTTCGATCTGCGGATTTTCCTGCAACTGACTTGCCATTATATGTCCCGGCTTGTGGGTCTTGTGTGTATGTCAGCTAGTTCCTACCCCTGCCGAATTCAAAGAAGAATAGTTTTGTCCCTCGGCAGCGAAAATTGGTCAGGCGGGTACCACCAAGCTTGAACTGGCCGGTCGGGGGTCTGTACAGGCGGGTCAGTCCCCCTCAAGATTGTGAAGCATCATGACCGATCCCGCCTCGCTCCCTTATCGCCCCTGCGTCGGTATCATGCTGGTCAACCGCGAAGGCCTCGTCTTCGTGGGACAGCGCATCGACAGCAAGGAAGGCGATGCCTGGCAGATGCCGCAGGGCGGTGTCGACCCGGGCGAGGATGTCGAGACCGCGGCACTTCGCGAGCTTGGCGAGGAGGCGGGGGTCGTCCCTGATCACGTCCAGTTGCTCGCAAGGTCAAAGGACGAGCACTTCTACGACCTGCCCGACCCGCTGATCGGCAAGCTGTGGGGTGGGCGCTATCGTGGCCAGCGCCAGACATGGTTCCTGGCGCGGTTCCTGGGCGGCGATACGGACATCAACATCGCGACCGTCGAACCCGAATTCTGCGAGTGGAAATGGACGCCGGCGGACACGCTGGTCGACCTGATCGTGCCGTTCAAGAAGAAGCTGTACCGGCATATCGTCGCCGAGTTCGGCCCGCTGATCTGAGGGCTCTTGCCCCCGATCTGTCGGAAAAGTTTACAGTCCCGAAAGCATACACCCCCGCCGGACCGCGCGCTTGAGCCGCTGGCACGGGAATTGCTATGCTTGGGGCATGAAAAGACTCCGCCGCCTCTTCTCCATCCGCACCAAGTTCGAGGTGTTTCTGGTCGTCTATGCGCTCGCGCTCGGCGCTATGGAGCGGGGTCACGCCTATCTGGAGATGTATCCGGGAACGGCCGGCAAGCTGCTGGCGCTCGCCTGCACCGGCTCGGTGTTCCTTGCCGGAGGGCTGATGATCGATGCGATCAACTTCCGCGAAGGCTTTGGCGCAGAACGCTAAATCAGCGTGATGCCACCAGCGACAATCGTGGCGGTTCCGCCGCCGACAGCATGACCTCGCGCACCCCCGGCAACGCCTCGATCGCGTCGCCCAGTTCCATGTCGAGCCGGTAGTCGCGGCCGACAACCAGCGCGGCATGCTGACCTTCGCCACAAGGCGCCAGCAGCGTAACCTCGCCCCGCCCGCCCTTCGCCGCACCCAGCATCGCCGCCAGCCGCTCGACCGGCGCGCCGTCGTCGATGACGATCCGCATCGCCATGCGCGCGCTGGCGGCCATCGACCGGAACGCCTGCGCCGAACGCACCGTCAACCGGGGGATGTCCTCGCCCCCCGGCCGGTCCAGCTCGACCGTCAACAGCGCGCAATCGCCTTCATTGGCGAGCTTTTCGAGCAGCTTGCAGCCATCCTCGTCGAAGCAGCTCGCCTGGAACTGGCCTGACTGGTCCGACAGGGTCGCGGCGACGTAGCGCCCCCCGCGCCGCGTGTCGCGCCAGCGCACACCCTCGACCAGAGCCGCCATGGTGGCGGTGCCCCGGTCGGGGATCGCCGTCTCCGGATCGCACAGCTCTGCATAGCTACGCGCGCCCCGGGCACGGGCGAGCTGGCGATAGCGGTCGACCGGATGGGCGGAGAAATAGAAACCGAACGCGTCGCGCTCCTGCGCCATGCGGTCGGACGCCGACCAGGCGGGCGCGTCGGGCAGACGGATTTCGCCATGCGGCGTCTCGTCGCCCCCGAACAGCCCACCCTGCCCCGTCGAGCGCGACTCATGCGCGCTCGCTGCCACCGCGAGCAACGTCTCGGCGGCGGCGAAGGCGGTAGAGCGCGGCACGTCCAGCGAGTCGAACGCGCCCCCGGCCGCCAGGCTCTCGATCTGCCGACGGTTCATGAGGCGTGGCTCGATCCGGTGCGCGAAATCGTCGAGGCTCGCGAACGCGCCGCCGCGCCGGCGCTCCTCGACCAGCAGTTCCATTGCGCGCTCGCCGACACCCTTGAGGCCACCGAGCGCGTAGCGGACCGCGAACGGATATTCGGTCGCGTCATGCGGCTCCACCGTGAAGTCCGCCTCGCTCGCATTGATGTCGGGCGGCAGGCAGGCGAGGCCCAGCCGGCGCATGTCGTCGACGAACACCGTCAGCTTGTCGGTCTGGTGGATGTCGAACGCCATCGACGCGGCATAGAATTCCGCCGGATGATGCGCCTTGAGCCATGCGGTCTGGTAGGACAGCAGCGCATAGGCCGCCGCGTGGCTCTTGTTGAAGCCATAGCCCGCGAACTTGTCGATCAAGTCGAACAGCTCATTGGCCTTTGATTTGGGGATTTGCGACCGCTCGGCGCAGCCGCTGACGAAGCGCGCGCGCTGCGCGTCCATCTCCGCCTTGATCTTCTTGCCCATCGCGCGGCGCAGCAAGTCGGCTTCGCCCAGGCTGTAGCCGGCGAGGATCTGCGCCGCCTGCATCACCTGTTCCTGATAAACGAAGATCCCATAAGTCTCGTTCAGGATCGGCTCCAGAAGATCATGGGGATATTCAATATCTTCCTGACCATTCTTACGGCGGCCGAACATCGGGATATTATCCATCGGACCCGGCCGGTAGAGCGAGACGAGCGCGATGATGTCACCGAAATTGGTCGGCTTCACCGCCGCCAGCGTCTTCCTCATCCCCTCCGATTCGAGCTGGAACACGCCGACCGTGTCGCCGCGCTGCATCAGCTCGTAAACCGCCGGATCGTCCCATCCGAGCGTGTCGAGATCGACCTCCACCCCCCGCGCGCGCAGCAGCTCGACCGCTCGGCGCAGCACCGACAGCGTCTTGAGGCCAAGAAAGTCGAACTTCACCAGCCCCGCCGCCTCGACATATTTCATGTCGAACTGGGTAACCGGCATGTCGGAACGCGGATCGCGATAGAGCGGCACGAGGTTGGACAGCGGCCGGTCGCCGATCACCACGCCCGCCGCGTGCGTCGAACTGTGGCGCGGCAGGCCTTCCAGCTTCATCGCATAGTCGACGAGGCGCTTTACCTGCTCGTCGCCCTTGTACTCGGCGACGAACTCGCTGACGCCATTGATCGTGCGCTCCAGCGTCCAGGGGTCGGTGGGATGGTTGGGCACCATCTTGGCGAGGCGGTCGACCTGGCCATAGCTCATCTGGAGCACGCGGCCGGTGTCCTTGAGAACGGCGCGCGCCTTGAGCTTTCCGAAGGTGATGATCTGCGCGACATGGTCGCGGCCATATTTCTCCTGAA
>CAZJCT010000154.1:0-4250 GCA_964544675.1 uncultured Sphingobium sp.
TATGCCTTGGAAGCCGCAGAAACCCGTCAGGTCGCCCGTTTACACCGAGGATGTCGGCAGTTCGAGCCTGTCATCGCCCACCAGTTTTTCGACGTTGCGCGGCGCGCGCCGGCAAGATGTCGATCAGGCTCTCTTCAAATGGTTGAGACCTTGATTCACGTTTCCGGCTGATTCCGCCTGAAACGATCAAGGTCTAGATCCCCTGCCCGCCCGATACCTCGATGCGCTGCGCGTTGATCCAGCGATTGGCGTCCGACAGCAGGCTGGCGATCATCGGTCCGATGTCATCAGGAACCCCGACACGGCCGAGCGCGGTCATGCCGGCGAACTGCTGGTTGAGATCGGGCGTGTCGCGAACCGCGCCGCCGAGGAAATCGGTCTCGATCGCGCCCGGCGCCACCGTATTGACCGCGATGCCGCGCGCGCCAAGCTCCTTGGCGAGATAGACGCTGAGCACCTCGACCGCGCCCTTGGCAGCCGAGTAGGCCGCGAAACCGGGAGCGGACACCCGGGTCAGGCCGGAGGACAGGTTCACGATGCGTCCGCCGTCGGCGAGGAGCGGCAGCAGCGTCTGGGTCAGGAAGAAGACGCCCTTGAAGTGGACGTTCACCAGTGCATCGAACTGGGCCTCGGTGGTGTCGGCGATCATCGCGAAGTCGCCATGCCCCGCATTGTTAACGAGGTGGTCGAAGCTGCTCCGCTGCCAGCGCTCGGCAAGCGCAGCCTGCAGCCGGCCGGCGAAATCGCGGAAACCCGAGACGTCGCCGCAGTCGAGCTGGAGCGCGACGGCCTTGCGGCCCATTGCCTGAATCTCCGCAACGACGGACTCGGCGTCGGTCGAGCGGCTGTGATAGGTGATGACGACATCGCCGCCGGCGCGTGCGATGCCGAGAGCGGTATTGCGGCCGAGGCCCCGGCTGGCGCCAGTGATAAGCGTGATCTTGGTCATGGTCGGTCTCCTGTAGCTTGTGTGGCCACATCGATATGCCTCAGCCCCGCCCCGACAGGTTGCCGTCGCCTCGCCTGTTTTTGCCTAATCCTCCAAAAGCATGGCGTCGACCGCACGCCGACGCTATACCGGCTCGCATGAACGACCTGCTCACTGCTGTCAGTCGGTACGCCGATGCGCACGCCGATCCGAACGGCGTCGCCGTCACCCCGATCGCGGGCCTCTCGACCATTCGCGCAACCGCGCCGAGCGATCTTGTTTATGCGATTTCACGCCCGCTGGTCGCGCTGGTCGTTCAGGGCGCCAAGCATGTCACCATGGGCACGGCGGGATTCGCCTTTTCGGCGGGCGAATCGCTGCTGATCACGGCCGATGTTCCGACCGTCAGCCAGATTGCGCGGGCCAGCATCGCCGCGCCTTATTATTCGCTGGTGCTCGAACTCGATCCTGCCATCGTTGCCGAACTGGTCGCCGAGATGAAGCCGGGTCTGGTCCACGACCATGCGCGCGTGCGGGTCGATCCGACCGACGCTGAGGTCGCCGACGCGGCGCTGCGGCTGATCCGTCTGCTCGATCGCCCGGCGTCCGTTCCGGTGCTCAAGGCGCAATTGCTGCGCGAAATGCATTATTGGCTCCTTGCCGGCCGGCACGGGGCGGCGATGCGCCACCTCGGCTGGCCCGATGGCCATGTGCAGCGCGTGGCACGGGCGGTGGCCATCCTTCGCTCCGACTATGCGAGGCCGCTTCCGGTCGAGCGGCTGGCCGCGGCGGCGGGGATGAGCCAGTCAGCGTTCCATGAGCATTTTCGCGCCGTCACGTCGCTCTCTCCGCTCCAGTTCCAGAAGCATCTGCGGCTTGTCGAAGCGCGCAGGCTGATGCTGTCGGAAGGCAAGACGGCGAGCAACGCGGCCTTCGACGTGGGTTATGAAAGCGTATCCCAGTTCAATCGCGAGTATAGCCGGATGTTCGGCCAGCCGCCCGTCCGGGATATAAGGCAGGCGCGCAGCAAAGCCGTTGCCGCCTAACGATCCTGAGCGATCATCGCCTCGTCGAGGCAATGTCTGACAGCGCGCCGATCCTGTCGCCGATGCGTCAATCGCCTCCCGACCAGGTCCGCCTCGCGACCTGCTGAGACCACAGGCGGGTCATCGGCTACCGATAGCCGGATGCCGGGACCGTGTCAGGAAACCATCGCCGCCCGAACCAGAATGCCACGTTGACCAGCAGGATCAGGACCGGCACCTCCACCAGCGGCCCGATCACGGCGGCAAAGGCGACGGGCGATGCGAGACCGAAGGCGGCGATGGCGACGGCGATCGCCAGCTCGAAATTGTTGCCCGCTGCGGTGAACGCCACCGCCGTCGTTCGCGGATAGTCGCTGGCAATCAGCTTGCCCATGAAGAAGCTGATGGTGAACTGCACGACGAAGTAGATCGTCAGCGGAATGGCGATGCGGATCGTGTCACCCGGCAGCGTCACGATGTCGCCGCCCTTGAGGCTGAACATGGCGACGATGGTGAACAGCAGCGCGACCAGCGTCACCGGGCCGATCCTCGGCAGGAAGACGCTCTCGTACCACGCATTGCCCCTGGCCTTCACCAGCCACTTGCGTGTCAGGAAACCGGCGATGAACGGGATGCCGAGATAGATGAGCACCGCTTCGGCGATGGTCCAGAAGCTGACGTCGATCACGCTGCCCTCCAGCCCGAACAGCGGCGGCAGGAAGGCGAGGAAGAACCACGCATAGACGCTGAAGAACAGGATCTGGAAGATCGAGTTGAACGCGACCAATGCCGCGACATATTGGTTGTCGCCCTTGGCAAGCTGGTTCCAGACGATCACCATTGCAATGCAGCGGGCCAGACCGATCAGGATCAGGCCGGTCATATATTCGGGCTCGTCGGACAGGAAGATCACGGCGAGCGCGAACATCAGCACCGGGCCGATGATCCAGTTCTGGATCAGCGAGATCGCCAGCACCCGCCTGTCCGCAAAGACGCGCGGCAGTTCCTCGTAGCGTACGCGGGCGAGCGGCGGGTACATCATCAGGATCAGGCCGATCGCGATGGGGATGTTGGTGGTCCCCCAGGACAGGCTGTCGATGGCTTGCGGCAAGCCCTCGAACATCGCGCCCAGCCCGACGCCGATTGCCATGGCGAGGAATATCCACAAGGTCAGAAAGCGGTCGAGGAACGACAGGCGTTCGCGGCCGGGCTGTGCGGTCATGCTCGGGTTCCCTGGGTTTCGGGCGAGAGGGTCAAGGGGCGCTGCAGACGAAGTCGCCGAGCAGGTCGCCGCACATTTCCGGAACCCCGGCACAGCAGTCCTGCATCAGAAAGGCGAGCAGGCGACGCATGCCCGCATAATCGGCGCGATAGTGGATCACGCGGCTTTCACGCTCCGACGTGACCAGGCCCGCGCGCTCGAGTGTCGCCAGATGATGCGACATGGTGGAGGGCGGCACGCGCTGATGCTCGGCGATCGCGCCGGCGATCATCCCGGCCGGTCCGGCTTTCACCAGCAGGCGGAAGACCGCCAGCCGCGTCTCATGCGCCAGGGCCCCCAGCGCATCGACCGCCCAGATCTCTGTGGTGGGATCGTCCATTCAGCCCCTTTCGATCGGACCCGCCATAATGCGCGCGCGGCCGTAAGGTCAATCGATAGTTCGAAAAATATGAAAATGTGCGCAGCTGCATCTGCCGGATCGACGGCGATTGACTGCTCGATGGAGACAGTGAAGCGTGCCTCACGTCCCGTTGGCATCACCCGGCGATTGCTGAATAAGGCATCTCGCCTTCCGCCGGGGCCCGCCGATGCGAAGGAAGGCCCGCCCGGCGCCTGAGGGCGAAAAAAATGTGCGGCTGAGCGGAGCGAAGTCGAACCCGCGCGATGGGTTGGCGGGCGGCATCGCGCAAACAAAAATGGTGCGCCCGACAGGATTCGAACCTGTGGCCCCCAGATTAGGAATCTGATGCTCTATCCTGCTGAGCTACGGGCGCGCGCCGGAAAGTCACTGTTTTCCGCCGATCATGGCTTAGCGGCGTCCGAACCGGAGTCAATGTGAATTGGGAGGGGGTAAGCGGCGGCCCCGCGACGCCTGCGGCCGTGCGCGATCAAGGGCGTGGAACGACCGGGCGGCTTGATCGCGCGGCCGCCTCCACCTGCCCCGTCGGGCTCAGCGATTGGCCAGCCACCACAGGCAGTCGTCGCACGATTTCGACGTGCCGCAGGTCGGGCACGAATAGGGTGAGGATCAGCGTGCAATAGGCACCCCCTTCGTGGGGTGATCGGCGTGCAAAAA
>CAZJCT010000155.1:0-4245 GCA_964544675.1 uncultured Sphingobium sp.
TCGCTTTCCGGCACCGTGATCCCGTGCAGGCCGAGCGCGCCCATGGCGGGCCACAACGCCTCGCGCGGGAACCAGTCCTCGGCGTCGATTCGGGTGGCAAGCGGTGCGATCCGATCGGTCGCAAAGCGGCCCGCGCTGTCGCGGATCATGTCGGCGTTCTCGCCGAGGGCGAAATCGAAATCGGTCATGGCGCTCCTCTCAACGCTCCGCAGCCTAGCGACAGCGACGCTATTTGGAAAATTGAACGTCGCTAAGGCATGTCATAAGTTCTATCTATGCACGTCCCCCTTTGCACGTCCCCCAAGCACCTCCACTGCCCCGGCGAGGAAGGCCCATGCTCGACCGCTATCTGATCCGCTATTTCCTCGCCGTGGTCGACCAGGGCAATTTCTCGCGCGCCGCCGCGCATTGCAACGTGTCGCAGCCGACATTGTCGGTCGGCATCGCCAAGCTCGAACGGACGCTTGGCGTCGCGCTGTTCCTGCGGTCGAACCAGCGGGTCGCGCTGACCGAGGCAGGCACGCGCTTTCTGGCCCATGCCCGGCGGATCGAGCGCGAGTTCAACCTGGCCATGCAGTCGCTGGGCCAGGGGACGGGCCTGCCCGCGCTGCGGCTGGGCGTGCTGGCGAGCGTACCCGGCGACATCATCGCGCAGGCCGTTGCAGAGGTGCGCCCGACGGACGAGGCCCGCTTCGAGCTGCTGTTCGGGACCGAGCGCGAGCTGACCAGCCATCTCGCCAAGGGGCGCGTGGACGCCGCGCTGACGCTGGTCGGGCGCGGCGGCGCGCGTTTCGCCGAGCGCCCAGTGCTTCGCGAGGGCTATGCGCTCGCTTTGTGCGCGGGGCATCCGCTGGCGGGGCAGCAGGCGATCGAGGCGGCGCAGCTCGCCAGCGAGGTGATGATCGTGCGCCGCCATTGCGAGGCGCTGTCGGAGACCAGCCGCCACTTCACCGAACGCGGCGTGCGCCCGCACTTCGCGTTGCGTACCACCAATGACGAGCGGGTGATGCAGATGATCGCGGCGGGCCTCGGCCTCACCGTCATGCCGCTCTGCTATCGGGCGGACGGCATGGCGCGCCCGCGCCTCGCGGGCTTCGATATCGTGCGAACGCTCGGCTGGTCAGCGACCGGCGACGGCGAGGCACTGCTCGACGACCCGCCGCCGCTGATGCGCGCGATCGCGGCGCGGCTGCAAGCGCGGGCAGCGGGCTGACCGCTGCGGTCCAGACGTGGTCCCCGACCCCGCGACGCGGCGCCTGCTCGAAAATGCGGAAGCGCTTTGGCCCGAGGACGGAACGCCCTAAACATGTCCCCATGACCGACCCCGACGCACTCGCTACCGGCTCCAGCGCGCCGAGCCAGCCCGAACGCAGCCTCGAACGCGCGATCGGGGCGCAGGTGCGCCAGCTTCGCCGCAGCCACGACCTCTCGGTCGCCGATCTCGCCAGCGCGGCGGGCATATCGAACGGCATGCTGTCGAAGATCGAGAATGGCGGCATTTCCCCCTCGCTCGCGACGCTGCAGGCGATTTCGGGCGCGCTGCAGGTACCGCTGTCGTCGCTGTTCGCCAGCTTCGAGGACCGGCAGGACTGTTCCTATGTGCAGGCCGGCAAGGGGCTGACGCTCGAACGGCGCGGGACAAAGGTGGGGCATGTCTACCAGCTTCTCGGCCACATGCTGCGCGGCGATGTGGCGGTCGAGCCCTATCTCATCACGCTTGAGGAAGGCGCCGCCGCGCATACCGATTTCCAGCATGGCGGGGTCGAGTTCATCCACATGCTCAAGGGCGAGCTGACCTATCGCCACGGCACCCAGGCCTATCGCCTGTCGCCGGGCGATTCGCTGCTGTTCGACTCGGCGGCGCTCCACGGCCCGCAAAGCTGGGAAGGCGAGCCGATCGAATATCTGTCGATCATCATCTATCCGCGCTCCACCGGCTGATTTCCTGATAAGAAACTTTTATTCCCTCTGATTGACGGCCACTCGGATTTGCGGCACATCATGCTTCCACAGGCAAGCATGAAGGTCGGGCCGGTTATGTGTGGAATCGTGGGGCTGTTCCTCAAGGACAAGACGCTCGAGCCCGAGCTTGGCCGGCTGCTTGCGGGCATGCTCGAGGTGATGACCGATCGCGGCCCCGACAGCGCGGGCTTCGCGGTCTATGGCGCGGGAACGCCGGGGCGGGTGAAGCTGACGGTGCGCGGCGCGGATCTCGACGCGCTGGCGGACAGGGCGGCGGCGCTGGGCGGCGACGTCACCGTGCGCGACACCCATGCCGTCATCACCGTCCCCGCCGAAAAAGAGCAGGACGTTCGCGCCTGGCTCGCCGCCGAGCGCCCCGACCTTGCGATCACCGGCAGCGGCGAACGGATCGAGCTGTACAAGGAAGTCGGCCTTCCCGCCGACGTGGCCGGGCGGTTCGACCTGCCGTCGATGAGCGGCACCCACGGCATCGGCCACACCCGCATGGCGACCGAAAGCGCGGTCACGACGGCGGGCGCGCACCCCTTTTCGACCGGCGCCGACCAGTGCCTGGTCCACAATGGATCGCTGTCCAACCATCACAGCCTCAAGCGGATGCTGGAGCCCAAGGGCATCCATTTCGCGACCGAAAACGACAGCGAGGTGGCGGCCGGATATCTGAGCTGGAAAATGGCCGAGGGCGCGTCGCTCGCCGAGGCGCTGGAAGCGGGTCTCGACGATCTCGACGGCTTCTTCACCTTTGTCGTGGGGACCGAGAACGGCTTTGCCGT
Source organism: uncultured Sphingobium sp. (assembly GCA_964544675.1). Taxonomy (GTDB): domain Bacteria; phylum Pseudomonadota; class Alphaproteobacteria; order Sphingomonadales; family Sphingomonadaceae; genus Sphingobium. The sequence continues at coordinate 2,754 of CAZJCT010000155.1, forward strand.
GATGCGCGACCCCATCTCGTGCAAGCCTGCGGTGATGGCCGAAACCGACCGCTATGTCGCTTTCGGCTCGGAATATCGCGCGCTCGTCGGCCTGCCGGGAATCGCGGAGGCACGCGTGTTCGAGCCCGAACCCGCCCGGGTCTATGCGTGGGAGCGCGGCTGATGCAGATCGTTGATCTCGCCGAAACGCGCCTGCGTGACCTCAACGTGCGGCTTCACGCGCTGGCACCCGACACCAACGAAACCCACTGGCGCGTCGAGAACCCCGCCGGCCGCCACGCCATCGCCGCCGGCCTCGATGCGCCGGTCACGGTCGAGATCGCGGGCCATGCGGGCTATTACTGCGCGGGCATGAACCAGCACGCCACCGTGGTGGTGGAGGGCAATGCCGGGGTCGGCGTCGCCGAGAACATGATGTCGGGCAAGGTCCATGTGAAGGGCGACGCCAGTCAGGCGGCGGGGGCGACCGCGCATGGCGGCCTCCTCGTCATCGACGGCAACGCCTCGGCGCGCTGCGGCATTTCGATGAAGGGCGTCGACATCGTCGTCAAAGGATCGATCGGACCGATGAGCGCCTTCATGGCGCAGTCGGGCGCGCTCGTCGTTCTCGGCGATGCGGGCGACGCGCTCGGCGATTCGATCTATGAGGCGCGGCTTTATGTGCGCGGGTCGGTCAAGGGGCTGGGCGCGGACTGTATCGAAAAGCCGATGCGCGACGAGCATCTGCAACAGGTCGCCGATCTGCTCGCCGCCGCCGGGGTCGATGACGTGCCGCCGGAAGCGTTCCGCCGCTACGGCTCCGCGCGCCGCCTCTACAATTTCCACGTCGACAACGCCGCCGCCTACTGAACGGGACGATCATGGACAGCAGCCGAATCCCGACCACCCTGCCCCGCTTCTCGGCGACGTTCGACCCGCACACGCTGGCCGAAATCCGCCGCGCCGCCGCGACGGGCATCTACGACATCAGGGGCGGAGGCGCGAAGCGCGCGGTGCCGCATTTCGATGACCTGCTGTTCCTCGGCGCATCGGTATCGCGTTACCCGCTCGAAGGCTATCGCGAGAAATGCGCGACCGACGTGTGGCTGGGCACGCGCTTTGCCGAAAAACCGATCCATCTCGACATCCCCATCACTGTCGCCGGCATGAGCTTCGGGTCGCTCTCTGCTCAGGCCAAGGAGGCGCTGGGGCGCGGCGCGTCGATCGCGGGTACGTCGACGACCACCGGCGACGGCGGCATGACGCCGGAGGAGCGCGGCCAGTCGAAAATCCTGGTCTATCAATATCTCCCCTCGCGCTACGGCATGAACCCCGACGACCTGCGCAAGGCCGACGCGATCGAGATCGTCATCGGCCAGGGCGCGAAGCCCGGTGGCGGCGGCATGCTGCTGGGCCAGAAGATTTCGGATCGCGTGGCAGAGATGCGGACGCTACCCAAGGGGATCGACCAGCGCTCCGCCTGCCGCCATCCCGACTGGACCGGCCCCGACGA
>CAZJCT010000156.1:0-4029 GCA_964544675.1 uncultured Sphingobium sp.
CCGTCGGTCGACGTCATCACCGGCGTCATCAAGGCCAACCTGCCGACGCGCATCAGCTTCTTCGTGACCAGCAAGATCGACAGCCGCACCATCCTGGGCGAACAGGGCGCCGAGCAGCTGCTGGGCAAGGGCGACATGCTCTATATGGCGGGCGGCAAGGGCCTGACCCGCGTCCACGGCCCGTTCGTGTCCGACGACGAGGTCCGCGCCGTCGCCGACCATTGGCGCGCGCAGGGCAAACCCGATTACATCAGCGCCGTGACCGAGGAGCCGGAGGATGGCGGCTTCGCGCTCGACGGTGTCGATCTCGGCGACGACAGCCCCGATGCGCAGCTTTATCGCAAGGCGTGCCAATTGGTGTTCGAGAACCAGAAGGCATCGACGAGCTGGCTCCAGCGGCAGTTGCGCGTGGGCTATAACAGCGCCGCGCGGCTGATCGAGCGGATGGAGGAAGAGGGTCTGGTGAGCGCGCCCAACCATGTCGGGCGGCGCGACGTGCTCAGGGACGAGAACGGGCAGATGGTTTGAGGGGGAAAGGCCCGTCTCGAAGCAGCTGGTTCATCCCCATTCACGCGGCGTTTGCGAATTTGCCGACCTTGATCTGATCTTCATGCCCCCGCGCCACGGCGAGATCATGAGCCGTCTGCATGCGCAGCAGCGTGTCGGCGCTGATCCCGAAGGCCTTCTCGAAACGGATCGCCATATCTGCCGACAGGTTGGCATTGCCGTTAAGAAGCGTGCTGAGCGCCTGACGCGACACGCCGAAATGCTGGGCCAGCGCCGTCACACTGACGCCGGCCGGCTCCACGATCTCCACCTTGAGCCATTCTCCCGCGTGAACAGTCAGGGAGGGATGCATTCTAAGCGCCATGATAATCCTCCATATCCACATCGATCAGCGCGCCTTCCTCGCTCAAACGGAAGGTCAGTCGCCAGTTTCGCGTCACCGTCATCGCCCAGCATCCCTTTCGCTCGCCGGTCAGTTCGTGAAGGCCGAAATTGGGCGGCACAGCCAACTCATCAAAGCTTCCAGCAGCGTCGATATAGGCCAACATCCTGCGCAGGCGGGCGACGTCGCCAACCAGCCCCTTGGCGTTGCCTGTCTCGAAGAAGCGCCGAAGGCCTTTATGCCGGATGCTGTCGATATCCATGTGACATGAATGTGATATGTCGCACCCAGCCTGTCAAGTGACGGGCGACACATGACAGGTTTTGCGGTTGGGACCATGGGATGGATTCGGGAGCATCTATCCGGCAGGGATGAAGCCACCGGCCAATCAGGCACGATGATCAGGACTAACGACATCATCTGTTGCTGCCGACGACACGCAGCCCGTCGCGCCGCACGCTCCGCTCCCCCACTTTTCCCTGTTCTTGCGTCGCAATCTCAGGCAAATTCGGGGTCGTTTCCGGGAGCTAACGATCTTTCATGCCGCGACCACGATTGCTCATGGAGCGCCTTCCCCTGCTGCGCGGCCAGCCGGGCGCGGCCTATGCGCTGACCGCGCTGTTCATCTTTCTGGGGTGGGCGGTGCGGTGGCTGCTCGACCCTGCCTTTCCGCCGGGCTTCCCCTATCTCACTTTCTTTCCGGTCGTCATCCTGTCCTCCTTCCTCTTCGGGCGGGGGCCGGGCATCTTTGCGGCGGTGATATGCGGGCTGCTCGCCTGGTATTTCTGGATTCCGCCGTTCCACGCGTTGATGGTCACGCGCGGCACCATTGTTGCGATGGGCTTTTATACCTTCGTCGTCGCGGTCGATATCGCGCTGATCGACGCGCTGCAGCGCGGCAACCGGCGGCTGGTGCGCGAACGCGAGCTGAGCGCGCAACTCGCCGAACGGACTGAAACACTGTTCCACGAGCTCCAGCACCGCGTGTCGAACAATCTCCAGATGGTCGGCGGGCTGCTCTCGCTCCAGCAGCGGCAGGTGAAGGACGAGGGCGCGCGGGTCGCGCTCTCCGACGCCGCCGACAAGATCCGGCTGATCGGCCGAATCCAGCGCCAGCTCTACTCGACATCGGGCGAGCAGGTTCCGCTCGGCCAGTTCCTTCGCGACCTTGCCGCCGACGTCGTGAATGCCGATGGGCGGGACGGGGTCAGTTGCACGGTGGTCGCCGACGACGGCATCATGCTGCCCGCCGACATGGCGATCCCGCTCGCGCTCATCATGGCGGAGGCGATGGCGAACGCGGTGGAACATGGCTTCAAGGGTCGCGACGGCGGACGGATCAGCGTCAGCCTGGCGCGCGAACCCGCAGGCATCGGCCTGTGCGTGGAGGATGACGGCGCGGGCCTGCCGCCCGGCTTCGACCTCGCCCGGACGAGCAGCCTGGGGCTCAGGATGGTCCGGGGCCTCGCCCGGCAGCTCAAGGCCAGCATCGCGCTCGAACCGGTGCCCGGCGGCACCGCGATGCGGCTGTCGCTGCCCGCGCCCGCCGAGCGGAGGTGAGTCCGGTCGCCGCCTTGAGCGGCCCGGTCGCATGGCCTACATAGCAGCGATGGCCGCGACGAGCATATTTGATCTCTCCGACCGGGCGCGCGATGTCTTCCGGCTGGTGGTCGAGTCCTATCTCGACGTCGGGCAGCCCGTGGGGTCGCGCACGATCAGCCGCCTGTCGACGCTCAACCTCTCTCCCGCGTCGATCCGCAACGTGATGCAGGATCTGGAAGAGGCGGGGCTGCTCGCCGCGCCGCACACCTCGGCGGGGCGGATGCCGACCGAAAGTGGCCTCCGGCTCTTCGTCGACGGCATGATGCAGGCGGCTGCGCCCTCGCCCGAGGAACAGCGCGCGATCGAGCGGCAATTGTCGGCGGAAGGCCCGATCGAGGATGCGCTGGCCGGCGCGTCGGCGGTGCTGTCGGGCCTCTCGGCGTGCGCCGGGCTGGTGCTGGTGCCGCGCCGGGAAACGGTGGTCCGGCAGTTCAGCTTCGTGCCGCTGGCGGAGGACCGCGCGCTCGCCGTGCTGGTGGGGGAGGATGGATCGGTCGAGAACCGGGTCATCGACCTGCCGGGCGGCATGCCGCCGTCGATGCTGGTGATGGCCGGCAATTTCCTGTCCGAACGGCTGGCGGGCATGACGCTGGCGGAGGGGCAGGCGCGGCTGGGCGCCGAACTCGAACGCGCGCGCCACGCGCTCGACGATGTCGCCCGCCGGCTGATCGAAGGCGGGATCGCGGCGTGGAGCACCGATGGCGCCGACCGGCCCGTGCTGATCGTTCGCGGACAGGCCAATCTGATCGACGCGGGCGCCGCCGCCGATCTCGACCGGGTGCGGATGCTGCTCGACGAGCTGGAGGAAAAGCGCGAGATCGCGCGGCTTCTCGACCAGGCCCGGGCGGGGGCGTCGGCGCGGATCTTCATCGGATCGGAAAACAAGCTCTTTTCCCTGTCGGGCTCTTCGGTCATAGCGGCTCCCTATCACGGCCCCGGCGGGCGGGTGGTGGGCGTAGTCGGCGTGATCGGCCCGACCCGCTTGAACTATGCCCGGGTCGTTCCCATGGTGGACTTCACCGCGCAGACACTGACGAGATTGATGCAATGACGAGTGCCGAAGACATGCCCCAGACCGATGCTCCCACGTCCGATGCCCCGCAGGACGAAGCGATCGCCAGCGCGCCCGAAGCCGGGTCGGCGGCCGTAGACTCCGCAGCCGATCGGATCGCGAAGCTGGAGGAGGAGCTGGCGACGGCCAAGCAGGAGGTGCTCTACGCGCTTGCCGATACGCAGAATGTGCGGCGGCGTCTGGAAAAGGAACTGGCCGACGCGCGCGCTTATGCCGCGACCAGCTTTTCGCGCGACATCCTGTCGGTGGCTGACAATCTGGAGCGCGCTCTGTCAGTGATCGGCGAGGAGCTGCGCGCCGACGACCGCTTCAAGGCGCTCGTCACCGGGCTCGACGCGACCGCCAAGGACATGGACAATGTGCTCAAGAAGCACGGCGTGGAGCGGTTCCAGTCGATCGGACAGCCGCTCGACCCCAACCGTCATCAAGCGATGATCGAGGTGCCGAGCGCCGACGCGGAGCCGGG
>CAZJCT010000157.1:0-3896 GCA_964544675.1 uncultured Sphingobium sp.
GCGCACCGCCGCCGCGCTGACGCGCGAGGGTGCGCTGGTGTCGGTCGCGGGCGGCGGCGACACCGTCGCCGCGCTCAACCAGGCCGGCGTTTCCGACGATTTCTCGTTCATTTCGACGGCCGGCGGCGCCTTCCTCGAATGGATGGAGGGCAAGGAACTGCCCGGCGTCAAGGCGCTCGCACGCTGACCTCAACTCTCAAGCAAGACGTGGAGACTGACCGATGAACCTGCAGGAAATGACCGACAAGATCGCCAGCGGCAACGGCTTCATCGCGGCGCTGGACCAGAGCGGCGGATCGACCCCCAAGGCGCTCAAGGGCTATGGTGTCGAGGAAGGCGCCTGGTCGAATGACGAGGAGATGTTCGGCCTCATCCACCAGATGCGCGCGCGCATCATCACTTCGCCCTGCTTCAACGGCGACAAGGTGATCGGCGCAATCCTGTTCGAGCGCACCATGGACGGGCAGGTCGACGGCAAGACCACGCCGCAGGCGCTGATCGACCGCGGCGTCGTGCCCTTCATCAAGATCGACAAGGGGCTGGAGGACGAGGCGAACGGCGTCCAGATGATGAAGCCGATCGGCGGCCTCGACGCTCTGCTCGCCCGCGCCAAGGCACTGGGCGTGTTCGGCACCAAGGAGCGTTCGGTGATCAACCTCGCCAATGCCGAGGGGATCGCGGCGATCGTCAAGCAGCAGATCGAGGTCGGCCAGCAGGTTCTCGCCGGTGGCCTGGTGCCGATGCTGGAGCCCGAGATCAACATCAAGAGCCCCGAGCGCGAGCAGTGCGACCACATCCTGCGCGACGAGCTGATCAAGGGCCTCGACGCCATGCCGGGCACCGACAAGGTCATGCTGAAGCTCAGCATTCCTTCGGCTCCGGGTCTGTTCGATCCGCTCGTCGACCATCCCCGCGTGCTGCGCGTCGTGGCGCTGTCGGGCGGCTACAGCCGTCCCGACGCCTGCGCCGAGCTTGCCAAGAACCGGGGCATGATCGCGAGCTTCAGCCGCGCGCTCCTCGAGGATCTGCGTTATGGCATGTCCGACGAGGAATTCGACGCCTCGCTCGGCGGTGCGATTGACGAGATCTATGCCGCTTCGACCAAGAAGGTCGAGATGGCCTGATCGTCCTTTTCGACGGCAGCTCTCAAAAGGGGGATCGGCTTCGGCCGGTCCCCTTTTGTTTTGGCGGCGGCCCGACTATGTCGTCGCGATAACGAGGAGAAACGCGATGACCGCCATTCAGGATATTCCGCTGAAGACCATCCGGGGCGCTGATGCGTCGCTGTCCGAATATGCGGGCAAGGTGATGCTGATCGTCAACGTTGCCTCCAAATGCGGGCTCACGCCGCAATATGAAGGGCTGGAAAAGCTCTATAGCGACTATCGCGACCGGGGCCTCGTCGTGCTGGGCTTCCCCGCCAATGACTTCGCGGGCCAGGAGCCGGGCAGCAACGACGAGATCGCGAGCTTCTGCACGACCAATTTCGGCGTGGATTTCCCCATGTTCGAAAAGATTGTCGCCACGGGTTCGGACAAGCACCCGCTCTTCGCCGGACTGACCAGCGCGATGCCCGCCAAGACCGGTGATGCCGCCGGATTCCGGGAAAAGCTTCGCGGCTATGGCATGACGCCGACCGAGGATCCGGAAGTGCTGTGGAATTTCGAGAAGTTCGTCGTCGACCGCGATGGTGCGGTGGTCGCGCGCTTTTCGCCCGACACCACGCCCGATGATCCGGCGCTCCTCGCTGCCATCGAGAAGGCGCTTGGCTGACCTGTGATGGACATTCTCGGCCCGCTTGATCCCGACTTCGCCACCCGCTTCGAACGGGACGACCGGCGCGTGCCTTGCCAGCTTTACCTGATCTCGCCGCCGGCGATCGACGACCCGTTCGCCGATGCGCTGCGCGCCGCCCTGGACGGCGGGCCGGTGGCGGCGTTCCAGCTCCGGCTGAAAGGCCTGGACGAGCATGCCATCGCGCGCGCGGCCGATCCACTACAACGCATTTGCGCCGATCGCGACGTGGCGTTCATCGTCAATGATTCGGTCAGCCTGGCCAAGCGGCTTGGAGCGGACGGCGTGCATCTCGGCCAGGATGACGGCGACCCGCGGGAGGCGAGGGCGATCCTGGGCCCCTCCGCGCAGATCGGCGTGACCTGCCACGACAGCCGTCACCTGGCGATGGAGGCGGGCGAGGCCGGGGCGGACTATGTTGCCTTCGGCGCCTTCTATCCGACCGCGACCAAGGAGACGATGCATCGGCCCGACCCGTCGATTCTGAGCTGGTGGGCGGCGGTGTTCGAGCTGCCGTGCGTCGCCATCGGCGGGATCACGGCGGACAACGCGCCGCCGCTGGTCGCGGCCGGCGCCGACTTCCTGGCGGTGTCGGGAGCGGTGTGGGCACACCCGGCCGGACCTGCGGCGGGGGTTGCTGCCTTTGGGCCTGTTCTCGCCTGAACCTTTGCGCGCGCCTGAGCGTTAAGTCCCTGAGCTGGAAGAGGGAACAGGATTCAGGTGCGATCAATCATGGTGCTGGCCGGCATGGCCTGCCTTGCCGCGTGCAATGTCGATATCGACAATGCGGACGCGGAGAATGGAAGTGGAGCAACGGCGGAAAACGGACGGGCCGGTGCGCCGCCTCTTCATTTTGCGGTGGTGGACCCCTCGGAGGTCAGCGGCGCGGCTGACGACCAGCAACAGGCGGTCAGCGACATCTTCCGGGCGCAGGTTCTCCTCGACCGTGCCAATTTCTCCCCCGGCATCATCGACGGTCAGGCGTCGCCGGGCTTCACCCTCGCTTTGAGGGGGTTCCAGCAGGCGAACGGACTGCCGCAGTCGGGCGAACTGGATGCAGTGACCCGGCGTGCGCTCGACCAGTGGAGCGATGTGCCCTCGACGGTCCGGGTGCGCATTCCCGACGCCTTCGCCCGGCAGCGTTTTCAGCCTGACCTGCCCGAGGGCGCGGAGGAGCAGGCGAAGCTTGACCGGCTGGGTTACAAGGATCTGATGGAAGCGCTCGGCGAGCGTTTCCATACCACGCCGGACCAGCTTGTCGCGCTTAACGGCCCACGGACAAAGATTGGTCCCGGCGCGGTGATACGTGTCCCCAACGTGCCCAACGCCGCGCCGGCATCCGGCGATGACAGCGGCTGGCAGCAGACATTGCAGATGCTCGGCGTCGCGCCCGACCAACCCGCCGCCGCGCGCATCGTCGTGGACAAGTCCGACGGGGCGCTCCGCGCCTTCGCGGAGGATGGCACGCTGCTGGCGGTCTTTCCCGCCACGATGGGCAGCGAGCATGATCCTTTGCCGATCGGTGACTGGACGGTCCTGGGCGTCGCGAAGAATCCGCCGTTCGAGTATAATCCGGAGCTGTTCTGGGATGTCAGCGACGACAAGGAGGCGCAGCGCCTGCCGCCCGGTCCCAACGGGCCGGTCGGTGTCGTCTGGATCGACCTGTCGAAGGAGCATTATGGCATTCACGGCACCAGTGCGCCGGAAACGATCGGGACCGCGCAGAGCCATGGCTGCGTCCGCCTGACCAACTGGAACGCGGCCAGGCTGGCGCAGATGGTCAAGCCCCAGACGCCGGTGACGTTCCAGGAGTAAGGGAGGAGGAGGGGGTCGCTTCCCTCCACGCTTGCCCTCGTCATCGCCAGCGGCTAGAGCGCGCACCGGCTCTTTTCATCCTCCATCATTCAGGCAGGCTCGCTTCCCATGAAAATCAGCGGCGTGGAAATTCGTCCAGGCAACAACATCGAATATGAAGGCAGCCTGTGGCGTGCGGTGAAGATTCAGCACACCCAGCCGGGCAAGGGCGGCGCCTATATGCAGGTGGAGCTGAAGAACCTGATCGACGGGCGCAAGAACAACGTCCGCTTCCGTTCGGCCGAGAC
>CAZJCT010000158.1:0-3719 GCA_964544675.1 uncultured Sphingobium sp.
GCTTGAGGATGATGTTCTCGACATCCTCGCCGACATAGCCGGCCTCGGTCAGCGTGGTGGCGTCGGCCATGGTGAAGGGCACGTCGAAGGTCTTGGCGAGCGTCTGCGCGAGCAGCGTCTTGCCGCAACCAGTCGGCCCCACGAGCAGGATGTTCGACTTTGCCAGTTCCACGTCGCCCGCCTTGGCGCCATGGTTCAGCCGCTTGTAGTGGTTGTGGACGGCAACCGACAGCACGCGCTTGGCGCGGTCCTGCCCGATCACATAGTCGTTGAGGACGTCGCAGATTTCCTGCGGCGTCGGCACGCCGCCATCCTTCCGGCCGACAAGACCGCCCTTGGTCTCCTCGCGGATGATGTCGTTGCACAGCTCGACGCACTCGTCGCAGATGAAGACGGTCGGCCCCGCGATCAGCTTCCTGACCTCATGCTGCGACTTGCCGCAGAACGAGCAGTAGAGCGTGCTCTTGGAGTCGGACCCAGTTAGCTTCGTCATTCAACGCCTTTCTTCGCCCGCCGGTCGATCCGGCGGTGGCGACACGCACCCATCGGGGGTCGCGGGACCCTTATCCTAGACCCCGCGACCAGTCTTTCAAGGGAGGACTATGCACGCAAGCGCGTAAACCTTGTCCTTACGGACGCCCTCACTTTTCGCCTTCGGCCTCCGGGCCGGCCGGGCGCCGTTCGAAGACCTCGTCGACCAGGCCGAACGCCTTGGCCTCGTCAGCCTCCAGAAAGGTGTCGCGGTCCATCGCCGACTCGATCTTCTCGAGCGACTGGCCAGTATATTTGACATAGAGATCGTTCAGGCGACGACGAATCCGCAGGATTTCCTTGGCCTGGATCTCGATGTCCGACGCCATGCCCTGCGCGCCGCCCGAAGGCTGGTGGATCATGATCCGTGCGTTGGACAGCGCCACGCGCATGCCCGGCTCGCCCGCCGCGAGCAGGAAGCTGCCCATCGACGCGGCCTGGCCGATGCAGACCGTGCCGACCTTGGGCCGGATATACTGCATCGTGTCGTGGATCGCCATGCCCGCCGTAACGACGCCGCCCGGCGAGTTGATGTACATGTAGATGTCCTTCTTCGGATTTTCCGATTCGAGGAACAGGAGCTGGGCGACGATCAGCGACGCCATATGATCCTCGACCGGCCCGGTCACGAAGATGATCCGCTCGCGCAGCAGCCGGGAAAAAATGTCGAAGCTGCGCTCGCCCCGGTTCGACTGCTCGATAACGATCGGAACCAGCGCGGCCAGGGGATCGGTCAGGATATCGGTCATAGGTCTCTTTCGCTTATTGCCCTTGCGGATGCCTACATCGGATGTCTTGACGTTTGCTTCAAGTAGGGACCGGGCTGCGCCAAATAAGCCAGCCGCCGCATTTCCAGCCGTCCCCGCGTCACCGTGTCGAGGATGAGGCCGGTCATCAGGTTGAGCCCGGCGATAATCATCAGCCCGACGATCAGCATCGCGGTCGGGAAACGCGGTACCAGCCCTGTGTCGAGATATTCGAGCACGATCGGCAGCGCGAGCACCAGTCCCGTGATCGCGAACAGCGCGCCGATGAAGCCGAAGAACCAAAGGGGCCGCTCGACGCGATAGAGCTGCACCATAACGCGCAGGATTCGCCAGCCGTCGCGATAGGTGCTCAGCTTGGACTCGGAGCCTTCGGGCCGCGCGGCATAGGCGGTCACGCACTCGCTGACCGGCATCCGCAGTTCGAGCGCATGGACGCTCATCTCCGTCTCGATCTCGAAGCCGACCGAGAGCACCGGGAAGCTCTTGACGAAGCGGCGCGAGAAGACGCGGTAGCCCGAGAGAATATCGGTAAAGCTGCGCCCGAAAAGACGACGCAGCAGGCCCGACAGCATGACGTTGCCGAACCGGTGGCCGCGCCGGTAGGCCGCATTGATCTCCGACCGGCGGGCGCCGACGACCATGTCATAGCCGCCGTCCATCATCTCCGCGATCAGCGCGGGCGCCGCGGCGGCGTCATAGGTCGCGTCGCCGTCGGCCATGACATAGATGTCGGCATCGACGTCGGCGAACATGCGCCGGACGACGTGGCCCTTCCCTTGCTGCCGGACGGTGCGCACGACCGCGCCGGCGGCAGCGGCGATTTCGCGGCTGCCGTCGGTCGAGTTGTTGTCGAACACATAGATGTCCGCGCCCGGCAGGGCGGCGGCGAAGCCGGCGACGGTCGTGCCGATCGCCGCCGCTTCGTTATAGCATGGCAGCAGCACCGCCACGCGTGGCTGTGCCGCGTCGCCGAAAGCCGCCGGGTCCATCGGTCCCGCCGCGCGTCCGGCGATCAGTCTTCCGCCTCGGCCTCGGCCTTTTTAGCGCGGCTGCGCTTGGGCTTGGCTGCGGCCTCACCCTCTTCGGCAGCGGCGGCGGACTCAGCCGCGTCATCGGCGGCAGCGGCCTTCTTGGGCGCGGCCTTCTTCTTCTTGGGGGCAGCGGCTTCATCAGCAGCGGCGGCAGGCTCAGCAGCCTCGACCTCCTCAGCCTTGGTCTTCTTCGCCTTGGCAGGCTTGGCATCACCATGGTCGTGATCGTGGTCATGGCCGTGATCGTGACCGCAATCCGGGCCATGGACGTGGCCGTCCTCGCTCTCGATCGCGGCTTCCAGCTCCTCGCGCGCAACCTCGCGCTCGGTGATCGTCGCCTTTTCGAACAGGAAGTCGACGACCTTGTCCTCATAGAGCGGGGCACGCAGCTGCGCGGCGGCCATCGGTTCGTTGCGGACATATTCGACGAACCGCTCGCGATCCTGCGGCGAATATTGCTGCGCGGCCTGCGCGATCAGCCGGTTCATTTCCTGCTGGCTGACCTGAACGCCGTTCGCCTGGCCGATCTCGGAGAGCAGAAGACCCAGCCGCACGCGCCGCTCGGCGATCGAGCGATAGTCGTCGCGATCCTTCTCCATCTCCGCCAGCGCGGCGTCCTTGTCTTCCTCGTGGCTCGCCTCATGCTCAAGCTGCGCCCAGATCTGCTGGAACTCGGCCTCGACCATGCTCGGCGGCACCTCGAAGCTGTGCGCGTCGGCGAGCTGGTCGAGCAGCTTGCGCTTCATATGGGTGCGGGTCAGGCCGTTATGCTCCTGCTCGATCTGCCCCTTCAGCAGGCCGCGAAGCTGTTCCATGCTCTCAAGGCCAAGCTGCTTGGCGAACTCGTCGCCCGGCTCGCCATCGCCCTTCACCTTTACCGCCGTGATGACGAGGTCGAAGGTCGCGTCCTTGCCGGCCAGATGGGCCGCGCCATATTCCTCGGGGAAGGTGACGTTGATGGTCTTCTCGTCGCCGACCTTGACGCCGACGATCTGGTCCTCGAAGCCGGGGATGAGGCTGCCCGATCCGATGACCACCGCCATGTCGGACCCGGTGCCGCCCTCGAACGCCTCGCCGTCGACCTTGCCGACGAAATCCATGATGACCTGGTCGCCCTCGGCGGCCGCATGGCCCTCGGCCGCATCCTCGAACACCGGGTTCTGGTCGGCGATCTTCTTGACCGCTTCATCGACGGCGGCGTCGCTGACCGGAACGACGAGCCGTTCAAGCGCGATGCCCTCGATCGACGGGGCCGGGATTTCAGGAAGCACTTCCAGCGCGACCGCCACTTCGGCGTCCTTGCCCACCGCATAGCCATCGGCCAGTTCGATCGACGGCTGCATGGCGGGACGAAGCCCCTTCTCGCTCAGCAGCTTGTCGATGCCTTCGC
>CAZJCT010000159.1:0-3632 GCA_964544675.1 uncultured Sphingobium sp.
CTCTCCCAGCTGAGCTACGGCCCCATCCGTTCCGGGAGGGCGGCTATGGCGCCGCCCGTAGATCCTTACCGCCGCTACCGCCCCGGCAAGGCGCAAGCCTTTAGGTCAGCGGGGGCAGGCGTGGCAAGTCCAATTTTGCGGCGCGATGATCAACCACCGCGCCGCGGTTATTCGATGATCAGCTATCGTCCTCATCGTCATCGTCGCCGGCATCGACGCCGAGATCGTCGTCGCCGCCAAGGTCGACGTCATTGTCCGGCGAATCGCCATCCTCGTCGATGTCGATGTCGAGATCGTCGTCAGCGGTTTTTTCCACGTCGTCGGTGGGAACCGGCTTCTGTGGCGCTGCCTCGAACGGAAGCGGCTGCTTCGACTTCAGGACTGGATCAGGCACCCACTCATTGCCGCATTCGATGCACGACACGGGCTCGTCCTTGCCCAGGTCATAGAATCGCGTGCTGCATTTGGGGCAGGTCCGCTTGGTCCCCCATTCAGGCTTCACCATGTGCCGCCTCTATCCTTTCGTCTTGCTGGCGCGGAACAGGGCCGGAAAGCCCTCAGGTCCGCGAAACGTGGCGCGCCTTGCCATAGCGCATGGGCGCTGTCAAAAGCCGCCTCGATTTTTTTGGGAGCAAAGGGCTTGGTCCATAAAGCCGCCACGTCGCCATCGGGTTCCGGCCAGCCAGACGAAGCGCCGGTGCGATTCGGCCCGCGAGGCCCACTTGCCGGGGCGATTGCCGTGCCCGGCGACAAGAGCATTTCGCACCGTGCGCTGATGTTCGGAGCGCTCGCCGTCGGTGAGACCCGCATCGAGGGGCTGCTGGAGGGAGAGGATGTTCTCGCCACCGCAGCGGCGCTCCGCGCGATGGGAGCCGACATCGTCCGCGACGGCGAGGGACGCTGGCGCGTCCATGGCGTCGGGGTCGGCGGATTGCTTCAGCCACAGGGCGCGCTCGACATGGGCAACAGCGGTACCTCGACGCGCCTGCTGATGGGCCTGCTGGCGAGCCACGGCCTCACCGCCACCTTCACCGGCGACGCGTCGCTGTCGAGGCGGCCGATGGGACGCGTGATCGAACCGCTGTCGATGATGGGCGCGGAGTTCACGACCGCACCGGGCGGCCGCCTCCCCCTCACCATGCGCGGCCTCTGCCCCGCCGTGCCGATCAGCTATCGGCTGCCGGTGGCATCGGCGCAGGTGAAATCGGCCATCCTTCTTGCCGGGCTCAACACGCCCGGCATCACCGAGGTGATCGAGCCGGTACCGACCCGCGACCATAGCGAGCGGATGCTGGCGGGGTTCGGCGCGTCGCTGAGCGTCGAGGTGCAGGCTGACGGGACGCGCCGCATCCGCATCACGGGTGAGGCCGACCTGCGGCCGCAGACGATCAGCGTTCCCGGCGACCCCTCCTCCGCCGCGTTCCCGATGGTCGCGGCGCTCATCGTGCCGGGATCGGACGTGACGATCCGCCACGTCGGCATCAACGCCACGCGCGCCGGGCTGATCGCGCTGCTTCAGGGCATGGGCGGCGACATCACGCTGCTGAACGAGCGCACGGTGGGCGGCGAGCCTGTGGCCGACCTCAGGGTGCGCACCTCGACTCTTGCGGCCATCGAGAACGACCCCGCCGACGCCCCGTCGATGATCGACGAATTTCCGGTCGCCTTCGTCGCCGCCGCTTTCGCCAAAGGCCGCTCGGTGTTCCGGGGCCTGGAGGAGTTGCGGGTCAAGGAAAGCGACCGCATCGCCACCATGGCGGAGGGGCTGCGTGCAATCGGTGCGCGCGTCGAGGAAACCGAAGACGGCCTGATCGTCGACGGCACCGGCGGCGAGCCCCTGCCCGGCGGCGGCCCGATCGCTACAAGGCTCGACCACCGCATCGCGATGAGCTTCGCCGTCGCCGGCCTGCACAGCCGGGACGGTGTCCTGATCGACGACATGAGCCCGGTGGCGACGAGCTTCCCGACCTTCGTGCCGATGCTCGATTCGCTCGGTGGCGCGGCGTGACCTTCGACCTTGCCAATGTCATCGGGATGGTCGGCAGCGCGCTGATGGTCGGAGCCTATGCCTATTCGAATGTCGCGGCGACGATCAACTTCGTCCTGTTCAACCTGCTGAACCTGGTCGGCGCGCTGCTGCTGATCGCATCGCTGACGGTCCATTTCAACATGGCGTCGATGGCGCTAGAGATCGTCTGGGCCTGCATCGCGCTTGCCGGACTGATCGGGGCGCTGCGCCGCCGGAAGACACGCGCATGATCATCGCCGTCGACGGCCCCGCCGCGTCGGGCAAGGGCACCATCGCGCGGGCGCTCGGCGCGCATTACGGGCTGCCGGTGCTCGACACCGGCAAGCTCTACCGCGCCGTCGGACTGGCGGTGAGCCGGGCCGGTGGCAATCCGGACGACGAAGCGGATGCCCTGGCCGCGTGCGCCTTCGACGGCTCGCTGCTGGCCGACCCGGCGCTCGCCAGCGAGGAGACGGGCGCGCTCGCCAGTCGCGTGTCGGTACACCCCGCAGTGCGCGCGGCGCTGCTCAAGCGGCAGCGGGATTTCGCCAACCAGCCCGGCGGCGCCATCCTCGACGGCCGCGACATCGGCACCGTCATCGCGCCGCACGCGCACGCCAAGCTGTACGTCGTCGCCAGCGTCGAGGCGCGCGCCGAGCGCCGCCGACGCGAACTCACGGCGCGCGGCGAAACGCCGACGATCGACGAGTTGATCCGCGACATCGCCGCGCGCGACGCCCGCGATTCGGGAAGGGCCTCCGCCCCCCTCCTCCGCGCCGACGATGCCGCCTTGCTTGACACCAGCGAAATCGGTATAGAGGCGGCCGTCCGCCAGGCGATCGCTTTGGTCGACGCACAGCTGGAGAGCGCTCGCTGAGCGGGCAACACAGGCGCCGGGGTTCCCGTGCGCCCTTTTCGCTTTTCATCGCAGAGCGGCGACCCGAGGCTTCGTCCGGCCGGATATGCGGCGCGCATCCGGTGCGTCGCATGGTTTGGCCACGGCCTCGGCGACCTCTCCCACGGATGTCGTCAGGGCCGAGTTAAGACCGCCGGACTCAACCGGCTGGCCAGCAACGACGTGAAGGAATACTCCATCCATGGCCTCAACGGCATTCCCCTCGCGCGACGATTTTGCCGCGCTCCTCGATGAAACGCTCGGCGGCGCCGACGGCGGCTTTGAAGGCCGCGTTGTCAAGGGCACCGTCACCGCGATCGAAAACGACCTCGCCGTCATCGACGTCGGACTGAAGAGCGAGGGCCGCGTGCCCCTGCGCGAATTCGCCGCCCCCGGCCAGAAGGCCGACCTGAAGGTCGGTGACGAAGTCGAAGTCTTTGTCGACCGCGTCGAAAACAGCCATGGCGAGGCCATGCTCAGCCGCGATCGCGCTCGCCGCGAAGCCGCGTGGGACAAGCTGGAATCCGAATTCTCCGAAAATGCCCGCGTCGAGGGCGTCATCTTCGGTCGCGTCAAGGGCGGCTTCACCGTCGACCTCGACGGCGCCGTGGCGTTCCTGCCCGGCAGCCAGGTCGATATCCGCCCCGTCCGCGACGTCACCCCGCTCATGGACATTCCGCAGCCCTTCCAGATCCTCAAGATGGATCGCCGCCGCGGCAACATCGTCGT
>CAZJCT010000160.1:0-3631 GCA_964544675.1 uncultured Sphingobium sp.
CATCACGCGTAAGGCCTATGGCGGCGCCTATGACGTGATGGCCTCCAAGCATCTGCGCGGCGATCTCAATTTTGCGTGGCCCACTGCCGAGATCGCGGTGATGGGTGCCAAGGGCGCGGTGGAGATCATCTTCCGCGGCCTGTCCCCCGAGGAAATCGCGGAAAAGACGAAGGAATATGAGGACCGCTTCGCCAACCCCTTCGTCGCCGCCTCAAAGGGCTTCATCGACGAGGTGATCCAGCCGCATTCGACTCGGCGCCGGATCGCGCTGGGGCTGCGCAAGCTGCGCAATAAGAGCCTCGAAAACCCTTGGAAAAAGCACGATAATATTCCGCTCTGATCGACGCGGGTTAAGGGGCATTGACTGATGAGTGAGTTGCAGGACGTTTTCATCGTATCCGCCGTGCGGACGGCTGTCGGCGATTTCGGCGGTGCGCTGAAGGACATGATGCCGGCACAACTCGGTGCGAAGGTGATCGCGGAGGCGGTGTCGCGGGCAGGTCTGGCTGCCAGCGACGTGCAGCATGTCGTGATGGGCCAGGTGATCCCGTCCGGCCCCAAGGATGCCTACATGGCCCGGGTCGCGGCGCTGGAGGCCGGCCTGCCTGAGGAGGCTCCTGCGTTGACGCTCAACCGGCTGTGCGGTTCGGGCGCGCAGGCCATCGTGTCATCGGCGCAGATGATGACTCTTGGCGAGGCCGACATCGTGGTCGCGGGCGGCGCCGAAAGCATGAGCAACGCGCCTTACATCGCAAATGGGGTGCGCTGGGGCACAAAAATGGGCGCGGCTGCGATGGAGGATGCGCTGACCGCGACTCTCAGTGATCCGCGTCTTGGATACCACATGGGCATGACTGCCGAAAATATCGCCGAGCGATACCAGATCAGCCGCGAGACTCAGGACGCGCTGGCGGTCGAGGGCCATCGCCGCGCCGCGCGCGCGATTGCGGAAGGGCGGTTCAAAGAGCAGATCGTCCCGGTCGAGATCAAGACGCGTAAAGGCGTCACCGTGTTTGACACCGACGAACATGTGCGCGCCGATATCGATGCGGAAGGCATGGCCAAGCTGAAGCCGGTGTTTCGCAAGGACGGCAGCGTGACCGCTGCCAATGCCTCTGGCATCAACGACGGGGCTGCCGCGCTGGTTCTGGCGACGGGGCGTGCTGTCGAGGCCAAGGGGCTGAAGCCGATGGCCCGGATCGTCAGCTGGGGCCATGCCGGGGTTGACCCCGCCCATATGGGCATCGGGCCGGTCAAGGCGGTGCCGATCGCCCTCCAGCGCGCCGGGCTGACTCTCGACGATATCGACGTGATCGAAGCCAATGAGGCTTTCGCGGCACAGGCATGCGCCGTCGCCAAAGAACTGGGCTTTGACGCCGAAAAGCTGAATCCGAACGGCAGCGGGATCGCGGTGGGTCACCCGGTGGGCGCGACCGGCGCCATCATCACCGTCAAATGCGCCTATGAGCTGAAGCGCACCGGCGGCCGCTACGGGCTCATAACCATGTGCATCGGCGGCGGTCAGGGCATCGCACTTGTCATCGAGAACGTGGCATGAAGCTCGGTCGCCTCAATCATATCGGCGTCGCGACACCCGATCTCGACGCGTCGATCGCCTTCTATCGCGACGTGATGGGGGCTGCGGATATCACCGAGCCGTTCGTTCTGGAAAGCCAGAAAGTCCGGGTCTGCTTCGTCAATACGCCGGGAGAGAATGGCACGGCTGGCACCCAGATCGAGTTGCTGGAACCGACCGACCCCGACAGTGCGGTAGGCAAGTGGCTGGAGAAGAACCCGCTCGGCGGCCAGCATCATATTTGCTATGAAGTCCCCGACATCCACGAGGCGAAGGCCTGGTTCGAGGGGCAGGGCAAGCGCGTGCTCGGCGAACCGCGCATCGGTGCGCACGGGACGCTCATCTTCTTCGTTCACCCCAAGGACATGGGTGGGCAGCTCACCGAGATCATGGAAACGCCCGCCGCAGGGTCGCACCATTGAGTGACGACCTGATCCGTTACGGCAGCGACGGTCGCGTCGCGACGATCACGCTGAACCGGCCCGACCGGATCAACGCGCTGTCGCCGGCGCTGCTCGATGCGCTCGTCGCCGCGCTCGGACGTGCGCGTGCGGATCGGGTGCGAGCCGTGCTGCTGACGGGGGAAGGGCGGGCATTCTGCTCCGGCGCGGATCTCGCCGCAGGCTTGCCCGAAGACCTCGGAGCGCTGCTGCGGAACCATTATGAGCCCGTCATCAAAGCCATACGCGACCTGCCGGTGCCGGTCGTCGCGGCTGTGCAGGGCGCGGCGGCCGGCGCGGGCTGCGCTCTGGCGCTTGCCGCCGATCTGGTGGTTGCGGGAGAGGGCGCCTATTTCCTCCTCGCCTTCGCCAATATCGGCCTCGTTCCGGATGCCGGCGCGACATGGTCGGTCGCCAAGGCTGTTGGTCGCGCGCGCGCGATGGAGATGGCGCTGCTGGGCGAACGCATTGCCGCGCGACGGGCGCTCGAATGGGGCCTGATCAACCGGGTCGTTCCCGATGATGAGCTGGCTTCGGCGGCGCAGGCGCTTGCCGACCGGCTCGCCGGCGCACCGACCTTGGCGCTCGGGATGATCCGGGGCGCCGTGAATGCGGCGGTGGACCTGTCCTTTTCCGATGTGCTGGACCTCGAGGCGGCCAATCAGACCGTCGCGGGCCGCACAGCCGATTTCCGTGAAGCCGTGGCCGCCTTCGGAGAGAAGCGCGCACCCATATTCAAGGGCGAATGACGATGACGACGCTCGACGACTGGAAAAACGCCGCCGCCAAGGAGGTGAAGGGCAAGGATCTCGACTGGCAGACGCCGGAGGGGATCACGGTCAAGCCGCTGTACACGGCGGAAGATGTCACCATCGATCCGGGCCTGCCGGGCTTCGCGCCGTTCACGCGCGGCGTTCGCGCGTCGATGTACGCGGGTCGTCCCTGGACGATCCGCCAATATGCGGGCTTCTCGACGGCGGAGGAATCGAACGCCTTCTATCGTCGCAACCTGGCGGCGGGGCAGAAGGGCCTGTCGGTCGCCTTCGACCTCGCCACCCACCGCGGCTATGACAGCGACCATCCGCGCGTCACCGGCGACGTCGGCAAGGCGGGCGTCGCCATTGACAGCGTCGAGGATATGAAGATCCTCTTCGACGGAATCCCGCTCGACCAGATGTCGGTCAGCATGACGATGAACGGCGCGGTGATCCCGATCCTCGCCTTCTTCATCGTCGCGGGTGAGGAACAGGGCGTGCCGCAGCATCTGCTCGACGGCACGATCCAGAACGACATCCTCAAGGAGTTCATGGTCCGCAACACCTATATCTACCCGCCCGAACCGAGCATGCGGATCATCTCGGACATCTTCGCATATACCTCGGCCAAAATGCCGAAATTCAACAGCATTTCCATTTCCGGCTATCATATGCAGGAAGCCGGGGCGACGCAGGTGCAGGAACTGGCCTTCACCATCGCCGACGGCATGGAATATGTGAAATATGGCGTGGCGTCGGGCCTCGACATCGACAAGTTCGCAGGCCGTCTGAGCTTCTTCTTCGCGATCGGCATGAACTTCTTCATGGAAGTGGCCAAGCTGCGCGCGGCGCGCGTGCTG
>CAZJCT010000161.1:0-3609 GCA_964544675.1 uncultured Sphingobium sp.
ACCCCAACCGTCATCAAGCGATGATCGAGGTGCCGAGCGCCGACGCGGAGCCGGGAACCGTCGTTCAGGAGCTTCAGGCGGGCTATATGATCAAGGACCGGCTGCTGCGCCCCGCGCTGGTGGGGATTGCGAAGGCCGGCGAGTAGGCGTCGAGCAGATTGCGGACCCGTCCTGCCGCAGCCGTCATTCCCGCGAAAGCGGGAATCCAGGTTAACGGGCGCTAACTCTTGTGACTCTGGATCCCCGCCTTCGCGGGGATGACCTCTCGGTGCTGTTCACCGCTCTGCCCGAATGGCACAGCGAGGCCTTGCCTCCCTCAGCCGATCTTCGACCAGGCGTCGGCGATTTCCGCGATCAGGGCACGCGCGCCCAGCAGCGCTTCGGCGTCGTTTCCGGCGACCGCCGCCAGCATGCGGCGGCGCGCCTCGCGATAGATCACGGCCAGGCTGACGGCGACATCGCCGCCCTTCTCATAATCCAGGCTGCTTTCGAGCGCGTGGAGCAGCGTCAGCGCGCGGGTCTGCTTGTCGCTCGTCTTGCGGCGGTCGCCTGCGCGCATCGCCAGCGCGGCGGCATCCATCGCCAGCAGCAGCTCGTCGAACAGGATCTTGACGAGCTGGTGGGGCGTCGCGCCCTCCACCTTGCTCCCCGCATCGACCGCAGCGTAGCGGCGGCTGGCGGCGGCATATCCTGCATGCTGATTTTGTGCGAACATTCTGCTGGTCCTCGTGTGTGGCGAAATCAGTTGTTGTTCCAGATCTGGATCTGCTGATCGAGGTAGCTCTGGGTCGCCCTGAACGCGAGCAGGCGGGTCTGCATCGCGCCGAAGGTCTTGGTGAGCTGCGCCTCATAGGTGTCCATGCGCGTATCCAGCTCTTCAAACTGGTCGGCGAAGGATTCCCTGAGCTTGTTGTAGACCGCCGCCGAACTGGCGAGCGGGCCTTCCTCGTCGTTCAGGAAGTCGGTGATGGTCTTGAGCGCGCCGCCCAGGCCCGGATTGGCTGCGTCGGGCGTCGACGGGTTCAGCATCTGCGTGACTGCGGCGGGATCATCCGCCAGCGCCTTTTCGAGACGCACCGTGTCGAGCGTCAGCGTGCCGTCGCGATTGGTCTTGATGCCCAGATCGGTCAGCCGGCGATAGGGGCCGCTGTCCGCCAGATCGGTGCTGGCGAGCTGCGACAGGCGCTGCACCATCGTCCGCACGCCGCCGTCACCCGACAGCAGGCCCGATCCGCTGCCCGACGATGCGGGCGCGGTGGCGTTGTTCAGCGCCCCCTTGAGATTGTTGTAGGCGCTGACGAATTCCTCGACCAGATCCTTCATCGTCGCGGCGGGCTGGTCGGTCGCGAGAGTCACCTTCGTTCCCACGGCGGCTTTGTTGAGGTCGATGCGCAGGTTCGGGATCGCGGTGGTGATCGTGTTGCCGGCGAACTGCATCTGGACGCCGTCGAGCGTGACCAGCGCATCGAGCGACTGCTGGCGGCGGGTCAGGCTGCCGGTGTTCGTCGTTGCGTTGTAGGTAAAGCGCTGCAGGTCGGTGTCGGCATCGACCCCTGCGGTGATCGAGAAGGCCTGATCGGCGCCCGATTCACCCTTGAGCACCAGCCGTGCGCCGTTCTTGTCGACCGCGACCGACGCGGTGATGCCCTTGTTCTCGGCGTTGATCGCGCTGGCCAGGTCGGCGAGCGTGTTGGTCGGTTCCTCGAGCGTGATGTCGAAGCTTTCGGCACCGACTGTGAAGCTGAGCGTGCCGAGGCCCGCGACCGCCGTGCCGCTGGCGAGAGTCGCCGATTCCACCACCTGCGCCTGGGCGAGCTGGCGGACCTCGATCTGCGCGGGCAGCCCCTGGGGCGCGGGCGCGCCGGGGATCAGGCTGACCGCCGCGATCGTGGTGTCGTTGGAGGCGGGCTTGCCCGAATAATCGGAGCTCTTGAGAAGCTCGGTCAGCGCCCCCGAGAAGGTGTTGAGCGAGCTTTTGGCCGAGGCGAGGGCGGAAATGCGGGCGTTGTTGGTCGTCTGCCGGGTGCCGATCGCGCTGGCGCGCGGCTGGCGCGTCGCCTGGACCAGATCGGCCACCAATTGCGTGGTGTTGATGCCGGAGCCTATGCCCAGCGATCCCGCAATATCCACCCCGGTCTGCATGTCCCACGCACTCCTGTTCGCAAGGGCTAGAACGACGGGGCGGGGCGATGCTTAAATGCTTTTTGCGGGCGTTCAGTCGGTGGCGGCCTCGACCATCGCGGGGCTGGCGCCCGACATCGCCGCGCGCGCCTGCGCCGCCTGTCGCGCGATCGACGCGGTGACCTCGCTGACGAAGCGCACCATGTCCTGATTGGCGGGCGGCAGCGGGTGGATGACCGCGGGCTGCGGCAACAGCGAGACGAGGTCGTCCTCCGCCTGGGCGGTCGCCGACGGGGCGGGCGGCTTGGGGCTGTTGGCGAGATCGGACACCACGCCGCGCGTGCGGTTGCGTACCTCGGCATAGGCCGCCAGCGCGCGTGCGACCGCGTCGCTGCCGCCCGTCGCCGACGCGGCGTCGCGCGGCGCATCGCGGCGAGGCGCTGGGGAATTGGCGGCAGCATCGGTCCGCGACGTGGCGGGCGAGGCGGCTGTGACCGTCCTGACCCTGTATCTGCGCTCCGTCGCGCTGGCCAATGGTGCCGCCGGTTCCGTCCGGGGCAGAAACTCGTTCATGGCACATCATCCCTAATGCGCCCCCATCAACAAAGGACGGACGGAACCGGATAACTTTAAATTCATCATGTTGTTTTGTTCGCGCGTCACGCGCGCGCGAATCCTTATTAGGAGGGTGGGCGTGTCTGTGAGCGCCTCCCCAAAAAAATGACGGGCCGGCTAAAGTCCCGCCGCGCCATGCCGTTCTGCAGCTTCGAGGCCGCCACCGCTCAGCGGGCTAGCGACCCACTCGAAAGCGGAAAGGAATTCTCACATGACTGTCATTGCTTCGAACGTGTCGGCGCTGCGCGCCCAGAACGCCACCAACAAGGCCAACATGGGTCTGTCGACCGCGATGGAGCGCCTGTCGTCCGGCAAGCGCATCAACTCGGCCAAGGACGACGCCGCCGGCCTCGCCATCGCCACCAAGATGACCTCCGAAATTCGCGGTCTGTCGGCTGCCATGCGCAACGCCAATGACGGCATCTCGGTCACGCAGGTCGCCGAAGGCGCGCTGGGCGAAGTCAACAACATCCTGCAGCGTATGCGCGAACTGGCCGTCCAGTCCTCTTCGGGCACCGTCAGCGACAACGACCGGGAAGGCATCCAGGCGGAAGTCGATCAGCTGATCGACCAGGTCGCCAACATCGCCTCGCGCACCAGCTTCAACGGCATCTCGCTGATGAGCGGTTCGGCCACTCTGGCGGGCGGCGGTACCGGTGCACAGATCAGCATCCAGACGGGCACCAACGCCAACGAGACCGTTGACGTCGAGATCCTGTCGGTCAGCACGACGGACCTGGGCATCGACTCGCTCGACTTCAGCACCCAGTCCGGCGCGGAAGGTGCGCTCGCCACGCTCGACACGGCGATCCAGGACGTCTCCTCGGGCCGCGCCACGCTCGGTGGTATCCAGAACCGTCTGGAAGCGACCGT
>CAZJCT010000162.1:0-3547 GCA_964544675.1 uncultured Sphingobium sp.
GTTCGGCGTTCAACGAGAATCTCAACGGCAAGATCCGCGTGTCGGTCGTCGCCACCGGCATCGACGCCGAAGGCGCGCAGGCGGCGCAGGCAAACCAGCCGTTCGACTTCAAGCATATGACCGGGTCGATGCGCGGCAGTTCGGGCCTTCCCGCCGGGCGTCCGGCTTCGGTTCCGGCAGCGGCTCCGGTGGAGGAGCCCGTCGCAGCGCCGCTGCAGCCCGAGGAGCCCGTCGCCGTCGCAGCAGCCGCGACGGAGGCCGGCGATCCCGGCAAGGCGCACGTCGAGGAACCGGTCGCGGCCGAGCCGGCACCGATCCCGACCCAGGCCTTCATTGCCGAGCCAGCGCCCGCGCCCGAAGCGAGCGAGCCGGGGCTGCCGCCCTTCTCGCGCAGCGGCAGGCTGTTCAGCGACGATGACGGCGATGACGGCGACGCGCTCGATCTGGGCGCGATCGGTCAGCGGATCGAGCCGGAACCCGCCTCGCGGCCCGCGTCCGGTGCCGCTGCGCGCGGCGGCGGCACGTCGGGCGGCACGCTGTTCGAGCGCATGTCGCTGCTCGCGCGCGGCGGTGCGAAGACCCAGGCGGACGGCGCTGACGAGCAGGACGACAAGGGCGACTTCGACGTGCCCCGCTTCCTCAACCGCCAGAACAACCAGTAAGGGCAGCCGCCGGGGGCGATCGTCGCTCGGCAGCATCGGCCGGGCGCAGGACCGGGTCCCGGCGCTGGCATATCGACACCGCGCCATTATGGTGGCGTCCGGGTACAGCACGGGTTCAGCCGCGCCGATATAGGGCGGCTGATGCGGGTTGGCGGGTGGAACATGGGTGGTCGCGGCGCGCGGTGGCGTGTCCGGTCGCGGCGGAGGCGATGAGCATTAGCGGAGCAAAAGGCGTAAGGCGCGCTCTGGTGGCGATGGTGTTGCTGGCGTCATCGTCGGCGCTGGCACAGCCGGGTGCCATGATCCAGCGGGTGCCGCCCGCCCAGTCCGTCGAGCGTCTCAACGAGAATCTGACTCGCCTCAGCCGTCAGCCGACCGATACCAATGCGCTGATCGGTGCCGGCATGGCGGCGTATCAGCTTGGCGATGCGCAGGCCGCCAACGGCTTTTTCCTTCGCGCGGACATGGTCAATCCCCGGCTCGCCCCGGCAAAGCTTGGGTTGGCGCTGGTCGCGCTGGAGATGAAGCAGCCGGCCGAGGCGGCGCGCTATTTCGATATGGCCGCAGAGCTTGGCGAACCCGCGCTGGATTATCTCTCCGAACGCGCGCTCGCCTACGACCTGGCGGGCGAGCAGGCGAAGGCGCAGCGCGATTATGCCGCCGCGCTGGCACGACGCCCCGGCGATCAGACGGTCATCCGCAACTATGCCATTTCGCTGGGCATTTCGGGCAAGCTCAACGAGGCGGAGGCCATGCTCCGGCCTTTGCTCTACGGCAGCGACCGGGGGCCGTGGCGCGACCGCGCCATGATCCTGGCGATGAACGGTCATCTGGCGGAAGCGCGCAAGATCGTCCAGTCGGGCCTGCCCAAGACGCTCGCCGAGCAGATCGATCCCTATCTGGCGCGGATCGGCGCTCTGCCGCCCGACCGCCGCGCGATCGCGGTGCATTATGGCCGCTTCCCGGCGGATGGCCTGCGGCTCGATCCGGTGACGTCGCCCCAGCCCGTCAGGACGGCGGCAAACGACAAGGATCGCAAGTCGCGTTCGCGCAGTCGTTCCGACAGGGACCGGGGACGCGACGAGCGGCGCGACGCTCAGCCGGTGCGCGTGGCCAGCGCCGCTCAGTCTCCCGCTGCGGCGCCGCGTCCCGTTGCGCAACCCGCCGCAGTCTCGACGCCGCCTGCCGCCGCGATGGTGCAGCCGACGCCAGCCCCGCCGAGTGCGCCCGCCCGCGCCACATTCGCCGCCGTGCCAGCCGCCGCGCCGCAAGCGCCGGTGAGCCGACCGCCCGCCACGTCGCTGAACGCGCCCGCGCCTCCCGCATCACCTCCGCCGGCCGCGCCCGCGCCCCAGCCGGGTTTCAGCACCGCGCCGGTGGGACCGGCAACGATGGACGCTCCCCAGAACCTTCGTTCGCTCGCGCAGATCATGGCCGACATCAACGTGCCCGCCGAGGAACGCCAGCCGACCGCCGCGCCCGTTGATCTGACCGCCGTCGCGCGCCTGCAGGAACAGCAGCGCAAGGCCGATCAGGCGGCCGCCGCCAAGGCCAAGCGTGAGGCCGAGGCCAAGGCGCGCGCCAAGGCCGAAGCAGACGCAAAGGCAAAGGCCGAGGCCGAGCGCAAGGCGCTGATCAAGGCGAACCCCTCGCGCAACTGGGTGCAGATCGCCACAGGACGCGACGTGGGCGCACTCGCCTTCGACCTTCGCCGTCTGCGCCGTACCTATACCGCGCTGGCCGATGTCGAGGGCTGGACGGCGGAATGGGGCGCCACGCGGCGGCTGCTGGTGGGGCCGTTCACCTCGGTGGAAAAGGCCAAGGCGCTGCAGAGCGAGCTGCGCAAGGCGGGTGCCGACAGCTTTGTATGGCAGAGCACGGCGGGCGAGGTCGTCACGGCGCTCTCGCGCAAATGAGCGCGCTTGCCGGCTACGCCTCGCACCCGGCGCGAAGTCGGGGGCGCCTGCACCCTGAGCCGGGCGGTTCGACGCGCGGCCCGCGCGATGCGTTCCAGCGCGACCGCGACCGGATCATCCATTCGATCAGCTTTCGCCGGTTGCGCCACAAGACGCAGGTGTTCGTCGCGCCTGATGGCGACCATTATCGCGTCCGGCTGACTCACAGTCTGGAGGTCGCGCAGATCGGGCGCACCATCGCGCGAATCCTGGGGCTGAACGAGGATCTGACCGAGGCGCTTTGCCTGGCACATGACATCGGCCATCCCCCCTTCGGCCATGCGGGCGAGGATGCGCTGAGCGCCGGGATGGCGCAGGAGGGCGGCTTCGACCACAATGCCCACACGCTGCGCACGCTGATGCGGATCGAGCGGCCCTATCCGCTGCATGACGGGCTGAACCTCAGCTGGGAGACGCTGGAGGGGCTCGCCAAGCACAACGGGCCGATCGGCGCGCCGAACTGGGCAATGCGTGAACTCGATGCGGCCTTTCCGCTGCGGCTCGACAGCTGGCCTTCGCTCGAGGCGCAGGTGGCGGCGATCTCCGACGATATCGCGTATGACAATCACGACATCGACGACGGTATCCGCGCGGGCCTGTTGACGCTGGAGCAGCTGCTGGAGGTGCCGCTGGTCCGCGACGGCTGGGACCGGGTGCGTGCCCGCTTTCCCGACGTGCCCCAAGCGCGGCTGGTGCCCGAGCTGATCCGCGACCAGATCGGCCTGATGGTGAACAATGTCGTCGCGACCACGCGCGCCGCGATCGCGCGCGAAGGGATCGGAGATGTCGAGGATGTCCGCGCCGCCGGACGCGCGCTCGCGACCTTCGACGAGGAGCTTGGCGCGGGCGAGCGGACACTGAAGCGCTTCATGTACGCCAATCTCTATCATCATCCGCAGCAGCTTGCCGCCGCAGACGAGGCGCGGCGGG
>CAZJCT010000163.1:0-3412 GCA_964544675.1 uncultured Sphingobium sp.
AGATCCGCGTCGCCAAGGGCAGCGGTCGCACGGTGCAGGAGGTCAACAAGCTCCTCAAGATGCACCAGGAAATGTCGACCGCCATGAAGAAGATCAAGAAGATGGGCGGCCTCAAGCAGCTCGCCAGGATGTTCGGTGGCGGCAAGGGCATGGACGACATGCTCGGCGGCATGGGTGGCGGCGGCTTGCCGGGTGGTCTTCCGGGTGCCGGCGCGAGCGGGCTGCCCGGACTGCCCGGTGGACAAAAACTGCCGCCCGGATTTCAGAATTTCATCAAGAAGTAATCGCAAGCATCTGATATCGTTTTAGAAAGGTAAGGGACTTTCATGGCAACCAGTATTCGTCTGTCGCGTGGCGGCTCCAAGAAGCGGCCGTATTACAAGATCGTCGTCAGCGACAGCCGCAGCCCCCGCGACGGGCGCTTCATCGAGCGTATCGGCAGCTACAACCCGATGCTTCCCAAGGATGACGAGAAGCGCGTGATCGTCGACGTCGAGCGTGCCAAGCATTGGGTCGGTGTCGGTGCGCAGCCGACCGACCGCGTCGCCCGCTTTCTCGATGCCGCTGGCGTGAAGGAACGGCCCGCGCGCAACAATCCGAACAAGGCTGAGCCGGGCCAGAAGGCCAAGGATCGCGCCGAAGAGCGTGCCGAGAAGCTGGCTGCCGCCGAGGAAGCCAAGCGTGAGGCTGAAGCCGCCGCCAATGCGCCGGCTGAGGAAGCGCCTGCCGAGGAAGCGCCCGCTGCCGACGAGGCTCCCGCCGCCGAAGAGCAGGCCGAGGGCTAGGATGGTTTCTCCCCCCTCCCCTGCAGGGGAGGGGCCGGGGGTGGGGGAGCGGCGCGCTGCCCCTTCTGCCGCCGGCAATCCCCACCCCAACCCCTCCCCTGAAGGGGAGGGGCTCGACCGTCGTGTGACACTTGCTGCGATCATCGGGGCGCATGGCGTGACCGGCGAAATCAGGTTGAAGCTGTTCGGCGACGGGCCGGACAGCTTCCGCCGTTTCAAGTCGTTCGAGGCGAACGGGCGCACGCTGACCCTCAAGTCGGTGCGCCCCGGCCCCAATGGCGCCGTTGCGCGCTTTGCCGAACTGACGGATCGCAATGCCGCAGAGGTGCTGCGCGGGGCGGAGTTGACCGTCCCTCGCTCCGCATTGCCTCCGCTGGCGGAGGGCGAATATTATCACTGCGATCTCATAGGCTTGGCGTGCGTTGCTCGTGACGGGCGCGAGCTGGGCAGGGTGGTCGCGGTCGAGAATTTCGGCGCGGGCGACATTCTCGAGATCGAGACACCCGAGGCCAAGCGCTTCATGGTGCCTATCCATGCGGCGGACATCGGCGATCGCGCGGTGATCGACCCGGCCTTCGTCGAGTAGGGGCAGGCGGCGACAGGCGCATTTCTTTCAAAGAAAGACCGTCATGCTGAACTTGTTTCAGCATCCATTCTCGCTGCCTAAGCGGCCGTGCGTGCCGAGAATGGACCCTGAAACAAGTTCAGGGTGACGAGCCTTCAATAGTATGTGATCTTGATTTCTGTCTCACTTCTTCTTCGGCCATTGCGGCAGGTCGATCAGCCATGTCTTGGGCCGCCCGGTCGGGTGGGGCGTTCCGTTCAGTCGCACCGCGCGCTTGATGATGACCGGCTTCAGGATCATCTGCCCGCGCATCGCGCCGGTGCCGCCGCCGGTCGGCAGGGCCAGGATTCGCTTGATCGTCGCCTGACCGCTCTCGATGCGGCCGAACACGGCGTAGCCGGGGCTGCCGGGCCGCGCGTCGAGCCAAGTGTGCGGTCCCACCAGCAGCGAGAAGTTGCAGGTCGCCACCGCCGGATCGTCGCCATGCGCCATCGAGATCGCGCCATCGACATGGCTGAGGCCGGTCTCGCTCGTCGGCTCGAACGGCGTCGCGGGCAGCTTGCGGCGCGGATTGGTGCCGATGCCGCCCTGGATGAAGCCTTGCCCCGGCTCGCGCTTGCTCCGCGACGCGCGGTAGAACTCGGTCCCGTCGAGCCGTCCGTCATCGACATAGGTCATGAAGCTTCGCACCGATTTCGGCGCGCGCCGCGCGTCGAGCGCGACCACGATGTCGCCCATGCTGGTCTCAAGGCGCACACGGACCGTGGCAGGCTCTGCGGCGTGGACGGAAAACAGGGGCAGGGCGAGGAGGAGGGCAAGCAGGAAGAATCGCATCACGGGCAGGCTATGCGTCGCCGCCTGTGAACGCGAGCTTGATTTTGGAATGTTCGCCTGTATATACAAGACGTAGATACGGAGGTTGCCATGAGCGAAGATCGTACCGAATTCCACGGCAAGACATTCAAGTCGGGCAATTCGGTCGCGCTGCGACTGCCCAAGGGGCTCGGCGTTCCGGAGGGAGTGGAAGTGCGCCTCGTCAAGGAGGATCGCATGACGTTCCGCGTGGAACCTGTCGAAGCGGCACCGAAGAAGATCGACATCAGCGGCTTCGCGGGGAAGCTGCCTGGCTTCAAGCCCGCGCCGCGTGAGGATTTCGAGGAACGACCCAGCGCGATCGCGCGGCGCAAGGCTCTGGGCGGCGAGTGACACTCTACCTCATCGACTCCGATCTGGCGATCTATGCGATGGGCGGAGAGGCCGACTCCCCGCTCAATCGACGTCTTGCGGAGTGCAGTCCCGGCGAGGTGCTGATATCGGCGGTCAGTTTTGCTGAGGTCGCGCTCGGTACCTGGAACGGCAAGCCGCCGAAACAGGAGATACTCGATGCCTTCATTCGCGCGGTCCCAGTTGCCGATTTCGACGAAGCGGCTGCGCGAGAATATGCCCGGTTGCCGTTCAAGCGCGCGCGTTTCGATCGGCTGCTGGCGGCGCATGCGCTGAGTATCGGAGCGACGATCGTGACGAACAACGAGGCTGACTTCGCCGGCGTGCCCGGCCTCAAGGTCGAGAACTGGATGGTCGGGTGAACCTCAAGCTGCTTTTTCTGGTGCCGTTAGCGCTTGCGTTAGATGTGCCCTTTGCAGTCATGGCGATGAGAATCGCGACCCGCCTGGCACCCAAGGCACGAGGGATTCGGCTGGCGGCTCTATCGATCGTGCTCAATCTGTCATTGCTTGTGGTATTTGCGTTGTTGCTCTGGCTGTTGCTTCAGTCCGCGACTGGCGGAATGGCCGGCGGAGAGAGTGAGGGGTGGGGACTGCTTTTCGCGCTGGCGCTTGTTCTGTTGACCGTCATGGCAGTGGTCGCGCCATGCCTGTCCTTGGTGCTGGTATGGGCCAAACGAACAGAACCCGCGCGGCCATGACCTTCCACGCGCAGATCCTGACTCTCTACCCCGAGATGTTTCCCGGCCCGCTGGGCGTCAGCCTTGCGGGGCGGGCGCTGGAGCAGGGCATCTGGTCGTGCGAGCCGATCCAGATCCGCGACTTCGCGAGCGACAAGC
>CAZJCT010000164.1:0-3387 GCA_964544675.1 uncultured Sphingobium sp.
CCAACATCCGCATCAAGAACCTGATGCTCGACGGCATCGAGGGCGGCATGACCCGTTATCAGGGCGAGGTGATGCCGATCTATGACGCGGCGATGAAGCACAAGGCGGACGGTACGCCGCTGGTCGTCGTCGCGGGCAAGGAATATGGCACCGGATCGTCGCGTGACTGGGCGGCGAAGGGTACCAACCTGCTCGGCGTGCGCTGCGTCATCGTCGAGAGCTTCGAGCGCATCCACCGCTCGAACCTGGTCGGCATGGGCGTGCTGCCGCTCCAGTTCAAGGCGGGCGAGGGGCGCGAGAGCCTGGGCCTGACCGGCGACGAGAGCTTCACCATCGAGGGCGTCGCGAACCTGCGTCCGCGCCAGGATGTGACGGTCAAGGTGACCCGCGCCGACGGTTCGACGTTCGAATTCGTCGCGACCTGCCGCATCGATACGGTCAACGAGCTCGACTACTTCCTCAACGGCGGCATCCTCCAGTATGTGCTGAGGAAGCTGGCGGCGTGAACCATATGTCTCTGTTGGACGAGATGGCAAAAGAGCTGGCAGGCCGCTACAAGTCTGCCAGCCAAGGTGAACAGGTAACTGAAATACACCTGTTTGGGATACGTCATGCCTCTGCCTTGGACGGGGTGTCCTTGCCAGATCTCTTGGCGCGTGCAGGAATGCCCGACTCTTACAAGACCGAGATTCGCAAGGGCATACGTCTCGCACCATATGTCAGCATCAAGTCAGCTACCAAGTAGTTGGATCGCGCTTCATGGCCCCCATATCGGGGGCATGAAGACTCTTCCATCGCGCTGGCAGGGCGCAGTCATCGTCTGCGGCAAATGTTCAAAGCGGATCGGCGGCGGGTTCGGGCCGAATGGCAAGAGGCCGCTTCACAAGGCGCTGGCGCGCGCGATGAACGGCGGCGGCAAGCTCGCCAGGCTGCTCAGATGGCGCTCGGGTGTCGTCGAGAGCCGCTGCCTCAAGGTCTGCCCGAAAAATGCGGTGGTCGTGATCGACGGCCGGGCGCCGGACCGATGGCTGATCGTCCCGAAAGGTGCCGACGTCGATGCGCTGGCCGATCGGCTCAGTGGCGCGACCGCATCGGACAGGTGTTGAGGCCGATCAGGCTGTAAAGCGGGCAGTTGCGCGCCAGCCCGGTGATGAGCGGCACCAGCCCGACCCATCCCCATGGCGTCTGCGGCCCGACGAAGACCAGAGCGATCAGCACGATGCCGATCGCGATGCGAAGCAACGAGTCGACGATGCCGACATTGCGTTTGAACATGATACGCCTCCTGTGGAGCGTGCCAAGCTAGGGGACGGCAGGCATTCTGCCTTGACGCGCATCAAAGCTCAGCGATGAAGCCTGATCTCGAACAGCCTCGGCCAGCGCTTGCCCGTGACGAACAGCCGCTTGCCCCTTGCGTCCCAAGCGATTCCGTTCAGCACATTGTCGAAATCGTCCTGCCGCCCTGCCTTGGCGACCAACGCAGACAGGTCGATCCAGTCGATCACCCGGCCGGTCGTCGGATCGATCCGGGCGATCCGCGGCGTCATCCAGACATTGGCGAGGATTTCGCCGTCGACGACCTCGATCTCGTTGAGGAGCGGGACGGGCCTGTCCTTCCAGGTGACGGCGATGCGACCCGTCTCCTCCAGCGTCTCGGGGTCGAGGAAGCGCAGGTTCGCGGTGCCGTCGCTCATGATGAGGCGCCCGCCGTCGCTCGCCAGACCCCAGCCCTCGCCGGGATAACGCCATTCGCCCAGCTTTTTGAGCGTTGCGCGATCCCAGATAAAGCCGCGCTGATGCCGCCAGGTGAGGCTGATCAGCCGGTCGCCCCGGAGCGCCAGGCCTTCGCCGAAATAGGGGGGCGGCACGTCGGCTTTCCTGAGCACCTTGCCGTCTTTCAGGCGGACGATGCGGATGGTCGATTCGCCGACCTGGCCGGTGGATTCGTAAAGCTGGCCGTCCGCGAACAGCAGTCCCTGCGTGTAGGCTGCCGGGTCATGCGGGTAGGATTTGACCAGCGTCCAACGGGTGTCGGCAAGGGCGGCTTGTGGCAGTGACAGGATGAGCGGCGCCAGCAAGAACACCGTGCTCCTGCGAAAGCAGGAGCCCAGGAAGTACCGGCGTGCCCTGCTGCCCTGGGCTCCTGCCTTCGCAGGAGCACGCCATGCGCTGAGCACGATCGTCATTCCCCGGTCGCCGCATCCGCCGCAATGGCGCGCGCCTGCCAGTCGGGCAGGGGGAGGTCGCCCATGTCCTCGATCCGGCGATGGTCGATGGCGACCGCTTCCTCTGGATATTCTGTGCGCCGGCGCTTGGGGTCCGACAGGGCGAGGGGGAGCACCACCAGCCGCCGGTTGACCTTCTGCCGATAGTGCATGCGGGCGGTGTTCTCCTGCCCGACATAACAGCCCTTGGCAAAGTCCACGCCGTTCAGTTCGCGCGCATTCGCCTCCAGCCACAGGGTCTGGTCGCTGCCCAGCTCGGCCACGCCTTCGGTGATGCCATGGCTGTGCCGCCACGCGCGCCACACAGGGTCGGCCATCGTCTGTCCCTCGTCTGCGGGCGCGATCCAGCGATGGCCGAGGCCGGGCAGGCGCGGGTCTTCGGGCTTGCCCGGAGCGTCGGGCGACCAGTGGACGGTCAGGCTGTCGTCGCGTGCAATCGTCACCGGGCGGCGCAGGCGATAGAGGGTCAGGCGGCGGACGAGCGCCTCGGCCTGTTCCGCCTCGCAGTCGATCAGCACATCCTCCGCGCCGTCGGCCCAGAGCAGGAAGTCGAACAGCGCCTTGCCCTGCGGGCTCAGGAGGGCGGACCAGAGCGGCGCGCCCTCGACGAGCTTGCCCATGTCCTGAGTGACAAGGCCATTGAGAAAGGCCCGCGCTTCGGTGCCGCCGACACGGACAACGGCGCGGTCGGCAAGCCAGGTGGCATGATCTTGAGGGGTGGCGTTGGACATGAAAGCCAAGCTAATGGGTTCAACCCGCTTTTGTAACCCGTACGTCGGAGGATTTCCGTGGCCGCAACATTCGATCTCAAGCTCGTCGGCGGCACGGTCCATCTGCCCGGTGGTCCCGCTGCGGTAGAGGTCGGCGTGACCGGTGGACGCGTGGCGGCAATCGGCGCGAGCCTGGGCGATGCCGGCGAGGTGATCGACTGCACCGGCCTCGACGTTCTGCCCGGCGTCATCGACAGCCAGGTGCATTTCCGCGAGCCGGGGCTGGAGCACAAGGAAGACCTCGAATCGGGCAGCCGCGCCGCCGTGCTGGGCGGTGTGACCGCGGTGTTCGAGATGCCGAACACCAACCCCAATACCGACACCGCCGACCGCGTGACCGACAAGCTGGCGCGCGCGCATCACCGCATGTGGTGCGACCATGCCTTCTATGT
>CAZJCT010000165.1:0-3345 GCA_964544675.1 uncultured Sphingobium sp.
ATTTTCTTTACGCGATCCGCGGTCTCACTCATGAGCCATCCTTCAGCTTGTTGGCATGCCTGTCTCGCGGTGCCGTAGTGCCAAGCTTCCCAAGAGGCAAGAGCCAAGCGCGCGCCCCTTTAAGCCGCATCTTGCCTACTGATCGACGAAGGCTATCTGGTAGCTGATGATGTTGGCGCGCGCCGACAGCAGCTCGCCGATCAGGTGTCCGTCACGGTCCGTCAGCTCGCGCCGGGGAAGGAGACCGGCGGCGGAAAGCCGGTCGAGCAGGTCCTCGACAAGGACCGCGTCGGCGGTTCCGTCCGCCACCGCCGCGCGCTGCTCGGCGGGCAGCGTGGCGAGATAGGTGTCGGTCGCCTCCATGATGCCCGCCCCGTCGAGCGGCACCGCCGCCATCTCGCGCAGCAGCCCGCGCGAGAAGATCTGGCCGAACAGCACCCGGATGCTGCTCGTCAGCGCAGCCTCGCTCCACTGGTTTTCAGCGGCGCAGCCCCGAAGCTGCTCGCCCCGCGCCGCCAGCAGCGCCTCGCCCACATGCGCGTCGGCGCGATAGGCTGCGAACACCTGATCGCTGACCTGATCGTCGTCGGCGAGCGCCAGCGCGCAGTCGATATTCTCCGCCGCGCCAACGGGAGACGCGGCGACCATCATCGCCAGAACCGGCATCGCCCATGCAAGCGGCTTCATAGTCGCAGTCCCCTATCAGATCATCGCCATGCCGCCGTTGACGTGGAGCGTCTGGCCCGTGACATAGCCCGCGTCACGGCTCGCCAGATAAACGACGGCGGCGGCGATGTCGCTCCCCTCGCCCATCCGGCCCATGGGGATGCGGGCATTCAGCGCATCCTTCTGCGCGTCGGCGAGCGCGTCGGTCATGGCCGAGGCGATGAAGCCGGGCGCGACGCAATTGACGGTGATCCCGCGCGAGGCGAGTTCCTGCGCCAGGCTCTTGCTCATGCCGATCAGCCCGGCCTTCGCGGCGGCGTAGTTGGCCTGGCCCGGATTGCCGGTGACGCCGACGATACTGGTGATCGAGACGATACGGCCAAAGCGCGCCTTCATCATCGGCTTGGCGGCAGCGCGGATCAGGCGGAACGCGGCCTCCAGATTGACGCGCTGCACGTCGGCCCATTCCTCGTCCTTCATGCGCAGGATCAGGTTGTCGCGGGTAATCCCGGCGTTGTTGACGAGAATGTCGAGCGGTGCGCCCAGCGCCTCGATCGCGGCGGGGACCAGCGCGTCGGCGGCGGCGGGGTCGGAGAGGTTGCACGGCACGGTGACATGCTCGCCGCCCAGTTCGGCGGCGAATGCCTTGAGCTTTTCCTCATTGCTCCCCGAAAGCGCCAACCGCGCACCCTGCGCCGCCAGCCCGCGCGCCACCGCCGAACCAATCCCCCCCGCCGCGCCGGTCACCAGCGCGGTCATGCCTGTCAGATCGAACATATTATTCTCCTGTTGTTGGTTCGCGCAGAGGCGCGGAGGACGCAGAGGAACGCGCTTCGATGTGGTTGTTGACCACGCGGCGTATGCCTTCCTTCATCGTCTCGCACGCGAAATTGAGAAGCAGCCCTACGGGCTGGTTGGTCAAGCGCAGATAGGTGAGCAGCTGCTTTACATGGGCACGGCTGATCTGCTCCACCGATTTGATCTCGAGGATCAACCGCTCCTCGATCATCAGGTCCACGCGAAACGCGGCCGGAAAGTCCATCCCGTCGTAGCGGATGTCGATCGGCTTCTGCCGATCGACCCCATATCCCATGCGCGCCAGCTTGGCAGCGAGCACCGTTTCATAGACGCTTTCGAGCAAGCCGGGGCCAAGATCACGATGCACCTGCATGGCCGCACCGATGACGTCGCGGCTGATGTCATCGATGTTCTTCACGCGCGCCCTCTCTGCGTCCTCCGCGCCTCTGCGCGAACCCAATTTACAACCGCGCCAGCAGCGCCTCGATGTCGTTCATCTCGACAAGGCTCACGGAACCCGCATCCGGCGCGATGCGCTTGACCATCGGGGTCAGCACCTTGGCGCCGAACTCGACGAAATCGGCCACGCCCGCGTCGGCCATTGCCGCGACCGATTCGCGCCAGCGGACGCGGCCGGTCACCTGCTCGACCAGCCGCTGGCGGATCGCGTCGGGCGCGGCGATCGGCGAGGCGAGGACATTGGCATAGACCGGCACCACCGGGGCATTGACCGGCGCGGCGGCCAGCGCCTCGGCCATCACTTCAGCCGCGGGCTGCATCAGCGCGCAGTGGAACGGGGCTGACACGGGCAGCAGCACGCCGCGCTTGATGCCATGCTCCTTGACGAGAGCGACCGCGCGCTCGACCGCGCCGGCATGGCCGGAGATCACCACCTGCGACGGGTCGTTGTCGTTGGCGACCTCGCACACCTCACCCTCGGCCGCCGCTTCGGCGAGCGCTTCGGCCTTTTCGATGTCCGCGCCCAGCAGCGCCGCCATCGCGCCAACGCCCACCGGCACCGCCGCCTGCATCGCCCGCCCGCGCGTCTTCAGAAGGCGTGCCGTGGTCGCGAGATCCAGCGCGCCCGCCGCGCACAGAGCGCTATATTCGCCGAGGCTGTGCCCCGCGACGAAGTCCGCCTTGTCGGACACCGACACATTGCCCTCGCGCTCCAGCACCCGCAGCGTGGCGATGGCGTTGGCCATGATCGCGGGCTGCGCATTCTCGGTCAGCATCAGCACGTCGGGAGGTCCGTCGACCATCAGCCGGAATAAATGCTGCCCCAGCGCCTCGTCGACCTCCTGAAACACCTCGCGCGCGTGTGGTGAGGCATCCGCCAGAGCCTTGCCCATGCCGACCGCCTGGCTGCCCTGTCCCGGAAAAATGAATGCGCGCATGTCCGCTCCTCGCTATGGTAAATGGCGAGCGCCTATTCACTATTTCGCTGAATCTCCACTCCGAAGTTGATTCCGGCATCCATTTCGGTCATAGGCCCCGCTTCGTCCGCGCCCAGCGCGCGGCGGGAATAGCAGAAAGACAGCCGGAGGGGCGTCCGCATGGGGCGGCGTCAGCGATCGGCCAAGACAGGACGACAGCAGCCCATGCCGTACTACGAGCATGTACTTCTCGCGCGTCAGGACCTCGCCCAGGCGCAGGTTGACGCGCTGGCGGAGAACGCCGCACAGATCATCGAAAGCCAGAATGGCAAGGTCACCAAGGTCGAGAATTGGGGCCTGCGTGGTCTCGCCTACAAGATCGCCAAGAACCGCAAGGCGCACTACGTGATGCTCAACATCGACGCGCCCGCGGGCGTCGTCGCCGAGCTGGAGCGCCAGATCCAGATCAACGAAGACGTCATCCGCTACATGACGATCCGCGTCG
>CAZJCT010000166.1:0-3267 GCA_964544675.1 uncultured Sphingobium sp.
AATCGCCGCCCAGATATTTCTCGATGGTTTTCGCCTTTGCGGGCGACTCGACGATGACAAGTTGCATGGGCTTCCAATGATGGCTTTCACGTACACGCGCGAGGGTGGGAAATCGGGACGGGGCAAGTCAAGGGCGAGCGTGCGGCTTGTCAGGCGAAGCTCACTCGCCCGCCCGCATGGCGTTGCAGCCGTCCGGCGATCTCCATCTCGAGCAGCGCGGTCTGCACCGCGCCGGGCGACAGGCCCGACAGGCGGACGATCTCGTCGACGCTGACCGGGCTCATCGACAGCAGTCCTTCCACTGCCCGGCGATCCCTGTCGCTGATGTCGGGCGGGGGCGCCGCGCCATAGCCCTGCCCCGGCTCGAAAAGCGAGCGCGGCCCGAGGCCCCCGATCGCCTCCAATATGTCGTCCGCCGACTGCACCAAAGTGGCGCCCTCGCGGATCAGGGCGTTGCACCCCTGCGCGCGCGGGTCGAGCGGGAAGCCGGGCACCGCCATCACCTCGCGCCCCTCCTCCCCCGCCAGCCGCGCGGTCAGCAGCGAGCCGGATCGGGGCGCGGCCTCCACCACCACCGTGCCATGCGCCATCCAGGCGATGATCCGGTTGCGCGCCGGGAAGTGGCGGGCGAGCGGCTCGGTGCCGGGCGGATGCTCGGTCAGCAGCAGGCCTTCGGACGCCACACGCTCCTGAAGCGCGGCGTTCTCGGGCGGAAAAACGACGTCCAATCCGCAGGCGATGACGCCCACTGTTCCGCTGCCGATCGCACCGACATGCGCCGCCGTGTCGATGCCGCGAGCAAGACCTGAAACCACCACCGCGCCGCGCGCGCCCAGATCCTGCGCAAGCCCGCGCGCAAAGCGGACGGCTGCGGCGGAGGCGTTGCGCGCGCCAACGATCGCGACCACGGGCCGCGCGGCCAAGGCAAGCGCGCCGCGCGCCATCAGCAGCGGCGGTGCCGAGGATGCCTCGCCCAGCAGCGCCGGAAAGTCGCTGTCGCCAAGCATCAGATAGCGCCCGCCCAGCCGCTCGACCTGGCGCATTTCCCGCTCGATCATGCCGGGATCGGCGGCACGAAAGCTGCGCGCGCCGCCACGCGCGGCAAGCTGCGGAAGCGCATCGAGCGCCCCGCCGGCAGAACCGAAACGGGCGATCAACTGCCGGAACGCCACCGGTCCGACATTCGGCGATCGGATCAGCCGGATGCGGTCGATGCGGTCCCGGCCGGTCACGCTCATCCGGCGCGCTTGCCGCGACCGATTCGGGGCTCGCTGCCGTTCAGGATTCGCGCGATGTTGGCGCGGTGCCGCCACAGGACGAGCAGCGCCATGGCCCCGAAGGCCGGGAGCAGATCAGGGCGGTCGAACAGCGCGATGCTCGCCGCGCTTCCCACCGCTCCGCTCATGCCGCCGGCCGAAGACATGCGGGTCAGCAGCAGGGCGGCGATCCAGACGGCGGCGAACACCAGCCCGGCGGGCCAGTGAAGCGCCAGCGCGACGCCCAGCATCGTCGCGACGCCCTTGCCGCCGCGAAAGCGCAGCCAGACGGGGTAGCAGTGGCCGATGAACGCCATGACGCCCGCCATTGCGCCGCCGCCGGGCACCAGCATCTCGCCCAGCACGACCGCCACCGCGCCTTTCCCGCCGTCGAGCAGCAATGTCGCCGCCGCCAGCCCCTTGCGCCCC
Organism: uncultured Sphingobium sp.; assembly: GCA_964544675.1. Lineage (GTDB taxonomy): Bacteria > Pseudomonadota > Alphaproteobacteria > Sphingomonadales > Sphingomonadaceae > Sphingobium. The sequence continues at coordinate 1,686 of CAZJCT010000166.1, forward strand.
GTGCGCAGGACGTTGGTCGCGCCGATATTGCCCGAGCCGATCGCGCGCAGGTCCCCCGCGCCCGTCAGCCGCGTCAGCACGAGGCCGAACGGCACCGACCCGAGGATATAGCCAAGTACAACTGCCAGTGCGGGCATTTGCCACAGGATCATGTGCGCCGGTCTCCGCCTTTTGCCCTTGCCATAGACCGCCGCGTGCGGGCGTCAACGGCCGAGGTTGACTTGCGAGCGACGCCTGTCGCACTAGCGGCGGATGCAAGCGGCCTCCTACTCGCCCGTCCTGTTCTTCGATTCCGGGGTGGGCGGGCTTTCGATCGTCGAGCCGGCGCGGGCACTGATGCCGACCATGCCGATCGTCTATGCGGCGGACCGGGCCGGCTATCCTTATGGCACCAAGACCGAGGCGGAGATCACCGCGCGCGTTCCGGCGCTGCTGGGTCGACTGGTCGAGCGCTATCACCCGCGCATGGCGGTCATCGCGTGCAACACGGCGTCGACGATCGCGCTGGCCGGGGTGCGCGCGGCGCTCGACATTCCGGTCGTGGGCACGGTGCCGGCGATCAAGCCCGCCGCGCTTCGCTCAAAGACCCGCGTGATCGGCGTGCTCGGCACTGACGCCACCGTGCGCCAGCCCTATGTCGACCGGCTGGCGCTCGAACATGGTGCCGACTGCACGGTCATCCGTCACGGCTGTGCGGCGCTGGTCGACTTGGCCGAGGCCAAGCTGCGCGGCGAGCCGCTCGACCCCGCGATACCAGAGGCGGCGCTGGCGGGGCTCCTCGACCAGCCGGGCGGCGACCGCATGGACATGGTCGTTCTCGCCTGCACGCATTTTCCGCTTGTGGAGGAGGAGCTTGCAGCGGCTGCGCCGCGCGATCTGACCTTCCTGCACGGCGGGGATGGCATCGCACGGCGTATCGCCTACCTCAACGGCGAACAGCCCTGGCCGCAGGTCGCCCCGCCCGGTGTTGCGGTGTTCACGCGAATCGATTCGGCGGTGGAGGCGCTCGCGCCCGCCCTGGCCCGCTACGGGCTCGACAGCGTCGAGGCGCTCTGAGCGGGCTGTCATGGTGCGAGCCATTATCAGTGGCGTCGCCGCTCAACAGGCGTTAAGGGACCGAAAGCTATAAGATTTGCGCCAGGACAAAGTCTGTCCGGCGGGTGGGGCCTAGGACGCGGTCATGAACTACCAGCAAGTGTTTGAGCAGGCGATCGATCGTCTCCACAGCGAGGGCCGCTACCGGGTCTTCATCGACATATTGCGCAACAGGGGTGCCTTTCCCAATGCGCGCTGCTTTGCCGGCCATAACGGTCCCAAGCCGATCACCGTCTGGTGCTCCAACGACTATCTGGCGATGGGGCAGCATCCCAAGGTGATCTCGGCGATGGAGGAGGCGCTTCACGACGTCGGCGCAGGGTCCGGCGGCACGCGCAACATCGGCGGCAACACGCATTATCACGTCGATCTGGAATTCGAGCTTGCCGATCTGCATGGCAAGGAAGGCGCGCTGCTGTTCACGTCGGGCTATGTCTCGAACGAAGCGACGCTGGCGACGCTGGCCAAGATCCTGCCCGGCTGCATC
>CAZJCT010000167.1:0-3223 GCA_964544675.1 uncultured Sphingobium sp.
CGCGGCTCGCCGGGCTCAATCCGTCGGGCGTGATCTGCGAGATCATGAAGGACGACGGCACCATGGCGCGCCTCGACGACCTGATCCCCTTCGCGCAGCGCCACCGGCTCAAGATCGGCACGATCCGCGACCTCATCGCCTACCGCCGCCGCCACGACCATCTGCTCGAAAAGCGGGCGCAGACGCGTTTCACGAGCAACTGGGGGGGCGAGTGGACCGCTTTGTCCTTCTTCAACACCGCGACCGGCGACGAAAGCCTGGTGCTCCAGAAGGGCCATATCGACCCCGAACGGCCCACGCTGGTCCGGATGCACAGCGTGTCGCTCTTCTCCGACCTGCTTGGGCAGAAGGATGCCCGTACGGGCCTGCTCGCCCGGTCGATGGAGCTGATTGCAGAGGAAGGCGCGGGGCTGGTCGTCCTGCTGCGCCCAGCGACCATGGCGCGTCTCGTCGAGATCGGCGAGCAGATCGCGGCCGGCCGGAAACCCCCGATCGAGGAACTGCGCGACTATGGCGTCGGCGCGCAGATCCTCGCCGAGCTGGGGGTTCACGACATGATCCTGCTGAGCAACAGCGAGCAGAGCCTCGTTGCGTTGGACGGCTATGACCTCAGCGTCGTCGGCCATCGTCCCATTCCCCTCTGAGTCCGGAAAGCACCCCATGGCCCGTTTCCTCATCGTCGAAGCGCGTTTTTACGACCATCTGAACGACATGCTGATCGCCGGCGCCCGTGCCGCGCTGGAGGCGGCGGGCCACACCGCCGAGGTGCTGACGGTGCCCGGCGCGCTCGAAGTGCCCGGCGCGGTCGGGCTGGCGGCGGAGAGCGGCCGCTTCGACGGCTTCGTTGCCATCGGCGTCGTCATCCGTGGCGAGACCTATCATTTCGAGGTGGTTTCGAACGAAAGCGCGCGCGGGCTGATGGCGCTGTCGCTCGACGGCATCGCCATCGGCAACGGCATATTGACGGTCGAGAACGAGGCGCAGGCGCTCGAACGCGCCGACCCCGCGCGCAAGAACAAGGGCGGAGAAGCGGCGCAGGCGGCGATCGCCATGTTCGAGCTGGCGGGTCGCTTCCGCGCCTGATCCGCGGTTTGCCTCGGCCGGCGCGGGCGACTACATTGGAACGATGACAGACGCCCTGCCCCCTACCGAGTCCCCCCCCGATTCTGCCGCCGAAACGCTCGACTCGCTTCGGCTCCGACTGGCTCCGATGCTTGCGGCCAACGCGGCCTTCGACGGCTGGTCGAAGCGCGCGGTGACGATGACCGCCGGGCAGGCCGGGGTCGATCCCGATGTGGCACTGCTCGCCTTCGACGGTGGGCCGGTTGCGATGATCGACGCGTGGTTTGCCAGCGTCGACGCAGACATGGCGCGCGACTGCCCCGCCGACGCGCTCGCCGCGATGCGGATCCGGCAGCGGATCACCACGCTGGTCGAAGCGCGGCTGGCACGCATCGCGCCTGCGCGCGAGGCGCTGCGCCGGGCGCAGGCGGTGCTGGCCATGCCGCAGAACCTGGGCCGCGCGGCGCGCCTCGGCTGGCGCGCGGCCGATTCGATCTGGCGGGCGGCGGGCGATACCGCGACCGACCTCAACCATTACAGCAAGCGCGCGATGCTCGCGGGAATCTATGCCGCCACCTTGCTGGTGCTCGTCGATGACGAGAGCGAGGGCCATGCCGATACCCGCGCCTTCCTCGCGCGGCGGATCGACGGGGTGATGCGGTTCGAGCGGACCAAGGCGCAGCTTGTCGGCGATCGCACCCTGCGATTCGACCCGGCGCGCTTTCTGGGTCGATTGCGCTATCGCAACTAACCCGGCGGTTGCTTCGCTCCGCGCTTTGCAATAGTGATAATCAATCGCAGTTAGCGGAGTGCCCGGTGCATGCGCCTTGACCAATTGCCGAAGAGGGGTGCTGCCCGCATCGTGCGGATCCACTGGGATTCGATGGACCCGGCCGAGGGACAGCGGCTGCGGGAATTCGGCATTTGCGAGGGCGCGTCGGTCGAGTTGCTTCACCGGGGCGGCCTGCTCCGTCCGGGCGCAGTGGCGTGCCGGGTGGGCCGGATGACGATCGCGATGCGCGCCGCCCATGCCCGCGCGATCGAGGTCGGGCAGGAGGAACCGCTTCCGGCATGAGCGCGACGCCCCTGGTGGCGCTCGTCGGCAACCCCAATGCCGGCAAGAGCGCGCTGTTCAACGCATTGACGGGCGCCCGGCAGAAGCTCGGCAACTATCCCGGCGTCACCGTCGAGCGCAAGCTGGGGCGGTTGCCGCTGGGCGACGACATGGTCGTCGATATCGTCGACCTGCCCGGCACCTACAGCCTGTCGCCGACGAGCCCCGACGAGGAAGTCACCCGCAACGTCGTGACCGGACGCCAGGCGGGGGAGCGGGTCCCCGACCTGCTGGTCATCGTCGTCGATGCCGCCAATCTCGAAAATCACCTCCGCTTCACGCTCGAGCTGCTGGAACTGGGGCTGCCGAGCGTCGTGGCGCTCAACATGGTCGATCTCGCGGCGCGCGACGGGCTCGAGCTCGATCCCGCGCGGCTGGCCGACGCGCTGGGCGTTCCGGTCATTCCCACCGTCGCCGTCCGCCGTCGCGGCCTCGACGAGCTGCGCGAGGAGCTGGCCCGGCGTCTGCCGACCGCCGCTCTCGCCGCAGCCAATCGGCCGCGCGCGTTCGCAAAGGACGGCGCGGGCAACCTCAGGCCCGAAGCGCTGCGGATCGCGCGCGCGGCGACCGTGTCGGAAACGCCATCGCGCCGGCTGACCGAAGTCATCGACGCGGTCGCGCTTCATCCGGTCGCCGGGCTCGCGCTTCTTCTCGGCCTCCTGTTCCTCATGTTCCAGGCGGTCTTCTCCTGGTCGGAGGCGCCGGTCGCCGCCATCGAGGACGGGCTTGCCGCCATCGACAGCTTCGTCACCGACAGCCTTCCCGACGGCTTCCTGCGCGACATGCTGACCCAGGGGGTGATCGGCGGCGTCGGCGCGGTCGTCGCCTTCCTGCCGCAGATACTGATCCTGTTCTTCTTCATCCTGCTGCTCGAAGGCACGGGCTACATGACCCGCGCGGCGTTCATGATGGACGGCATCATGGCGCGAGTCGGCCTGTCGGGCCGCGCCTTCATTCCGCTGCTGTCGAGCTTTGCCTGTGCGGTGCCGGGCATCATGGCGACGCGGACGATCGCCGATCCGCGCGACCGCATGACGACGATCCTGA
>CAZJCT010000168.1:0-3198 GCA_964544675.1 uncultured Sphingobium sp.
GCCCCCAGCCCATAGACGCATAGGCAATGTTCGTGCTCTGCTTCGTCCCGCAGGCACGAGTCGGAACCCGGCCGCGAGGCAGACGCGCCCCTTAGCGGGGTGTAGCTCTATGGTCAAGCTGAGCCACATCCTACGCCAGAGCCGCTCCAACGCGTTCATCGAGTTGCTTGAGAGTGGCACCGATCCGGTTTGCCGGAACTTGACTGATCAGGCGAGGTGCATAGCGGGCAAACAGATATTCACGGCCGAGAGACAGCGCCCGGATATGCCCTTCAGTCTTCTTGCGCAGCGTCAGGCCGTACTTAATCGCCTCGTCGACTCGCGCCCCGACATCGTGACCCATCCGGCGTACAGCAACCGGCGGAATGCCTTTCGCAACGAGAAAGGCAGAGAGAAACAGCTCGACCGCATGGGCCGCGAGAAAGCGGCAGGGAGCGGTCGCGCCATCCGTGGCAAGCAGCGTTTCTGCAGCCGCGCGGTACTGACGCGCCGCCCTCAGCAGTTCCTCCGGATCTACGTCGGGATAAGTGGCGACAATGCTGGCCTGAACGTTCACGATCAGAGCCAGAATGGCCAGGGCAGCCAGAGCGGCACCGAGAGGAGCATGGCGATGGTCAGCATCAGCCGGTCCTTGCCCGTCACCCCCGTCCACGCCAGCACCCCCTCCCCCTTCGCCCAGAAGAAGGGACAGGCGAGCCCGGCAAGGATCAGCAGCGCGACGCCCGCCTCATGGGCATGCGGAATCCCGCCCTGCTCGCGAAAGGCAATTCCCGCGAGGGCGAAGGCGATCGTCAGCAGCCAGACGATCATGCGCATCGGATCGGCACCCCAACCATAGAGCTAAGGACGGTGTCGGGTACGCAACGTTAAGTGCGGCAAGCGACCAAATCGCTTTGTCGTCGCGCCGACGGCATGCTATTGTGCAATGCAACACGCTTCGACGGGGATCGCCATGCTTGCTTCCTCCGCAACACTGGCCGCTACGCAAGGCGCCCGGCGCGCCTCGCTTCCCTTTCAGTTCTGGGAAACGCCCGCCCGAACGACGCTTCTCGAATCGGCCCGCGAGCGCAACACCGCTCTCGACGCCCTCTTCTACGACGTGGGATGCATCCAGCCGGCAGAGGCGATCAGGATTGCGCCGAACCTTGCGGCCGAAGGCGCGATTCTGGTCGTGCCGCAGAGCGGCAAGGGTGCGCTGACCCTTTGCCACTCGATCGATGAGCTGGTTGCACTGAACAGCGGAGCCACCGCCATAGCCGTGGCGGGCGTGGGCAGTTCGGCGCTCGGCACCGCCGCCTTCGCGCGCAATGTGGCCGACGCGATCAACGCGCCGGTGATCGGCGTCGTGTCGGGCTACGGGCTCGCCGACCTGTTGACCGAGGCGCTGGGCGGATATTTCTGGTTCGGCGCCCTCAACAGCATCCGGCACAGCTTCGAACCGCTCGACCGGCTGAGCGAGGCCGGCCATGTCGCTGAGCCGCTGCCGACCGCGATCGGCGTCCGGCAGAGCCGCGATACGCGGACGCTCCTCGCGCTGCTCCGGCACCCGCAACTGAGCCCCAAGCTGCTGATCGGCCATTCCAAAGGCAATCTGGTGATTTCGGAGGCGCTGTTCGAACTGCGCGACATCGACCGCGCACGCTTCGATGCCACCGTCGCGACGCTGCGCACGATCACCGTCAGCGCGCTGGTCGCAATGCCCAGGCAATGCCGCGATGTCATCGACATCATCGGCCAGTGGGACTGGTTCGGAAAGCTGAACTCACGCACGTCGATCGAGCCCGACCTGATCATCCCCTCGGCCTGGCACCACACCAACACCGAATGGCCCGCGCACCTGCCCGTGACGGCCGCGGTGCGCGAGGCAATGACCTTTCCCAAGCCGGGCTGATCGCCGCGTCGCTTGCCTCGCGACCGCGTCGCCCATAAGGCCGCAGCCATGCCCGCCCACCCACTTGCCGACGACATCGCCCTCGCCCAAGCCCTTGCCGATGCGGCGGGCGCTGCGATCCGCCCTTTCTTCCGCGCGCCGTTCGAAATGGAGTCCAAGGCCGACGCCTCGCCGGTGACCGAAGCCGACCGCGCCGCCGAGCTCGCGATCCGGTCGATCCTCGACACCGAACGCCCGGCCGACGGCATCATCGGCGAGGAATATGGCATCACCCGCGAAGGCGCCTCGCGTCAGTGGGTGCTCGATCCCATCGACGGCACGCGCAGTTTCATCGCCGGGCGGCCGATCTTCGGCACGCTCATCGCGCTGATGCAGGACGGCTGGCCGATCCTGGGCATCATCGACCAGCCGATCAGCGGCGAACGCTGGATCGGCGCGACAGGCCATCCCACGCAGTTCAACCGCGCGCCGACCCGGACCCGCCGCTGCGCCGCGCTCGACCAGGCGGTACTGGGATCGACCGGGCCGCAATATTTCGAGGGGTGCACGGGCGAGCATTTCGCGATTCTGGCGGGCCAGTGCCGCGACACCGTCTGGGGCGGCGACTGCTACAATTACGCGCTGCTGGCCTCGGGCCACATGGATATCGTCGTCGAGACGGGGCTCAAGCTTCACGACATCGCGGCGCTGGTGCCGGTGGTGGAGGGCGCGGGCGGCACCATGTGCGACTGGAACGGCGACCCGATCAGCGACGCCAGCGACGGCCGCGTCATCGCGCTGGGCGACCCCGCGCGGCTCGACGATGTTCTCGAAGCGCTCCACCATGGCGGGCATCAACACTGAACGTCACACTTCCGCCGCATTCACCACCTGTTCAATGCGCGCGGCCTATGCCATGTCCATGAAAATGAGTTCCCTTCGGCGCTTCGCTCCCGCGCTGTTCCTCGTCAGCGGACTCGGCCTCGCCGTGCCCGCCGCAGCCGAGCGCGATCGCGGCGACGACGCGCGCCACCGCAGCGACCAGGACGCCGCCCGCCGCGCGCTTCTCGACGGCAGCGTCATGCCCTTTTCGGTCCTGAAGCGCCGCGTCGAGGAACAGATCGGCGACGATGCGCAATATCTGGGCTCCGAATTCCTGCCCGACCGCAACCGCTATCGCCTGAAATATATGCGTGACAGCAACGTCATGTGGGTCGATGTCGATGGACGGACAGGCGCCATCACCGGCTGGGCACGCTGACCTGCGCCCCGCTGAACAGGAAAGGGAGGCGGCATGCGCCTGTTGATCGTTGAGGACGAACCCACGC
>CAZJCT010000169.1:0-3138 GCA_964544675.1 uncultured Sphingobium sp.
CACCGTCCGTGAGGAGGCGAGGTCGTGGCCGATCGGCTTTTCCATCGCGATGCGGGTTTTTCCATCGACGAACCCCGCCGCGGCCAGCGCCTCCGCCGTGGGAGCGAAGAGCGAGGGCGGTGTCGACAGATAGATCGCCACCGGGCCACCGTTCAGCGCGCGCGCGCGCTCGACGAGGCAATCCACGCTCGTCTGATCGCCGACATCGACCGGGCAGAAGCTGATGATGCCGAGAAAACGGGCAATCTCGTCCTCGTCGCTGCGGTCCTCGGGGAGATAGGCAGCAAGGCTTTCGCGCACGCTCTGGCGGAACGCGTCGTCGTCCATGTCCGTACGGCCCGACGCCAATATGGCGAAGCCCTCCGGCAACAGGCCGTCGCTCAGCAGGTTGTAGAGCGACGGAAAGAGCATCCTGTGAGCGAGGTCGCCTGTGGCACCGAACAGGATCAGTGTCGTTGATTTCTGGGCCAAGGGCGAACTCCTTCGTTGGGGCTGCGTTCAATTCGCAGGCGGCGATGCTTTACGCAAGCAAGGTTGCTGGCGCGTTGCACGGTGCCGGGCGACGGATTAGCCTTTGCCCGTCAAGAAAGGTGCGCAATGACCCTGTTTCCGATCAGCGATGCCCGCTCGCTCCTGCTTCCCGCCATCCTGCTGGCTTCGGCCTGCCAGCCCGGTGACGGAGGAAATGACGCCGCCACCAGCGCGTCGGCCGGCAATGCGGCGGCCTCGGAAGCGCAAGTGGAACCCCAGGCGGGGAACGTGGCCGAGGACCCGGCGCAGACCGCCGCTGCGCAGGACCAGATCGCTTCCTCAAACGACATGCTGACGTTCGCCTACGGCTGGCCTGCCGAAGCGACGCGGATCGCGCCGCTCGACGCGTGGCTCAGGGGCAATGGAGAAACCATCCTCCGGAAATGGCAGGCGGAAGCCAGTCAGGCGCTGGCAGACTCGAAGAAGGATGGCTGGGTCTGGCGGACCTACAGCTATGAGGAGCGTTATGCGGTGGAGGCGGACACGCCCCGCATGCTGGTCCTCGTGAGCGAAGGCTATTTGTTCACCGGCGGCGCGCACGGCATGCCGATCGCCACCGCCATCATCTGGGACAAGCAGCAGGGCAAGCGGCTCGGAACGCGGCAGGTCATCGACCTCGCGGCGCTGAAGTCCGTCGCGGAGGACCGTTTCTGCAAGGCGCTCGACGCAGAGCGCGCGCAGCGGCGCGGCCAACCCGTTCCGCCGGAGCGGCCCGATATGTTCGACGAGTGCATCGACATCACCAAGCAACTGGTGGTGCCCGTTTCGAGGGGGGGAGAGGTGCTCGACACCATTCGCGTCATGATCGGCCCCTATGAGGCGGGGCCCTATGCGGAGGGGAGCTATGTGATCGACCTGCCGTTGACGGCCGATCTCATGCCGGTGGTCAGGCCCGCCTACAGGGCGGCTTTCGCCGTCGGCTGACGGCGCGGCAAGGGTTGGTTGCCGGAGGGTTCAGCCCTCCGACATCCGGACGCGACGGGATGGCGCGATCGGCCAGGACACGGCGGGCTCGTCTTCGACCTGTTCGGTCTGACTGGCCTTCGCCAGCGCGTTGGCCGCCTTGGTTTCCTCGACGCGGATCAGGCGGTCCGCCATGGCGAGCCACGCCGCTTCGGCGCGGCGGCAACGATCGATGACGTTGGCCAGACTGGCCTCCTGAGCGGCACGTGCGCTTTCCGCCGCCCGCTCCAGATAGAATTCGCTCGTTGCCGACATGTGCGGGCTCCTTCGGGTTGGCTGATCCGTGGGATCAGTCGATCATGTGCGCCACCAGTTCGCGAAGGGCCTGCTGAGAGAGCAGGCTGGGCGCTACGGCCCTATGGTCACGCGTGCGCTTGAAGGCCGCTGCCGATGAGGGGCGCGGCTGATAAGATATTCTGTTCATTCAATTCCTGTATCCGCCGTCTCGCGGCGGTTTCGTTCGTTAAGCGGGTCGCGCCAGGCGACCGGGCGCGGGAAGCACTGCCTCCCGCCCCACAAGTTCAGATGGTTTCGAGCTTGGTCGCCGACAGGCGGCCGCGCTGATCTTTCTGGACTTCGTAGCTCAGGCGCTGATCCTTGTTGAGGGTCGCCATTCCGGCCTGCTCGACCGCGCTGATGTGGACAAAGCTGTCAGTCTCGCCACTGTCGGGCGCGATGAAGCCATAACCTTTCTCGGTATTGAAGAATTTTACGGTGCCGATGGGCATAGTCATTTCCTTTACACAGGAGAGAGACCCGCCAGAACGCATGTTCTGACGGCGCTGGCCGGGTGTCAAAGGAAGAATGCGCTCGCTGGCGTAAAATTCCGTCGCAGGCGACGATAGCTCTCGTTAAATAGGCGGAGCGTCCGAAAAAGTCAATCTCGGCGATTTTCCGTTCGTCAATGTTTTCAGATCGGCACGCCGTAGAGATCGTGTTCGTCCGAGTCCTCGATCATGGCATTGATGATGTCGCCCGGCTTCAGATTGGACGAAACATCGCGAAGGAACACGTTGCCGTCGATTTCGGGTGCGTCGGCCTGCGACCGTGCGGTCGCCCCGACGGAGCCTTCGTCATCGGGTTCGCCCACCTCGTCGATGATGACGGGGAGGACGCGGCCGACCTTTGCCGCCAGCCTGGCTTCGGAGATGCGGGCGGTCGCTTCCATGATGCGCTGGTAGCGCTCCTCCTTCACCGCCTCCGGCACGGGATCGGGCAGCGCGTTCGCGGCGGCGCCCTCCACCGGTTCGAAGCGGAAAGCGCCGACGCGGTCGAGCTGTGCTTCCTCCAGCCAGTCGAGCAGATATTGGAAGTCCGCCTCGGTCTCCCCCGGGAAGCCGACCACGAAGCTCGACCGGATCGCGATGTCGGGGCAGATCGCGCGCCACGACCGGATGCGGTCGAGCGTCTTGGCGTCATTGGCCGGCCGCTTCATCGCGCGCAGAACCGACGGGCTGGCGTGCTGGAACGGAATATCGAGATAGGGCGTCAGCTTGCCCTCGGCCATCAGCGGGATGACCCGGTCGACGTGCGGATAGGGGTAGACATAGTGAAGCCGCACCCAGACACCCAGATCGCCCAGCGCTTGCGCCAGGTCGGTCATGTGCGTGCGGATCGGGCGGCCCTTCCACAGCCGCTCCTCAT
>CAZJCT010000170.1:0-3049 GCA_964544675.1 uncultured Sphingobium sp.
ATTTTCGCGCACGCCTGATCGCATCGCGCGCCGATCGTGCTTATATGCCGCGCGTTGCCCGATCCCGTGAGCCCCGATCCCGTGAGCCCTGAGCCGTCATGTCGATAGCCGCCGAACGACAGCGCACATCGCGCCAGCACTGGGCCGCACCGGGCGGCCGGCATGATCGTTTCGTCGGTCTGCTCAAGGGCGCGCTGCCGGTGATCGTCGGCGTGCTCGCTGCGCTGCTGCTGACCGCACCCTTCACCCAGGATCAGGAAGTCAGCTTCCTCCTCGACAAGAACGAGGTCGAGGTCGCCCGCGAGCGGCTGAAGGTCACCGAGGCGCTGTATCGGGGCCAGGACAGCGAGGGCCAGCCCTTCTCGCTGCGCGCCGGCTCGGCCGTCCAGCGCAGCTCGCGCGAATCGGTCGTGGAACTTCAGGATCTCGAAGCGCGCATGCAGATCGACGGCGACGCCGGCGTCGTTGCGGCGCAGCGCGGCCGCTATGACATCGACCAGGAAGAGGTGGACGTCATGGGGCCGATCATCTTCCAGTCCGCGAACGGCTATCGCCTCACCACCCGCGATGTCGCGATCGACCTCAAGGGCCGAACACTGCAAAGCGCCGCGCGCGTCGACGGGCGGATGCCCATCGGCACGTTCAGCGCCGACCGGCTGCTGGCCGACCTCCATCAGCAGCGCGTGACGCTGCAGGGCAATGCCCGCCTTCACATCGACCAGAACGGCCTGAGAGCGAGATGACCATGCGCCACAAGACCCTTGCCCGCTTCTTCATCGGCATGGCCGGCGGCACGCTGCTCGTCGCCGGGATAGCCGGCGCGCAGGTATTTCGTGGGCATGACAGCAACGCGCCCGTGGATTTCGCCGCCGACCGGATCGAGGTGCAGGACCGCGCCGACCGGGTGGTGGTGTCGGGCAACGTCCAGGTCACGCAGGCCGACCTGCGGCTCACCTCCGACCGGCTCACCGTCGCCTATCGCCGCGAGGGCGGGGTCGAGATCAACCGGATGGACGCGATGGGCGGAGTCGTCGTCACGCGCGGGAACGAGCGCGCGCGGGGCGACGTCGCGATCTACGACCTCGACCGGCGGCTGATCACGATGATCGGCAACGTCGAACTGAACCAGGGCGCGAACCGCCTGCGCGGCGGGCGTCTGGTCATCGACCTGACCAACGGCCGCTCGACCGTGGACGGCCGCCCGTCGGTCACGGGAGCGCCAGGCACCCAGACCCAGCCCGGCGGGCGAATCTCGGGGACCTTCCAGGTGAGGCAGCAGGGGAACTGACGGCGCACTCGCCGCGCGCCCGCCGGGGTTGCGAAACGCGCCATAAAGCCGCATGTCCCGGACAGACGGGGCGGGCCGACGAAGGATGATGAGGACCTCTGGTCGATGCATGACCTAGTGACAGCCGATACCCACCGAGCGATCGCTGCTCCATCGCTCGACGACGGCCTGTGCGTTATCTCGATCGCCAAGAGCTATGAGCGGCGAACCGTCCTGGCGGACGTCAGCCTGTCGGTCGCCAAGGGAGAGGTCGTCGGCCTGCTCGGCCCCAATGGCGCCGGAAAGACGACCTGCTTCTATTCGATCATGGGGCTGGTGAAGCCCGATTCGGGCCGGATCATGCTCGACGGCACCGACATCACCGGCCTGCCGATGTACCGCCGGGCGATCCTGGGCATTGGCTATCTGCCGCAGGAGACGTCGATCTTTCGCGGCATGACGGTCGAGCAGAATATCGGATCGGTGCTCGAACTGGCCGAACCGGACCGCTCCGCCCGCGCCGAGCGGCTCGAGTCGCTCCTCTCCGAATTCGGGCTCACGCGGCTTCGCGCCAGCCCCGCGCTCGCGCTGTCGGGTGGCGAGCGACGGCGGTGCGAGATCGCGCGCGCGCTGGCGGCGAACCCGTCGATCGTTCTGCTCGACGAGCCGTTCGCGGGCATCGACCCGCTGTCGATCGCCGATATCCGCGATCTGGTGAAGGACCTGAAGACTCGCGGGATCGGCGTTCTGATCACCGATCATAATGTCCGCGAGACGCTGGAGATCGTCGACCGCGCCTGCATCATCTACGATGGCAAGGTGCTGTTCGCGGGAAGCCCGCAGGAACTTGTCGCCAACGCCGACGTCCGCCGCCTCTATCTTGGCGAGAGCTTCTCGCTATGAGCGCCGGACGCGGATCGGCGGGGGACTAGGAGCCCGGAATGGCGATCGGGCCGCGTCTTGACCTCCGGCAAAGCCAGTCGCTGGTCATCACGCCGCAGCTTCAGCAGGCGATCCAGCTTCTCGCGCTGTCCAATCTCGAGCTGGAAACGTTTCTACGCGAGGAACTCGACCGCAACCCGCTACTCGAAAGCGGCGCGGAGGAGCAGGCGGCGGAGGGAGGCGAGTCGCCGGCCCCCGCCGACGAAGGCCCAGGCGATGTCGACTCGATGATCGCGGAGATCGGCGGCGCGCTGAGCGATGAGATCAGCCGCGAGCTTGCGCAGGACGACGGCCCGACCGACGCGGTGATCGACGACGCGTTGAGCCCGAGCATGGGGTCGAGCGCCGCGACCGACTTCGATTCGGGGCCGATGGACGCCATCGACCTCGACGATTTCTCCTCGCCCGCGACGGGGCTGTACGAGCATCTGATGGCACAGGCGGGCCTGGTCTTTTCCGGCCGCGACCTGCTGATCGCCAGCCAGATCATCGGCCAGATCGACGAAGCCGGCTATCTCGAGGCGGACCTGCGCGACATCGCCGGCCATCTGGGCATCTCGCTCCCGGTCATCGAGGGCGTGCTGGCGCGGATTCAGCAGTTCGACCCGACGGGCGTGGGTGCCCGCTCGCTCAGCGAATGCATCATGCTCCAGGCGCGCGAGGCGGACCGCTACGACCCCGCGATGGCCGCGCTGATCGACAATCTCGAACTCGTGGCGAAGGGCGCGATGCCGCAGCTACGGCGGATATGCGGGGTCGATGACGAGGATCTGGTGGACATGATCCGCGAACTGCGCGGCTATGATCCCAAGCCCGGCCTGCGCTTCGCGGCCGAATCAC
>CAZJCT010000171.1:0-3044 GCA_964544675.1 uncultured Sphingobium sp.
CGATCACCGGCGGCGGCAGGCCGGCCAGCCGCGCGACCGCCAGGCCGTAGCTGCGGTCGGCGGGACCGTCGGCGACTTCATGGAGCAGCACCAGATCGCCTTTCCACTCGCGCGCGCGGACATGGTGGAGCGACAGCGCGGGCAGCGTCTCGGCGAGCCGCGTGAGCTCATGATAGTGGGTCGCGAACAGGCAGCGGCACCGGCTCTGCTCATGGATCGCCTCGACCACCGCCCAGGCGATCGCGAGCCCGTCATAGGTGGAGGTGCCGCGTCCGACCTCGTCAAGGATCACGAAGCTGTCCGCCGTCGCCTGCGCGAGGATCGCGGCGGTCTCGACCATCTCGACCATGAAGGTCGACCGGCCGCGCGCCAGATTGTCCGATGCGCCGACGCGGCTGAACAGCCGGTCGACGGGGCTCATCGTCACCGATGTCGCGGGAACGAAGCTGCCCGCCTGCGCCATGATCACGATCAGCGCGTTCTGGCGGAGGAAAGTCGATTTGCCGCCCATATTGGGGCCGGTGACGAGCCACAGCCGGTCGGCCTCCCTCAGGCGGCAGTCGTTCGCCACGAAGGGCGCGCCGTCGCGCACCAGCGACGCCTCGACCACCGGATGCCGTCCGCCCTCGACCGTCAGGCAGCGTCCGGGGACAAAGGCGGGGCGACACCAATTGCCCTCGATCGCGCGTTCAGCGAGCGCGGCGGCGACGTCGAGCCGGGCGATCGCCTCGGCAGTGGCGGCGATGGCGTCGCGGCGGGCGGTGACGGCGTCGGTCAGCTCCTCCAGATGCGCCGCCTCGGCCGCCTGGGCATGGCCGCCCGCCTGCGCGATCCGGCTGGCCTGCTCGTGAAGCTCCGGCTCGTTGAAGCGGACGACGCCTGCCAGCGTCTGGCGATGGGCGAAGCCGCTGTCGGCGGCCATCAGCGCGTCGGCATGGCGCGCCGGTACCTCGACATGATAGCCGAGGACGCCATTATGGCGGATCTTGAGCGTGGCGATGCCGGTGCGGTCGCGATATCTGGCTTCGAGCGCGGCCACGGCGCGGCGCCCGTCGCTCGCCATCCGGCGCAGCTCGTCGAGCGCATGGTCATAGCCTTCCGCGATGAAGCCGCCGTTCGCGCTTTCGGTGAGCGGCGACGCGACAAGCGCGCGGCCGAGCATGTCTACCAGCGCGCCATGCCCCTCCAGCGCGGGAAGCAGCCGGGCGAGGAGCGCGGGAACTCCCTCCGCCGTGCGCAGGCGCTCACGCAATCGCCGCGCCTCGCCCAGCCCGTCGCGCACCTGGCCCAGGTCGCGAGGGCTTCCCCGGCCGATGCACAGCCGGCCGAGCGCGCGGCCGATGTCGGGCATCGCGCGGAGTGTCGCGCGCATGTCGCCGCGCACCGATCCATCGGCCGCGAGCCAGGACACGAGGTCGAGCCGCTCGGCGATGGCGGCGGGATCGCACAGCGGTGCCGACAGGTCTTCCGCAAGCAATCGCGCGCCGGGCGCAGTGACCGTGCGGTCGATCGCGGCGAGCAGGCTGCCCGCGCGTGCGCCGGTCTGCGTGCGGCAGATCTCGAGGCTCTCGCGCGTGGCCGGGTCGATCGCGAGGAAGGCGCGCGATTCGGCTCGCACCGGCGGCTGGAGGAAGGGCAGCCGTCCCCGCCCCGCATGGTCGAGATAGGCGATGAGCCCGCCCAGTGCCGACAGCTCCGCCCGTCCGAAGCCGCCGAAGCCGTCGAGCGTCGCGACGCCGAAATGCGCCTTGAGCCGCGCCTCGGCGCGGGCAGGCGCGAAGTCCGCGCTGTCGAACGGCTGCGCGCCGGTGTGCAGCTCCGCCACCGGCGCGACAACCTCGCTGGGGCCGAGCCGCGCGAGTTCGGCCTCCAGCCCGGCAAGGGTGCAGGGGCTGACCGTCAGCCGCCCGGTCGAGATGTCGACCGCCGCGACCGCATGCTCGCCGCCTGCGCGGCCGATCACCGCCAGAACATTGGCGCTTCGCGAATCGAGCAGGCTGTCCTCGGTCAGCGTGCCGGCGGTCACGAAGCGCACGATGGCGCGGCTGACCAGTGATTTCGATCCGCGCGCCTTGGCCTCTGCGGGGGTTTCGGTCTGTTCGGCGATGGCGACGCGGTGTCCGGCGCGGATCAGCCGGGCGAGATAGGCGTCGGCGCTGTGCACGGGCACGCCGCACATCGGCACCGGCTGTCCGCCATGCTCGCCGCGCGTGGTCAGCGCGATGTCGAGCGTCGCCGCCGCCGCTCGCGCATCGTCGAAGAACAGCTCGAAAAAGTCGCCCATGCGATAGAACAGGAGGCAGTCGGGCGCGTCTGCCTTGAGCGTGAAATATTGCGCCATCATCGGGGTGACGGCTGATCCCGTGGCGGGCGAGTCGCTGGGCGAGGAACGGTTCGGCTGCGCTGTCATGATGCGCGGACGGTCTAGCCCGCCGCGCTGTCGGGCAAAAGGGCAGATTGGCGCAATCCGGCCTTGTCGGTCCGGCGGAAATGCAGCATTGGCTAAACGCCGGCCTGGCCGGTGCGGAAGCCAAGCGGGGGGATGGACATGAGCGATAAGCCGAGCGTCGAGTTTTCAGAGCGCGAAGCTCTGTTTTTCCATTCGACCGGACGACCCGGCAAGATCGAGATCATCGCGTCCAAGCCCATGGCGACGCAGCGCGATCTCAGCCTCGCCTATTCGCCCGGCGTCGCGGTCCCCGTGCGGGCGATCGCGGAGGACCCCGCCACCGCCTATGACTATACCGCCAAGGGCAATCTGGTCGCGGTCATTTCCAACGGCACCGCGATCCTCGGCCTCGGCAACCTGGGCGCGCTGGCGTCCAAGCCGGTGATGGAAGGCAAGGCCGTCCTGTTCAAGCGCTTCGCCGACGTCGACTCGATCGACATCGAACTGGACACCGAAGACCCGCAGGCGTTCATCGACGCGGTCGCGCTGATGGAGCCGAGCTTCGGCGGCATCAACCTTGAGGATATCAAGGCCCCCGAATGCTTCATCATCGAACAGGCGCTGAAGGAGCGGCTGAAGATCCCGATCATGCATG
>CAZJCT010000172.1:0-3003 GCA_964544675.1 uncultured Sphingobium sp.
TGGTATCGCCCTTCATCCGGCTGGCTTCGTGATAGCAGGCGCGGAACTGCTTTTCGGTCACGTCGCCATAATAGCCCTTCAGCTTCTGCTTGGCGCGCAGCTGGAGGCCGAAGTCCGACGTCTTGCCCTTGCGGCGCTGGCCGTGCTGGCCGGGGCCATATTCGCGCTTGTTGACCGGGCTCTTGGGGCGACCCCAGATGTTCTCGCCCATGCGGCGGTCGAGCTTGTACTTGGCGCTGGTGCGCTTCGTCATGTCCTGTTCCTTCAATTGCGTAGCCGCTCCCGGATGGAGCAGCCGATTTTCCCGGAACCGCTCTGGTCGGACCGAAGTCCGGCAGGGCCGCCGCTTCACCGGGGTGCGGGGCCAATTGCGAAGCGGTCGCCCATAGCGGGTCACGGCATCAAGTCAAGCCCTCGACAGCCGGGGGGCGGCACGCCTAGGGGAAAATATGGCTGATGCTCTTCCCCCCGACGACTGCCGCAACATGGCGGAGGTACGCGACGGCGTCGACGCGACCGACCGCGCGCTGGTGGCGCTCCTCGACCGGCGGTTCGGCTATATGCGCGCCGCCGCCCGCATCAAGGCCGACCGGTCCGCGGTTCGCGACGAGGCGCGCAAGGCGCAGGTGATCGCGCATGCGTGCGCCGAGGCGGAGAAGCGCGGCGTCCCCGCCGATCTCGTCGCCGAACTGTGGGAGCGGCTGGTGGAGGCGTCGATCGCCTATGAACTCGACCGCTGGGACAGCCTCAACGCCGATCAGCCATAAGCGCGGACGAAGAACACGGCGGTGGTGACCGTCGTGACCGCCAGCGTCCAGATGCGCACTGCGAGCGGCGGCAGGTTCTTGCCGACATGCGCGCCGATCCACCCGCCCGCGATCGCGCCGCCCAGCATGGGCATGCACGACGTCCAGTCCACGATCCCGCTGGCGAGGAAGATGATCGCTGCGGCGAGATTGGCGACGGCCAGCATGAGCGTGCGGATCGCGAACAGCGCGCGCGGCTCGATCCCGGCGAGCAGTCCGTAAACGGCGGTCGTGATCAGCCCCACGCCGCCCCCGAAATAGCCGCCATAGATGCCGAGGACGCCCTGAACGCCCTGAAGCGCCGTCGTGCCGATCGTCACACGCGCGCGCAGCCACTCGCTCGCGCGCTTGCCGAACAGCATGACGACCAGCGCGAACAGCAGCAGCCAGGGCACGATCAGGTCGAACGCGCGGCCCGGCGTCAGCACCAGCAGCAATCCCCCCGCCAGCCCGCCTGCGAAGGTGATCGCCGCCAGCCGCCACGGCCGCACACCGGCCACCGGCGCAAGTTCGTCGCGGAACACCCAGGCGCTCGACATCGCGCCGGGCAGCAGCGCGAAGTTCGACGTGGCGTTGGCGATATTGGCCGGCAGCCCGATCGCGATCAGCGCGGGCAGCGTGGCGAACGTGCCGCCGCCGGCGAGCGCGTTCATCGTGCCGCCCAGGACACCGGCGAGAAGCGGCAGGATAATGGTCCAGAAATCGGGCATCTGCGCGGCCTAGCGTCGTTCCGCCAAATGTCGAGCGCCTATCGCCCCTTGCCCGAAAACGCCCAGCGCAGCGTGCCGGCGACACCAAAGGCGGTACCGGTGACCAGCGGCCTTGCCAGCCCCGATGCCCGGAGCCCGTGCATGCGCCGCGCCCAGCCTGGCAGCAGGTCGATCGCCGCCTGCGTGGCGAGCGCCTGCGCGGGCCAGACGGCGGGCTTGTAGGGGCGCGTGGTCATCAGGACACGGGCGATATCGCGCGCGGCGGCGGACAGGCGCAGCTCGGGGCGGAAACTGTTCAGCAGCGCCTCGGCCTCGGCCCGGCTCGTCGGAACCGGGTCGGCGCCCAGCGCGCGAGCCACCGCCGCCGTTTCGGCGAAATAGCGATCCTGATCGGCGCGACGCATCAGCGGCTCGCCGAAGCGAATCCACGAATCGAGGAAGGGCAGGGCGCCGGCGACATGCACCCAGGCAAGTAGGCGCGGATCGTCGGCGCGATAGGCGCGGCCGTCGGGCAGGGTGCCGCCGACCCGCGCATGGATCGCCCGGACGTGCGTGATCGCGGCCTCGGCCTCGCTCCGATCGGCATAGGTGGTGAGCGCGATGAAGCGCGCGGTGCGGCGCAGGCGGCCCAGCATGTCGGCGCGGAAATTGCTGTGCTCCGCGACGCCATGCGCGGCGGCGGGGTGGAGCATCTGGAGGAGCAGGGCGGTCACCCCGCCGATCATCATGCTGGTGACGTCGCCATGCACGCGCCAAGCGACCGATCCGCGCGGCAGCAGCGCATTGTCGGAACTGGCGACCGGCGCTTCGCCGCGCGCCTGGTCGTTGAACAACGCGCGAACCTCGCCCACCAGCCGGCGGCGGAGCGCGCCCGAAAGGCTCACCCCAGCGCCGCCTGCTTCTCTTCGGCGAGACGGTCGAGCTCGGCGCGGCTCATCCGCGTGGCCTGGGTCTTGAGCTGGCCGCAGGCGGCGGCGATGTCGCGGCCGCGCGGGGTGCGGACAGGCGCGGAAATGCCTGCCTCGAAGATCAGGTCGGAAAAGCGCTTTACCCGCTCCGGCGTCGAGCATTCATAGGCAGCACCCGGCCACGGGTTGAAGGGGATCAGATTGACCTTGGCGGGCAGGCGATATTTGCGGAGCAGCCGCACCAGTTCGCGCGCGTCCTCGTCGCTGTCGTTCTTGTCCTTGAGCATCACATATTCGAACGTGATCCGCCGCGCATTGTTCGCGCCCGGATAGCTGGCGCAGGCGGCGAGCAGTTCTTCCAGCCCGTATTTGCGGTTGATCGGCACGATCTCGTCGCGCACCTCCTTGGTGACGGCGTGGAGAGAGACGGCCAGGTTGACGCCGATCTCCTGCCCGGCGCGCGCCATCATCGGCACGACGCCGCTGGTCGACAGCGTGATCCGCCGCTTGGACAAGGCCAGGCCGTCGCCGTCCATCACGACCTTGAGCGCATCGCGCACATTGTCGAAATTATAGAGC
>CAZJCT010000173.1:0-2949 GCA_964544675.1 uncultured Sphingobium sp.
GGCACCGGGATATGTTGGGTCCCATGTGGAATAGGGGCGCGCCTGTAGCGCCGATTGCGCCACGACGCAAGGCTTGACAGGTCCGCCGAATTAGAACAAATAGGGAACACGAAACTTTGAGTGGCGATAGTGTGTTGAAACTGCGTGGG
Organism: uncultured Sphingobium sp.; assembly: GCA_964544675.1. Lineage (GTDB taxonomy): Bacteria > Pseudomonadota > Alphaproteobacteria > Sphingomonadales > Sphingomonadaceae > Sphingobium. Next base: position 150 of record CAZJCT010000173.1, read on the forward strand.
TCTTACCGGCCTGCAAGTGAAAGGTCCGAATCATGTTTGCGATCGTTGCGGCTTTCCTGTTCATCGGCGGCACCTGTTTTTCCCTGATCGTGATCGGGGACATGCTCCTCCGGTATCGCGACGAGATCATGGCGGTGGTCACGGGCCAACCGCTTTCCGGTGCGCGACGCGCGGAGGTTGTGCAGGGCGTCGGCTATGCGCCGCGCACGCTGATGGCGCTTCCACAGGCGAGCGCGCCACGCCGCTCGCTCCCGGCGATCAGGTCGGTGGCAGTTCTGCGCGCCCACGCCTGATCTGGGCGTAGCGCCACCAGCCATAGGGTATCAGCAGCAGATAGCCGGACGAGAGGGCCAGAAACAAAGGCCAGGGCGCGGTCATCAGCAGCGCCGCCGCAAGCCCGGCTGCGCCGATCGCGAACAGCCGCATCTGGGGCGGCAGGCGGAGACGCTTCCATCCGATCGTCGGCAGGTTCGACACCATCAGGAAGGCGACGATCAGCGTCCAGGGAAAGACCAGCTGCCAGTCGCGCGCGATCTCGGCCCCGGTGGTGAACCAGACGAGCAGCGGCAAAAGGGCGAGCCCCGCGCCCGCCGGGGCGGGAACGCCCATGTTGAAGCCGGCGGCCTTCAACGGCTGATCCTCGACATCGATCTGTGAATTGAATCGCGCGAGGCGCAGCGCGCAGAACAGGGCGAGGCACAAGGCCGCGAGCCATCCGAAGCGCGGCAGGCTCTGCAAGGACCAGAGGTAAAGCACCACGGCGGGCGACACACCGAAGGCGATCGCGTCCGACAGCGAGTCGAGTTCAGCGCCGAACCGGCTTTCCCCCCGCAGCATCCGCGCCACGCGGCCGTCGAGCCCGTCGAGCACGCCCGCAAAGATGATCGCCGCGACCGCCCGCTCCCACTCCCCAGACATGGCAAAGCGCATCGCGGTGAGGCCAAAGCACAGCGCCATGGCGGTGACGGCATTGGGCGCCACCTGCCGCAGCGTGATGCCCCGAACCGCAGGGCGAAGGGCGCGCGGCCGCCTCAATAGCGTAGTCCGCGAACGGTGCCGGAATCGCCCAGCATCGCAATCACCGTTTCACCGGCGCGCGTGGTCTGGCCGAGCGTCACACGCGGCGCGGTTCCCGCCGGCAGATAGACATCGACGCGGCTGCCAAAGCGAATCAGCCCGATCCGCTGCCCTGCCGCAACGATGTCGCCCGGCTTCACGAACGGAACGATCCGCCGCGCGACCAGCCCGGCAATTTGCGTAAAGCCGATGCGCACGCCGTCACCCCGCTCGACCAATATGTGCTGACGCTCGTTATCCTCGCTGGCCTTGTCGAGATCGGCATTGAGGAACTTGCCGCGGATATAGACCACCGATCGCACGGTGCCCGCGATCGGCGTCCGGTTGATATGCACGTCGAAGACGCTCATGAAGATCGACACGCGCACCATCGGCTGATCGGGCAGCAGCCCTTCGCCGGTGATCTCCAGCGGCGGCTTGACCGTCTGGATCAGCGTGACCATCCCGTCCGCCGGCGCGATGATCGCCCGGTCGTCCTGCGGCACGCTGCGCTGCGGGTCACGGAAAAAGCTGAATACCCAGACGGTTACGATCGCAAGCAGCCAGGCAATCGTCGTCCAGCCGACCGCGACGGCAATGAGGGTCAGGACAAGCGCGATCGCGCCGAACCGGTGCCCTTCGGGATGAATGGGCGGAAAGCGCCAGCGGACGCTGCTGTCGGTTCCGCCGGGGATCGGCGGGACCATGTCCGACTGACGCAGTTCGGTGGCATGAGGCAGAGGAAGGCGCGACTGCGGCTGCGGCGGGATTTCCGGGGGCTGTTCTGATGGCATCCCCATCTTCTAGGGATATGGCCCCGATTCCACAATGCCGCGTCTGCCCGCCCGCCGCCAGTTTCGCCGCATTGGACCACAGCAGTTGAAGATCGCCGCCGCTTTGCTAAAGGGCTTCCGGAACATCCATCCGGCGGAAGGCGAAACGCGCATGAGCAAGATCCAGGTCAAAAATCCCGTTGTGGAGATCGACGGCGACGAAATGACCCGGATCATCTGGGAATGGATCAGGGAACGGCTGATCAAGCCCTATCTCGATATCGACCTGCATTATTACGACCTGGGCGTCGAGGAACGCGACCGCACCGACGACAAGATCACGGTCGATGCGTCGAACGCGATCAAGAAATATGGCGTCGGCGTGAAGTGCGCGACGATCACCCCCGATGAGGCGCGCGTCGAGGAATTCAAGCTCAAGAAGATGTGGAAGTCGCCCAACGGCACGATCCGCAACATCCTGGGCGGCGTCGTTTTCCGCGAACCCATCGTGATCAAGAATGTGCCCCGGCTGGTGCCCGGCTGGACCGACCCCATCGTGATCGGCCGCCATGCCTTCGGCGACCAGTATCGCGCCACCGACTTCCGCGTCCCCGGCCCGGGCAAGCTGCGTCTGGTGTTCGAAGGCGAGGACGGCAACACCATCGACGAGGAGGTGTTCCAGTTCCCCTCCTCCGGCGTCGCGATGGCGATGTACAATCTCGACGATTCGATCCGCGACTTCGCGCGGGCCTCGATGAACTACGCGCTCGACCGCAACTGGCCGCTGTACCTGTCGACCAAGAACACGATCATGAAAGCCTATGACGGCCGCTTCAAGGATCTGTTCGAGGAAGTGTACGAGAACGAGTTCAAGGCGCAGTTCGAAGCGAGCGGCAACACCTACGAACACCGCCTGATCGACGACATGGTCGCCAGCGCGCTGAAGTGGAGCGGCAAGTTCGTCTGGGCCT
>CAZJCT010000174.1:0-2883 GCA_964544675.1 uncultured Sphingobium sp.
CGGTCGCCATGTAGAAGCCCGAGCTGTAGGGCGTCTCGCCGAACGGGAACGGCGCGTGCATATATTCATAGGCCTGGATCGCCGAGAACAGCAGGCCGAGCAGGACGGTGCACCACAGACCCTTGATCAGGCCATCGCGATCGCCGTGGATCAGCGCATGGTGCGCCCAGGTCACGGTCGTTCCCGAGCAGAGCAGGATCAGCGTGTTAAGGAGCGGCAGCTCGAACGCGTTCAGAACCTCGATTCCCTTGGACGGGAACATGCCCTCGATGGGGGGCAGCGGCGAGGGGAACAGCGAGAAGTCGAAGAAGGCCCAGAACCAGCCGACGAAGAACATGACTTCGGAAGCGATGAACAGGATCATGCCGTAGCGCAGATGAAGCTGCACCACCGGCGTATGGTCGCCCGCATGCGCCTCGCGCACAACGTCGCTCCACCAGAAGAACATGGTCGCCAGCACGCCGAGCGTACCCACGATAAAAGCGATGCCGCCACCGGCATATTCGTGCATCCACATCACCGCGCCGACGGCCATGATGAAGGCAGAAACCGAGCCCATCAGCGGCCACGGGCTGGGCGGGAGAATGTGATAATCGTGGTTCTTGGCGCCGGCCATCTTCGCTCTTTCCCCAAATCTTCGCGCTTTCCGCGCGTCGTCCTTAGCCTTGGTCGTCGTCCTGCTCAACAGGATAGAATGTGTAGCTGAGCGTAATTTCCTGCACGTCGCGGTTGTCGGCGTCGTCGAGGATCTTCGGGTCGACGTAGAACAGCACGGGCATGCGAACCTCCTGCCCCGGCTGCAACGTCTGCTCGGTGAAGCAAAAGCACTGGATTTTCGTGAAATAGCTGCCCGACTGCGTGGGCGTAACGTTGAAGGTCGCCCGCCCTGTCACCGGCTTGTCGGACATGTTGCGGGCGATGAAAATCGCCATGTCCTTCTGCCCGGCGGTCACGGTGTCGCGACTCCGCTCCGGATAGAATTGCCAGGGCATGCCGGGCGCGATGTTCGAATCGAAACGGATCGAGAAGCTGCGGACCGCCGGACGCGCGCGCGCGTCCGCGCTGGCCGCCGCATAATCCGCCTCCGTCGCGCGCATGGTGGTACCGTCGAACCCGGTCACCTGGCAAAACAGCCGGTAGAGCGGCACCGCCGCGAAGCCGAGGCCGAGCATGCCCACCGCGATTCCCAGCGCGAGCAGCGCGGTGCGGATCTGCTGCGCAACGCCACCCTGCACGGCGCGGGACGGAGAGGGGGAGGAAGCGGCCATGGCGTTATCCCGACAATTTGGCGATGGTGATACCGAAGAACAGGATGGCGAGCGCCCCCAGGATCAGCCCGGTGACGAGCACCCGGCTGCGCTGGCGCGCACGGACGATGCGCTCTTCCTCGGGCGTCATAGCGGCCACAGCATGCGGTCTGCGACGACCGCCGCGAACAGCACGAACAGATAGAGCATCGAGAATTTGAACAGCCGCCGCTCGGGCGCCATGCGCGCCGGATCGCTCTCGCGACGGACCGACACCTGAACCGCCATCACTGCAAACACCGCCGTCATCAGCAGCGCGGTCAGCCCGTAGATCGGCCCGGTGAGCTGGAGCAGCACCGGCGCCAGCGCCGCCGCGCCCATGATCGCGGTGTAGAGCAGGATCTGACGCCGCGTCACGACCTCACCCGCCACGACGGGGAGCATCGGGATTCCCGCATTGGCATAGTCCATGCGCACGAACAGCGACAGCGACCAGAAATGCGGCGGCGTCCAGAAGAAGATGAGCGCGAACAGCGCGATCGGCAGCGGCGCCAGCTCACCCGTTACCGCGACCCAGCCGATCAGCGGCGGAAAGGCGCCTGCAGCGCCGCCAATCACGATGTTCTGCGGCGTGCGCGGCTTGAGCCACACGGTATAGACAAGCACATAGAAGAGGATCGAGACGGCGAGGATCGCGGCCGCAAACCAGTTGGCGGCAAGGCCGGTGAGCAGGACCGAGAAGACGCTGAGCCCCACGCCGAAGTGAAGCGCGCTTTCGCGCTGCATGCGCCCGGCAGGAAGCGGCCGCCCGGCGGTGCGCTTCATCAGCAGGTCGCGGTCGGCCTCATACCACTGGTTGAGGGCGCCTGCGCCCCCGGCGCCCAGCGTGATGCCGAGGATCGTCGCGAATGCCAGCACCGGGTGCATATGGCCCGGCGCGGCCAACAGGCCGCACAGTCCCGTGAACACCACGAGCGTCAGGACGCGCGGCTTGGTCAGCGCGAGCAGGTCGCGCCAGTCGCTCGGCATCAGCGCCGGGTCGAGCGGGCGATGGGCCTCGGCTGGCATCGTCATGCTGTTCACTCGTCAAACCTCGATCATCGGGTCAGGGCATTGCCATGGCCGCGTGGAGCTTCATGCGCGAAGAGGGAGGCGGACGACCGCCTCCCCCCTCCTGTTTTCAGTCGTCCCGCACCGCCTTCCCCTGGCGGCCGGCCGATTCGCCTGGCAGGTCAGTCGATGACCGGCAGCGTCTCGAACTGGTGGTAGGGCGGCGGGCTCGACAGCGTCCATTCGAGCGTCGTCGCGCCTTCGCCCCAGGGATTCGCTTCGGCGCGGCGACCCGCGAAGAGCGACCAGAAGACGTTGATGAAGAAGATCAGCACGCCGACCGCCATGATCTCGTAGCCGAGGCTGGCGATCTTGTTCCAGTAGGCGAACGCGTCCGCATAATCGGGGATACGCCGCGGCATGCCGCTCATTCCCAGGAAGTGCATCGGGAAGAACAGCAGGTTCACGCCGGCGAAGAACACCCAGAAGTGGAGCTGGCCCAGGAACTCGCTGTACATGCGCCCGAACATCTTCGGGAACCAGTAGTAGAAGCCCGCGAACAGCGAGAACACCGCGCCGAGCGACA
>CAZJCT010000175.1:0-2879 GCA_964544675.1 uncultured Sphingobium sp.
ACGAGGTCGCCCGCCGCGTCCAGGAAACGCTGCAGAAGTACAAGTCGCTGCAGGATATCATCGCCATCCTCGGCATGGACGAGCTGTCGGAAGAGGACAAGCTGACGGTCGCGCGCGCGCGCAAGATCCAGAAGTTCCTCAGCCAGCCGTTCCACGTCGCCGAAGTCTTCACCGGCATCCCCGGCAAGTTCGTGCAGATCGAGGACACCGTCCGTTCGTTCAAGGCGGTGGTCGACGGCGAATATGACCACCTGCCCGAAGCCGCCTTCTACATGGTCGGCGGCATCGACGAGGCGGTCGAGAAGGCGAAGAAGCTGGCTGCCGAGGCGGCGTAAGAACACAGGCGGGGCCGCCACGCCCCGCCCGTTGAGATACCAATGGCGCGGCCACGAACGGCCGCGCCTCCAGATCATGTGAAGGCCGACGCAATGCCCCTGCACTTCGAACTCGTGACCCCCGAGAAGCTCGTCCTCTCCGAGGATGTTCACATGGTCGTCGTGCCCGGCAGCGAGGGCGAGTTCGGCGTTCTGGAAGGCCACGCGCCCTTCATGTCGACCATCGACGACGGCACGCTCAAGGTCTACGCCACCGCCAATGCCGAGCCGCGCTCGATCGTGGTCGAAGGCGGCTTTGCCGAGGTGAGCGAACGCGGGCTGACGGTGCTGGCCGAACGCGCGGAATAAGCCAGGCAGCACCCGTCAGCGGCGCGGCACGCACGCGACGGCTTTGGCCTCTCCTCCGCCGAAAGCGCTGCACTTCCAATCGGAAAACCTGTTCAGCCGCGCCGGATGATCGGCGGCGCGGGTATTCGGCACGGCCGGGTCGTACAGCCACAGGATCGCGCCGCCAGGTCGTTGCGCCGCTGCGTGGACAAGGCCCGGAAAGGGATCGATCGCCTTTGGCGGTCGCGGCACGGCGACATCGACGGTCCGTCCCGCCCGCCTGAAGAAGAAGCCGCCCACCTCGCGCAGATGCGCTTCCGACGAGAATTCGGCGGTGGGATTGTCCCACAGAAACTGCACATGCCGCGTGTCGCCCTGCTGCATGATCCACTGCGACGCGCGATCGAACTCGAAATAATAGCGCCTGTCCTGATCAGGATTCTGCAAGGTCAACCGAAGCACGGCGAACGCCACGGTCGTGATGACCAGCAGGACGACCATGCCTGCACGCGGGTTGATGCCGTTCAGTCCCCGCATCCACAGCGCCACGCCCAACAGGACCGCCGGCACATAGGGCAGAAGGTAGCGCGTGGTGAAACTGGCCGTGACACTCGCCACGCCGAGGACGATCAGTGTGGCGCCTACGCCCGAGAGCACCGCAAGTGCCTCTGCCGGGTCGAGCCGGAACCGGTCGCGGACCTGACGGCTGACGAGCGCAAGCGCCGCGGTGACCAGAATCCCGTCGCGGATCCAGCGACCGACCAGAGGATAGTCGAGCAGCACCCGCCAGGCGCTCAGAAGCTCCCACGGTGTATATCGCGTGTACCAGGTCGCGCCGGACGAGACGTAACCGACAAGGAACGGCAAGGCGACCACAAGCCAGGCCACCGCCGGGACCAGCAGCAGCAGCGCCGGCCAGCTCCTTACCGCGCGCATCCGCGCGTGGCCAAGATAGAAGAGTCCCTGAACGAGGCAGATGAAGGCCGCGTGATAATGAGTGAGCAGCGCGAGCGCGCTGACCCCGACCCAGATCGCCGCCCGCCGCGTGTCTGGCGCGCGCAGAAGGGTCATGAAGACGCTCAGCTGCACCGTCGTCAGCAGCATGAGCAGCGGATAGCAGCGCGCCTCGCTCGCCTGGCTGAAGGAGGCGGTATAGAGCGCAAGCAGTCCTGCCCACATCAGCCGGACCGACCGGTCGGGATGGCCCCGCCACAGCACGAACGCCAGGCCGGCAATGCTGAACAGCAGCGACGGCAGGCGAAGCGCGATATCGCTCGCCCCCGCAATCTGCACCCAGCCCCACAGCAGGACATAATAGACCGGCCCGCCCAGCTCGTGGGTCAGCCATTCCCACAGCGGCTCGCCCCAGGGCTGCGTGGCGATGACGGCGGAGAAGGTCTCGTCGAACCAGAGCGGCGTGGACCAGCCGGTGAGCAGCCGGTGGCAAAGCCCCACCAGCAACGCCGCCAGCGTGCCGAGCAGCAGAGGCCCGGACGATGCGTCGCCGCGTGCTCCTGCCGCCGAGATCGGCCATGCCAGGCCCCCTATCCTGCCGGTCGCCGATCGCATCTTCGCTCCCTGTCCTGCGTCGCTCGAAACGTCGTAAACGTGCAGGGTTAAGGCTTCGCTAGTGCCAGGCACGGGCCGACAGGCTTAGCGTTTTGTGAAGCTTTGCCGCCTAATCAGGTTGCGCCTCTTCAGGCAGGTCGGCGGAGATCATGAGCGCATTCGGTCGGAAAAACGGGTTGGGCGGCAAGAGCTCCTTCGGCGTGGCGCGGCCCATGCAGGGCTATGGCACGCCCCCTGCGGGCGGTGCCCAGTTCCCGCCGATGCCGGGAGAAAACAGCGCGCCGATCGCGGCCGCCGCCCCGACCGCTGCCGATCCCGGCCCGTCCGCTGTATCGGACCGCAACGCGGAAGCGATGGGCCGCCTCAACGACCGCATGAACGCCGATCATTCGGCGACCGAGCAGGCGCAGGGTTTCGAGGCGTCGGTCCACAAGATCAAGGAGCAGGTCCTCCCCCGCCTGCTGGAGCGCGTCGATCCCGAAGCTGCGGCGACCCTGTCCAAGGATGAGCTGGCGGAGGAATTCCGGCCGATCATCATGGAAGTGCTGGCCGAGCTCAAGCTGACGCTGAACCGGCGCGAACAGTTCGCGCTCGAAAAGGTGCTGGTCGACGAGCTGCTGGGCTTCGGCCCGCTCGAGGAACTGCTGG
>CAZJCT010000176.1:0-2874 GCA_964544675.1 uncultured Sphingobium sp.
GTCCTCGTTGCCGGTCGCGGTGACGAAGATGTCGGCGCGGGCGACGGCCTCCTCCATCGTCACGACCTCATAGCCTTCCATCGCGGCCTGCAGCGCGCAGATCGGGTCGATCTCGGTCACCAGCACGCGCGCGCCGCCGTTGCGGAGCGAATCCGCCGATCCCTTGCCGACATCGCCGAAACCAGCGACGCACGCGACCTTGCCCGCCAGCATGACGTCGGTCGCGCGGCGGATCGCATCGACCAGCGATTCCTTGCAGCCATAGAGATTGTCGAACTTCGACTTGGTCACGCTGTCGTTCACGTTGATCGCGGGGAACGGCAGCTTGCCCTGCTTGGCAAGCTGGTAAAGGCGGTGGACTCCGGTGGTCGTCTCTTCCGACACGCCCCGGATCGCCTCGACGCTGCGCGTCAGGTAGCCCGGCCGCGCCGCGACGAACGCCTTGAGCGCGCGCTGGAACTCGACTTCCTCGGCATTGCCCGGCTCGGGCAGGCTCTCGCCCGCCTCGATCCGCGCGCCCCACAGCGCGAACATGGTGGCGTCGCCGCCATCATCGAGGATCATGTTGGCGACGTCGTCACCCCAGTCGAAGATGCGGCCGACATAATCCCAGTAATCCGAGAGCGTCTCGCCCTTGATGGCGAAGACGGGGATGCCGCGCGCCGCGATCGCCGCGGCGGCGTGGTCCTGCGTCGAGAAGATGTTGCACGTCGCCCAGCGCACCTCGGCCCCGAGCGCCACCAGCGTCTCGATCAGCACGGCGGTCTGGATCGTCATGTGGAGCGAGCCGGTGATCCGCGCGCCCTTCAGCGGCTGCGAGGCGCCGAATTCTTCGCGCAGGGCCATGAGGCCCGGCATTTCAGTCTCGGCGATCATGATCTCGCGGCGACCGAAGTCGGCGAGGCCGATATCGGCGATCACATGGTCGCGGGCGTCGATGGCGGGTGCTGAGGCCACGAATGATACTCCACTGCTGGCGCACGATGGTGCGCGGTCAGGACAGAAACGAAAAAGATGCGCCGCCATAGCAAGCGGACCGGCGCCAGGCAAATATAAAGCTTTCTTTATATGCGCTGCGTCGAGCAAGGCGTCAGGCGTGACCGCTCTGCGACGCGATGTGATTCGGGTCTATGCCGCTGCGGGCGAAGGCGGCTTCCCACCGCCGCTCCGCGCGCGTGCCGAACAGGATGTCGTCATGGGACTCGCCGATGAACCAGCCCGGCCGCGTCAGTTCCTCGTCGAGCTGACCCGCGCCCCAGCCGGCGTAGCCCAGCGCGACCACATAGCGGCTGGGCCCGCGCCCTTCGGAGATGTCGCGCAATATGTCGAGCGATCCGCACAGGCCCCACGCGTCGCCCACCGACACCATATGCTCGTTCCGCCAGTCGAGGCTGTGGAGGATGAAGCCGCGGCGCGGCTCCACCGGGCCGCCACGGAGCACGGGCATGTCGGTCACGCCCCCGGTATCGAGCCCGAAATTCTCCAGCAATACATGGAGGCTCACGCCTTCCAGGGTCGTGGCGAGATCGATCCCCATCGCGCCGTCCGCATCATGGACACACAGCGCGATCGCCGCGTGATGGAAACTGGGATCGGGCATGTCGGGCATCGCCAGCAGGAGGCGACCCGCATAGGATCGAAATGGGTGCTCCTGATCGGGCTTGGCCATGCGGCAGATGTAGTGCTTTCGTCGGCTCCGCGCAAACCGGTCCCGCTCGCAATGGCTGGCGCCCGGAACATCCCGGCCCTTGAAAACCCCTCGCGCCGCCCCGACCTGTGCCGGGCTTCGCATCGCGCCCGAAACGGTCGGGCCGCGGATCAACAGGAGGATCAGATGTCCATTTCGGTCGGAGACAAATTGCCGTCCACCACCTTCGCCACCATGACGGATGGCGGACCGGAGCAGGTCCAGAGCGACGATTTCTTCGCGGGTCGCAGGGTCGCGCTGTTCTCGGTCCCCGGCGCCTTCACCCCCACCTGCTCCGCCAAGCACCTCCCCGGCTTCATCGCCAAGGCTGAGGAACTGAAGGCCAAGGGAATCGACGAGATCGCCTGCACCGCCGTCAACGACCCCTTCGTCATGGGCGCATGGGCCAAGTCCGCAGAGGCAGGCGACACGGTCAAGATGCTCGCCGATGGCAATGGCGACTTCGTCAAGGCGATCGGGCTCGAGATGGACGGCAGCAAGTTCGGGCTGGGCACGCGTGGCCAGCGCTTTTCGATGGTCGTCAATGACGGCGTTGTCGAACAGCTCAACGTCGAGCAGCCCGGCGACTTCAAACTGTCATCGGCGGAACATATGCTCGGCACGCTCTGAAAGGGCGACCCTGCACGACTTTCACGGGACCGGCCAACTGCCGGTCCCTTTTTTTGTCTGCCGTTATCGCCAGCTGCAGGTCTTGCCCTTGTTCTGCGTATCGAGCCAGCTCTTGAGCGGCGCGAAATAGCGGATCATCGCCTTGCCCGACATCTCGCGCGTGCCGGTGAACGCCTGCAACGCGTCCGGCCAGGGCTTTGACGCGCCCATTTCCAGCATGGCGTTCAGCCGTTTGCCGACCTCCTTGTTGCCATAGAAGGAACAGCGGTGGAGCGGCCCCTTCCATCCGGCCTGGCGGCACGCGGACTCGAAGAACTGGAACTGGAGCACCCGTGCGAGGAAATAGCGCATATAGGGCGTGTTGCCGGGGATATGATATTTGGCGCCGGGATCGAATGTCTCCGCACCGCGCGCGACCGGCGGCACGATCCCCTGATATTCCAGACGGAGGTCGTTCCAGGCCCTGGTATAGTCGGCCGGCTTGATCGACCCGTCGAACACACCCCAGCGCCATTTGTCGACCATCAGGCCGAACGGCAGGAAGGCGATCTTGTCCA
>CAZJCT010000177.1:0-2832 GCA_964544675.1 uncultured Sphingobium sp.
ATGCGCTCCGCATGCATGAGCGGATTTTCGGCGTGCGGGTCATGCTCCCGGAAATCGCTTAGGCCGTAGACTCATAAGCGCGGAGCCACAGGCGCATTGAGGCGAGCTGGATCATGGCGAGGAATTTGGCGGCCAGCTTTTCATATCGGGTAGCGACGCGGCGGAAGTGCTTTAGCTTGGAGAGGAAGCGCTCGACGATGTTGCGCTCGCGATAGAACGCTTGCTGAAGCAGGGCTTCCAGCGCCGGTTGCTCTTGGGTGGGGTGTTCGGCGTGGCTCCCTGGTCCCCGATCAGCTCCCGGACGCGATATCGGCTCTGGTGAGCGTGAATCGCAAACTCGCGCCATATGGAAGCATTTGCAGACCATTCGACAGAGCTATACTTTAAGAACATGCTCGTCGGTCTAGCTATTATTCTCGGTGCCGCATCGGTCGTGGCGATGGTCACAGGTGTCGTGTTCTCGCTCGTCCGTAGGCTTCAAGGCGGGAACAAGCTCGCTGTTATATCTGCTGGCTTGGCCGCTCCTCTCCTTGTCGCGGTCGTTGGTACTCTTGGGGTGTTCTATGACCAAGAGGTAGATGGGCCACCACCCGGGATGGTTCTGCTGGGGTTGCTAACTATGAGCGCGGTGTTCATGCCGATCACATTCTCGATCAGCCTCATGCTGGTCCGCCTGTTTCCGCAGCGTCAAATCGACGGCGCGCGATAACCCTTCATACGGCTCAGTTTATGAGTTCACGGCCTAGTTGGGGGCGATCCCCTCTGCCAGCCGGGCGAGGTCGGCGGGCGTATCGACATCCGCCAGCGCGCCTGGCGGGGCCTCGACTAGCACCGCCTCCTTCGCGAGCACCCGTGCGCCGTGATCGCCGGTTAGCGTGGCGAGAGTGCCGAAATGCTTCGATCCAATCAGCGCGGGCGGCGACGTCTTGTCGCCCTCGCTCGAAAACACGATCGATCTCCGGTCGCTGGACGCGGCGAACAGCCGCTCGAGATGCGAACCGCTGATGCACGGCATGTCGGCCAGCATGATCACGACCGCCGCGCTTCCGCCCAGCCGCGCCGCTCGCGTGCCGAGACCGATCGAGTGGGATAGTCCGATCGCCGGTTGGTCATTCGCGACGATATCGAACCCATGCGCGGCGAAGGGAAAGCGCGAACCGGAAACGACCGCCAGCCGCCGAGCGAAGGGCAGCGAAGCCGCCGCCCGGATCGCGTGAAGCGCCAGAGGCTCGCCCGCTAGCGGTGCGCACAGCTTGTCCTCGACACCGAAGCGAAGCGACCGGCCCGCCGCAAGGAGGATAAGGCAGGTCTGTTGGGGCCGGATCATGGCCGCATGGTCTACGATCCGACCGGCGCAAAGGCGAGAGCCTCGCTCACGTCGTCATGCGGGCGGTCATTTCGCGGTCAGCCAATATGCGCGTCGTTCAGATCGACGACGATCCGGCATCCGCTGGCGACCGGATCGCGTGCGACCGCGCCGTTCTTCTGCCGCGCGAGCATCTCGACGAGCCGCGTTCCCATGCCGGGCGTCGCATCGGGCGGAAAGCCCCCGCCATCGTCGGCGACGATGACGCGCAGCCCCCCGCCATGGCGCGAGACGCTGATCGCCACGGTGCCCGCCGATCCGTCGGGAAAGGCGTATTTCAGGCTGTTGATGACCAGCTCGTTGATGATGAGGCCCAGGGTGACGGCAAATGCCATCGGCACCGCGATGGGCTCGCAGTCGACGCTGATGATGATCGGGCGGAGCCCGGCAACAAGCCCGTCAAATCCGCGGCACAGCGTCTCCATATAGGGTTTCAGCTCCACGCGGCTGCTGTCGCCGGTCATGCGCAGTTGGCTCTGCGCTGCGGCGATAACGGCGACCCGGCCCTCGGCGGCGGCGAGCGCGTTGCGTGTCTCCTCGCTGGTCGCGGCGCGCTGCTGCATGTGAATCGCGGCGCTGATCGTCGCAAGATCATTCTTGGTGCGGTGGACAAGCTCGTCGAACAGCAGCGCCTTTTCCCGGTCGGCCGCGCGAAGCTTTGCCAGCGCGCGGGTCAGCGCGCCGGTCAGCTCGACGATGAGCAGCCCCACCAGCCCGAAAATCGCGATCCCGACGATGCGGTCGGGCGCAAGCGAGCTGGCGCCCAGTATCTCGAGATGGAGGGCGGTCACGCTGGCCATGCTGAGCGCCACCGCCAGATAGGCGGCGCCGCGCCCGAAGAACAGCATGCACAGCAGCATCTCCGGAAAGAACAGCAGGAAGGGGAAGGGGCGAAGCGACGGATCGACGAGATAGCGGATCAGCGCCGTCGCCAGGATCAATGCCGACGCAGCAGCGTAGCGCACGAGCGCAGATGGCGGCGCTTCCGGCAGAATCCGCAGCAGCAGGCTTTCCATGCCGTTCCCCGAACGCCCCGCATTTCAGGCGCGCTCCTGACATTGGGCGATTTGCGGGGACGTGAAAAGCGGAATTGACGCTTGAGAGGCTGTTAACCCCTATCGGCGGGCCGCAAGCGGAGCGCACAACCGGCCGAGGGGGTGAGGGTGCGCAGACGAAAAGCCCCGGCGTCGCATGGCGAGCCGGGGCATTGTTTCCGCAAGGTCGGGACGATCAGAGCTTCTCGGTAAGCTCAGGCACGATCTTGAAGAGGTCGCCGACGAGGCCGAGGTCCGCGACCTGGAAGATGGGGGCGTCCTCGTCCTTGTTGATGGCGATGATGGTCTTGGAGTCCTTCATGCCGGCGAGGTGCTGGATGGCGCCCGAGATACCGACCGCGACATAGACTTCGGGCGCGACGATCTTGCCGGTCTGGCCGACCTGATAGTCGTTGGGCACGAAGCCTGCGT
>CAZJCT010000178.1:0-2684 GCA_964544675.1 uncultured Sphingobium sp.
TAGCAATCTCCACGCTTGCCTCTTCTGCTTCGGGTAGAAAGTTCGCAAACAAATGTCAACGGCGGAGCAAAAGTCGTATCCGTCCGGTGAAGGCCGCAGCGTGATGCCGACCGGAGTGTAGGTCGGGTTACGCGGCGATCGCGTTCGGACGGGGCGCCCAGTTCCAGGGCAGGAGTTCGTCGAGCCGGGTGGCAGGATGATCGGCGATGCGTGCGAGGACATCAGCAAGCCATGCCTGCGGATCGACGTCGCCCAGCTTCGCGGTCTGGATCAGGGTGTAGATGATGGCGGCGCGTTGCCCGCCACGATCGGATCCGCAGAACAGCCATGCCTTGCGGCCAAGCGGGATGCAGCGCAGCGCGCGCTCGGCGGCGTTGTTGGTGAGGCAGATGCGGCCATCGTCGAGGAAGCGGGTGAACGCATCCCAGCGCTTCAGCATGTAGAAGCAGGCCTTGGTGAGGTCATGACCGCGCGATAGCTTGGCGACCTGCGCGGTAAGCCAGGTGTGGAGCTCGGCCATCAGCGGCGCGCTGAGTTCCTGACGGACTGCGAGCCGCTCGGCAGGACTCTTGCCGTTGATGCCGCGCTCGATGTCGAACAGGGCGTCGAGACGCTGCACGGCTTCGAGCGCGATCGGATAGATGCTGCCGCGCTGGCCGCGGCTCTTCTTGCGGGCTGAGCTCAGGACATCGGCGAGCTCGAAGAACTTGCGCCTCGCATGAGCAAAGCAGCCCGCTTCCAGCACGGGACCGGGGGCGCGGTCCCCGCGATAGAGATCGTTGTAGCCACTATAGGCATCGGCCTGCAGGATGCCGGACCATGCCGCGAGATGGGCTTGCGGGTGCTCGCCGCGCCGATCGCGCGAATAGTGGAACAGGGCAGCTGGAGGATCGGTGCCTGCAAAGGGACGATCATCGCGTACGTAAACCCATAATCGCGCCGTATCGGTCTTGCCCTTCGCCATGACCGGCACGGTGGTATCGTCACCGTGGATCCGGTTTGCAGCCAGAACATGCGTCTCGATGAGCTTGTAGATCGGAATCAGCGCATGGGCAGCTGCCCCGACCTGATCGGCAAGAGTCGAGAGGCTGAGCGGCACGCCTTCGCGGGCAAACCGCTCGGCCTGGCGGTTGAGGGGCTGGTGCTGTCCATACTTCTCGAACAGGAGCATCGCGAGGAAGCTGGGTCCGGCCCATCCGCGGGGCACCACATGGAAGGGCGCGGGGGCCTGCGCGATCTTCTCGCAGTCGCGGCACGAGAACTTCTCGCGCACCGTCTGGATCACCTTCCACGAGCGCGGGATCACCTCGAGTGTCTCGGTGACGTCCTCGCCGAGCTTCGAGAGCCGATCCCCACCGCATGCCGGGCAGGAACAGGGCGCAGGCACCACGACGCGCTCGCGCGGCAGATGCTCGGGGAACGGCTTCCTTGCCGGGCGCTTGCGCTCGAAGGCGGTGACCGTGGCGGTCTTGGCCGCCGCTCCCTCGGCGATCAGGTCGTCTTCGGCGGCATCAGCCTCGAGCTCTTCGAGCTGCAGCTCCATCTGGTCGAGCAGACGGCGGCTGCGTTCGGCGCTGGGGCCATACTGCTCGCGCTTGAGCTTGGCGATCTGCAGCTTGAGGTGAGCGATCAGCGCCTCGATGGCGCTCTGGTGGGCCATGGCGTTGGCAAGCTTGGCCTCTGCCTCATCGGCCTTGCGGGCCATCGCCGCCACCAGCGCCTTGAGCGCTTCAACGTCGTCCGGAAGGGGCGAAATGGCGGCTTCCATAGACCGGAGTGAATCATCATCCACCCTCTGCTGCAAGGGCAAAACACCGCCTCGCGCCGATTATCCGGCGCTCTGTGGCCGCCATGTATACTGCGGGTTGCGCCAGTCGATCCCCTCCAGCAGGCAGGCCAGCTGCGAGGGGGTCAGCGACACCGTTCCCTCAGTCGCTGAGGGCCATACGAACCGGCCCTTCTCTAGCCGCTTGGCGTAGAGCGACATGCCGATCCCGTCGTGCCAGATGATCTTGATCAGCGAGCCTGCGCGGCCACGGAACACGAACAGATCGCCGCCGTGCGGATTACGCTTGAGACCCTGCTGCACCAGCAGCGCCAGGCCCTGCATGCCCTTGCGCATATCCGTGTGGCCGAGCGCGATCCACACCCGCGCGCCCGAAGGGATCATCGCAGCCCCTTCAGCGCCGCAGCGACCAGGGCCGGCGGTGCCGCCGCGAAAATGCTCAGCCGCTTGCCGCGCGGCAGGTCGATGATCATCGCGGGGTGCTCGGCAGCGCCGGCCGCCATCACATCTTCGTCGATCACCGCTTCGGCGAACACCGGCGTCGGAAGTGCCTCGGGCAGCTCTGCTTCCCGCTCCACGCCTGCATCGAGCAACTTGCGCCGCCAGGTGTAGATCAGCGCCGAAGAAATATCGTGCCGTCGGCACACCTGGGCAACGCACGCGCCCGGCGCGAAAGCCTCGGACAGGATCTGCAGCCGCTCCTCATCGCTCCACCGCCGCCGCCGCTCCGGCCCCGAAAACACCGTCACCTGACCCATCGACCACTCCTAAGCGCGCTCACAAGAGCACGCTTAAGAGCGCTCGATACCTATCCACGCAAGGCGGCCCTCGCCGGAGGGGTACCAAAAGTCGGCCATTCGGCGGCGTAAAACCAGGCCATCGTGTTACATGCCGGGGG
>CAZJCT010000179.1:0-2671 GCA_964544675.1 uncultured Sphingobium sp.
TGCTGACCTATGGCATCCCCGGCTTCAAGCTGGAGAAGGACGTCGTCATGCGCCGGGTCCAGCGGCTGAAGGACGGCGGCATCGTCTTCCACGAGGGGTTCGAGGTCGGCAAGGACGCCACCCTCGCCGAGCTGCGCGAACGCCATGACGCGATCCTGATCGCAACCGGCGTGTACAAGGCGCGCGACATGAAGATGCCGGGCATCGGCCTGGGCGGTATCGTCAAGGCGCTCGATTTCCTGATCGCGTCCAACCGCGCCGGATTTGGCGACGCGGTTCCGGGGCATGAGGACGGATCGCTGCTCGCGACCGGCAAGAATGTCGTCGTGATCGGCGGCGGCGACACCGCGATGGACTGCGTGCGCACCGCGATCCGCCAGGGCGCCAAGTCGGTCAAGTGCCTCTATCGCCGCGACCGTGCCAACATGCCGGGATCGCAGCGCGAGGTCGCCAATGCCGAGGAGGAAGGCGTCGAGTTCGTCTGGCTCGCGGCGCCCGTCTCCTTCGACGGCGGCGACAGCGTCCAGAAGGTGAAGGCGACCAAGATGCGGCTGGGCCAGCCCGACGCATCGGGCCGCCGCGCGCCCGAGCCCGATCCGGGCAGCGAGTTCGTGCTGGAGGCGGACCTCGTTATCCAGGCCCTGGGCTTCGACCCCGAAGACCTGCCGAAGGCGTTCGGCGCGGACGAGCTGTCCGTGACTCGCTGGGGCACGCTGCGCGTCGATCACAAGACGATGATGACCAGCCTCGACGGCGTGTTCGCTGCGGGCGACATCGTTCGCGGCGCGTCGCTGGTCGTGTGGGCGATCCGCGACGGGCGCGACGTGACCGAGCATATGCACAGCTATCTGCGCGCGAAGGCCGGGGTCGGTGTCGCGCGGGAACTGACGCCCGCCTGACGATGCGTACCGCCCTGCCCTCCCTCGCGCTGCTGATGCTGTGCGCCGGCACCATTCCGGTCGCGGCCGCGCCTGCCGCCGTTGCCGAACCGGCGACAGACGATCTGGCGCAGCTCATCGACCTGGTCGTGCCCGCCGACGTCATCCTGGCGGCGGCGCGCGACGGTTGGGGCGCGGAGCTGAACGGGCGGTTCGAGGGCGACGAGCAGGCGGTCGCGCTCGAGGCGCGGCGTCCGGGGCTTCGCGACGCCTATGTGCAAAGCGGCCTCGACGAGGTGACCGCGACCTATCGCCAGACGCTCGATCAACTCCGCGGCGATGCGATGCGCGTCTATGCCGAGGCGCTGACCCCCGCCGAGATTCGCGAACTCGTCACCTTCTTCCGCACGCCCACCGGTGCCAAGCTGGTGGCCGCGATGCAGCGCGGCGTGATCGCGTCCGACGGCCTCGACGCCGAAGGAATGCGCGCCGACGGTCGCCGCGCCGCGATGGATACGATCGACGAAAGCGACCGCCCCGCACTGGAAGCCTTCAGCCGCACCGCCGTCTTCGCCAAGACGCAGAAGGTGTCAGCGCTGATCGCCGAAGTGTCGGGAATCGCCATCGCCGCGCACACCAGGAAGCTCGGCATGGCCGTTCCGGCCGCGACCGCGCGCACCATGGCCCGCTGGGCCGCAGGCGAAGGGGGCGGGCAATGAGGCTGTCGCCCGAAGACGTCGCCGCGATCAAGGCGGCGGCACATGAGGCTTTCGGCGACACCGTCGTCGTGCGGCTGTTCGGCAGCCGGCGGTTCGATGATCTCGACGGCGGCGATGTCGATCTGCATGTCGAGGCCGATCCGTTCGACGATGCGCCGCAGAGGCTTGAAAGCCTGCGCAGCGCGCTGTGGACGAAACTGCGTCATGACAAGGTCGATGTGCTGGTTTCCTGCCGGGGGGCTGTGCCGCGCGGTTTTGAACGTCTCGCCTATCGTGACGGTATCATCCTATGACGCCGGAACAGGAAATCCTGGAGGATGCGCTGATTGCCCTTCGCCAGCGCAAGGCAAGGTTCATCGACGAGCTCTCTGATCACGCCGATGTTTTCCCATTGCCGGCGGACGCGCCTGTCGATGAGACGAAACATCTGTCGTTCCATGTCGCAGCGTTTTCGAAGCGCTACGAAATGACGCAGGATCAGGTCGTCCGGCGGCTTTTCCGTTCGGTCGCGGCCGCGAAGGGCGTGACCCTGCGCACGAAGGCGCTCGGCGAGCTGATCACAATGATGCACAGGCTCGGTATCGTTGAAGATATCGACCGGTGGCATGAGATTACCAAGGTCCGCAACGCGTTGGCCCACGACTATCTGCTGACCGTCACGCAACTGACGGCTTGCATCAACAAGGCTTGGCATTTCGCGCCCGATCTGATCGCGATGATCGACCGCGTGGACAGCTACGTCACCGACAACCATCTGCTCACGGATGAAGCCCATGACTGATCTTACCGCCGAACGCCAGCGCCTTGCCGTCGAAGGCATGTATCGCCCCGAGTTCGAAAGCGATGCCTGCGGCGTCGGCCTTGTCGCCGCGACCGACGGCAAGCCCTCGCGCCGCGTGGTGGCGAGCGCGATCGACGCGCTGAAAGCGGTGTGGCATCGCGGCGCGGTCGACGCCGACGGCAAGACGGGCGACGGCGCCGGCATCCATGTCGACCTGCCCCACCGCTTCTTCGACGATGCCATCGCCGCGTCGGGGCACCAGCCGCTGCCCAACCGGCTCGCGGTCGGCATGG
>CAZJCT010000180.1:0-2610 GCA_964544675.1 uncultured Sphingobium sp.
ATGCGCACGACTATCGCTACTTCCCCGATCCCGACCTGCTGCCGCTCGAGCTCGACGACGCCTTCCTGGAGGAATGCCGTCGCTCGCTGCCCGAGCTGCCCGACGCCAAGCGGCGGCGGTACGAGGAGGCGCTGGGTCTCTCCCCCTACAATGCCGCTGTTCTGACGGCGGAGGCGGAGACGGCGCGCTGGTTCGAGGCGCTGCTCGCCGAAGCCGCGCGAATCCAGAAGAAGAGCGAGGGCGAGGTCGCGAAAGCATCCGCGAACTGGCTGCTGTCCGAGCTGTTCGGCGCGCTCAACCGGCTCGGCCGCACGCTCGAGGATTCGCCCGTCACGCCGGAGCAGGGCGCCGAACTGCTCGCGCTCGTGGCCGATGGAACCATTTCGGGTACGATTTCCAAGCAGGTCTTCGAGATCATGCTGGACGAATGCGGGCGCCCGGCGGATATCGTCGAGCAGCGGGGGCTGAGGCAGACGTCCGACACCGGCGCGATCGACGCTGCGGTGGCGAAGGTGCTGGCCGACAATGCCGACAAGGTCGCGCAGTACAAGGGCGGCAAGGAAGCGCTGTTCGGCTTCTTCGTGGGGCAGACGATGAAGGCGATGCAGGGCAAGGCCAACCCGCAGGTGGTGAACGAGGCGCTGAAGAAGGCGCTGGGGTAGGACCGGTAAGGGGGGGACGATGAAGAATACGTTGCTGTTGGGGATCGCTGGTTGCGGGGCGCTTGCGCTGACCGGCTGCGCTTCAACTCAAAAGGTGTTGAGTAAAGAGCCTACCGAGGTTTTCCACTCCACCAAGAGCCAGAACGAAGTGGCATTCTGTCTCGCTAACAAGAATAATACCTCTGCCATGGATCGCGATGACGGTTCCAAAGTGGTGCTTCTCAAGAATGGCTATGGTGGTGTTTCCCTCGCGTTCAGCGTGTACGCTGAGGGTACGGGCAGCCGTATCGAGTATCGAAAGCAGTTCGGCACCATCGGCGGAATCTGGAAGCAGTGCGTCGGATTGAAGGACGCCGACTAGGTTCGTGGCGGTGAGCCTTACGGCGCGGCAAGGATGTAACCTCGCGCTGATGGCCGTCGCTGCCTCCCTTTGCTCGGTTCACGGGGCGCGCGGATCGGCGATCCAAATCGCTCCGGACACCCCCACACGCCCTGTCCAACTCAGCAAGATCGTCGTCAAGCTCGACCGGGGTCAGCCTTATGGCAAGATGAAGGTCGGACTGCTGTGTGTCGGCGGCGGACGGCTGGGGTGGAAGACCGGGCGGCATGAGCTCGACATCGATGATTTCGACGACGTATTCCGCGAGCGGCTGGAGGCGGCGGGATTTGACGTGATCGGGGGCACCGCAGAGATGTTCGAGACCGATCTTCCAGGGCGTGCGGAGTTTCTGGTCGGTGGCACGATCCGGTCGATCGCCGTTGACGCCTGCATGCCGCACAGCGGGCTCGGCGATAGCCAGTCGGTGAAAGGCAACGCCTCGCTGGCAATCGATTGGCAGCTCTACAGCCGCCTTGACCGCAAGGTCGTCGCACGGGCGGAGACGGAAGGCAGCTACAAGCAGCCGAAAGCCGACCTGTCGGGTATAGGCGGGCTGGTGGTCGGGGCGTTCGAGGATAATGTTCGCGCCCTGCTCGACACGGGCGTCCTTCAGAAGGCGTTGGTGGGGACACCCAGTGACCCTCGGGTGGCGCGCGCGCCGACCGGTCGTTTTGCCCCCTTGCCCATGCGCCTGTCCGGTCTCGCTGCCCGAACCCTGTCGGAAGCCGTCGGTGCGACGGTGCTCATCCTCTCGGGGTCCGGCCATGGCAGCGGCTTTTTGATCAGCAGCGACGGCTATTTCCTCACCAACCACCACGTTGTGGGCAGCAGCAAATATGTAAAGCTGCGCTGGTCAGATGGGCTGGAGGCGGTGGGCGAGGTCATTCGCAGCGATCCGGGCCGCGATATCGCACTGGTCGCCGGCGATGCGCGCAAGCGATTGCCTCTGCGTCTGCGCGCCGAAGGCGCCGCCGTGGGCGAGGACGTCTACGCTATCGGCGCGCCGCTAGATCGCGCGCTGCAAAACAGCCTCACCAAGGGGGTCCTTTCCGCTCGCCGGGTGCAGCACGGGTACAGCTTCCTGCAAAGCGACGTCAGCGTCCAGCGCGGTAACAGCGGCGGTCCCCTGGTTGATGGCAAAGCCCGCGTGGTGGGCTTGGCGCAGAGCGGTGTTCAGATCCAGGGGGCTTCGACCGGTCTCAACTTCTTCGTGCCTGCCGACGAGGCACTGGCGTTCCTGTCGATCGTCGATGGCACCCGTCAACCCCCGGGAAACGGCGGCAATTCATCCGGTCCCCTGTCGGGCTCGTCCACATCGGGCGCGTCGGGGACCACCTCTGGCGGTTCGCGATAGGGCGTCTCGTCGGGTGGGTCGATCGGCGGGGTCTCCGGGGGGGACTGGGGCTGGATCGTGTCGGGCGGGGGGATTTCGGGCTGGGTGGCCATGGGCTGCTCCTTTGCCCCTTCAACCGGCCGGATCGGCGTCTTGTTCCGCGCGTCGTCCCGGGCGACACAGCGGGATTGCCCTTTGCCGACCCTTGCTATAGTACGCGCCGACCGGCGACCGAT
>CAZJCT010000181.1:0-2604 GCA_964544675.1 uncultured Sphingobium sp.
TGACGCCGAACAGCGCCTCGACAGCAGCCTTGATCTCCGGCTTGGACGCGTCGTTGGCGACCTTGAACACGACGGCGTTGTTCTCCGACAACAGCGTCGCCTTCTCGGTGATGTGCGGCGCGAGCACCACGTCGTAATGGCGGTTCGCGACCGCCGTGGTCTGCTTCTTAGCCATTACTCAGCCCCTCCCGGGAGGGCGAAGCGCGCCTCCAGCTTTTCGATCGCCGCGCGGGTCAGAACCAGCGTGTCGGCGCGAAGGATGTCGTAGACATTGGCGCCCACCGCCGGCAGCACATCGACACCGATCAGGTTGCCCGACGCCTTGGCGAAGCTGATGTTCACCGCGTCGCCGTCGATGAACAGAGCGCGGCCCAGGTTGAGCTTGGCGAGGTTGCCCGCCAGTTCGCGGGTCTTGCCGTCCTTGACGTCCAGATTCTCGATGACCGTCAACTGACCGGCCTTCGCCTTGGTGCTGAGCGCCATCTTGAGGCCGAGCGCGCGGACCTTCTTGTTCAGATCGTGACCGAAGGTGCGGGCACGCTGACCGTGCGCCTTACCACCGCCGATGAAGATCGGGGCGCGGCGATCGCCGTGACGAGCCGTACCGCCGCCCTTCTGGCGACCGAACTTCTTGCCCGTGCGAGCGACATCCGAACGCTCGCGCGTCGCGGAAGCCGGAGCGCGGCGCTTTTCGAGCTGCCACAGCACGACGCGGTGCAGGATATCGGCGCGCGGCTCGACACCGAACACGGCGTCGTTCAGCTCGACCTCACCGGCGCTCTGCGCGTCGAGCGTTTTGACATCGACCTTCATCGCTTAGCCCTCCTGGCCTTCGGTCGCCTCAGGCGCGACAGCATCCTCGGCCGGGGTATCGGCGGGGAGGTCAGCGGCTGCCGGGGCATTGTTGTTGGCGGCACGGACGCTCGCCGGATAGGGCGCATCCTTCGGCATCGGCACCTTGACGGCGTCGCTGACGAGCAGCCACGAACCCTTCGATCCCGGAACGCTGCCCTTCAGGAACAGCAGCCCCCGCTCGACGTCGGTACGGACGATTTCCAGATTCTGCTGCGTGCGCTGGCGGTCACCCATGTGACCGGCCATCTTCTTGTTCTTGAACACGCGGCCCGGATCCTGACGGTTACCCGTCGAACCATGGGCACGGTGGCTGATCGAAACACCGTGGGTGGCGCGCATACCGCCGAAACCCCAGCGCTTCATGGCACCGGCAAAGCCCTTGCCCTGCGTGTGACCTGTCACATCGACCAGCTGGCCGTTGATGAAATGATCCGCCTGAATCGTGGCGCCGACATCGAGGAGAGCATCCTCGGCGACGCGGAATTCGGCGAGCTGAGCCTTCGGCTCGACCTCGGCCTTGGCGAAATGGCCACGCTGCGGCTTGGCGACATTCTTGGCCTTGGCGACGCCAGCGCCAAGCTGCACGGCTACATAGCCGTCACGATCCATCTCGCGGCGCGCGACGACCTGATTGTCCTCCAACGACAGGACGGTGACGGGCACATGCCGTCCGTCCTCCTGAAAGAGGCGGGTCATCCCGACTTTCTTCGCGATCACGCCGGTACGCATGATCCATTCTCCCAACAGAGGCCCATGGGCACGAACCCAGGGGCGTATCCAACGAAAAAACCGCCGACAGCCGAGGCTGCATGGCGGCCAACCCAATATTTGAAGTCACCCCGTCCGGGCCGGATGCGTTCCCCCGAGGGAACACGACGGGGGACCATGGACCACGGCAGTTGCTCTTGCGAGCGGTGCCGCGCGGTATCCCAATCTCTCGCAGTGCTACACGCGAACTTTTTTCGCGAGAGCCCCACACTTGCCGCACTTAGAACCTGCACTCACAAAATTAGAGTTAGTGCAGTCGCCATAATCACATCCGACAGACCCACAGGTCCCACAGCGATAAACTGTGCCCAAACATGGTCGAGAACCTCGCTTCCCGGGACACTGCATAGTCGAATATCCTAAGCCAGCTTGATCTCGACGTTCACGCCGGCAGCCAGGTCCAGCTTCATCAGCGCGTCGACCGTCTGCGGCGTCGGCTGCACAATGTCAAGCATGCGCTTGTAAGTGCGGACCTCGAACTGCTCGCGGCTCTTCTTGTCAATGTGCGGGCCACGGTTGACCGTGAACTTCTCAATGCGCGTCGGCAGCGGAATGGGACCGCGAATGAGGGCGCCGGTGCGCCGCGCCGTATCGGCGATGTCGCCGGTGGCCTGATCCAGCACGCGATGGTCGAATGCCTTCAGGCGAATACGGATATTCTGCGTTTCCATGTCCACTTAACCGATGCGAAAGAGCCGAAACAAAAGCGCTTCACGAGCTGGCTGCCAGGCCGCGAAGCGCTGAGAAAAGCAATCCGGCCGAATCGGACGACCCGGCCGGATGTGCGCCTATATTACTTCGTGATCGAACCGACAACCCCTGCGCCGACGGTACGGCCACCTTCGCGGATCGCGAAGCGCAGGCCGGGGTCCATCGCGATCGGGGCGATCAGCTTGACGCCAAGCTTCACGTTGTCGCCGGGCATCACCATCTCGGTGCCCTCGGGCAGCACGACCTCACCGGTGACGTCGGTGGTGCGGA
>CAZJCT010000182.1:0-2556 GCA_964544675.1 uncultured Sphingobium sp.
GCGATCAGCCTGGTCGCCGACAACCGCATCTTCAAGCAGCGCAACGTCGATATCGGCGTGGTGAGCAAGGAAGACGCGCTGAAATGGGGCTTTTCCGGCCCGATGATCCGGGGCAGCGGCATCCCGTGGGATATCCGCAAGAGCCAGCCCTATGACGTCTATGACCGCATGGAATTCGACGTTCCGGTCGGCACCAATTTTGACTGCTACGACCGCTTCATGGTTCGCGTCGAGGAAGTGTACCAGTCGGCGCGCATCATGAAGCAGTGCCTTCAGCAGATGCCCGAGGGGCCGGTGCAATCGCTCGACCGCAAGGTCGCGCCGCCCAAGCGCGGCGAGATGAAGCAGTCGATGGAAGCGCTGATCCACCACTTCAAGCTTTACACGGAGGGCTTCCACGTCCCCGCCGGCGAAGTCTATGTCGCGACCGAAAGCCCCAAGGGCGAGTTCGGCGTGTACCTCGTCAGCGACGGGTCGAATAAACCCTATCGCTGCAAGATCCGGCCGACGGCGTTCAGCCATCTGCAGGCGATGGACTTCATGATGAAGGGCCACATGCTGGCGGATACGACGGCGGTGCTGGGCGCGATGGATATCGTGTTCGGGGAGTGTGACCGGTGATGCCGCTACACGACCAACTCTCTCCCGCTATCCCCCAGCCACTGAATTCCCGCCTTAGAGGGGATGGCAGTATTGGGGAGTGGGCGCCGTGAGCATTGTCAGCCGGTATATCCAGGCTATCGATTGGACGCTGGCCAACGATTTCTGCCATGTGCAGTTGTTGGTCGCAATGATTCTAGCGCCTCCAATGCTGGTAGTTGGGGCACTTCTGATTCTCGGAGCGCCAGACCTTTTGATTAGAATAAGTGGCGTGAGCCTTGTAATTGCGGGCTCGGTAGTACCTATTTTCCGCGTGTCGAACGCAATTAAAATTCGAACGCTAACCTCGAAGCGTGGCGAGAAGACGCATGGCTGACGCACCCCACATCCCCGACCAAGTCGGAACCCGCGCGACCATCCGTCATGCTGAACTTGATTCAGCATCCATTGTACGCCCACTTGCGGCCTCGCACCCCGTCAAATGGACCCTGAAACAAGTTCAGGGTGACGAGGTGTTGGCATGAGTGAAACCGCCACCCTCATCGCCGCCACCGACCGCGTCGCCATCGCTGAGGCGATGATCGCTGCCTACAACGCGCAGGACGTGGACACCTATGTGTCTTACATGACCGACGATGCCTGCGAAGCGAGTTATCGCGGCGCGGTGGTGCGGGAAGGCAAGGAGGGCACGCGCGCCGGTCTCGCGGCCGCCTTCGCCAAGTGGCCGCAGAACCGGGCGGAGATCGTCGAGCGCCAGGCGATCGGCGACTATGTGCTGTTCCGCGAGCATGTGACTCGCGGTCCCGCCAGCGACGGGTCGGAGCTGGTCGCGCCGTTCGAGGTGATGGCGATTTATTCCTTTGAGGGCGAACTGTGTTCGCGGGTGGAGTTCTTGCGGTGAAGGTAGCCCATCCGATTTTGTGTTCCTGCGAAGGCAGGAACCCAGGGCAGGCCGCGCTGCCATACTTCCCTGGGCTCCTGCCTGCGCAGGAGCACGTCAATTCCCAAGCTGGGCTCCTGCCTTCGCAGGAGCGCGGAGAGTATCATGGCTGACGCGCCGCAAATCCCTGACGAAGCCGAAGTCCGCGCCCGCTGGGGTGCTTTCGCATGGACGCCGGAAAACGCCGCCCAGGCCGAGAAGGTCATCGCGCGCTATCCCGCCGGTCGCCAGCAGTCCGCCGTGATGCCGCTCCTCGATCTCGCCCAGCGGCAGGTGGGAGCGGAGACGCAGACGCAAGGGTGGCTGCCCGTGCCCGTGATCGAATATGTCGCCGCGCAGCTCGGCATGCCGTACATGCGCGCCTATGAGGTTGCGACCTTCTACACCATGTACAATCTGGCGCCCGTCGGCCGCTATCATGTGCAGGTGTGCGGCACGACGCCGTGCATGTTGCGTGGCTCCGACGACGTGTTCGCGGCGTGCAAGAACAAGGGGCTGGTTAAGGGCGCGACGACGCCCGACGGTCTGTTCACGCTGACTGAGGTCGAATGCCTCGGCGCCTGCGCCAACGCGCCGATGGTCCAGATCAACGACGATAACTACGAAGACCTGACCTACGATAGCATGAGCGCGATCCTCGACGACCTGACCGCCGGCAAGCAGCCGAAGATCGGGCCGCAGATCGATCGCCAGACGAGTTGTCCGGAAGGTGGGCCGACGAGCCTCAAGGAAATGGTCGGCGAAAACCATGATTACCGGGGGAACTGGTGATGCGCTGTAAGCTCCTTTCCTGTCACCCTGAACTTGTTTCAGGGCCCATTGGCGCTGCGCATGCTGGCTGTGCTCTGCACGAGTGGATGCTGAAACAAGTTCAGCATGACGGTGTGGCATCGGAGGTGCGGCTGTGACTGAAGCGAACACCCCTCTGAGCAGCCCTTCACCCTTCGTCGGGCCGCTGGAGGACAAGGACCGCATCTTCACCAACGTCTATGGCTTCCAGGACTGGGGCGTGGACG
>CAZJCT010000183.1:0-2533 GCA_964544675.1 uncultured Sphingobium sp.
AGGTCCATGACGAGCTGGTGTTCGAACTGCCCGAGGGCGATGTCGAACGCGCGCGGCCGGTCATCGAGCGCGTGATGGCGACCGCTGCCGAGCCGGTGGTCAGCCTCTCGGTGCCGCTGGGGGTCGAGATCGGCACGGGGCCGAGCTGGGGCGCGGCGCATTGAGCATCGCGGCGGCGCTGCTGCTTGCGGCGGCCGCCCCCGCGCCGTCCCTGGCGCTTCCCATTGCCTGCCGTCCCGGCACCGATTGCTTCATCCAGCAATATGTCGATCATGACGCGGGGCCGGGCGCGACCGATCATCGCTGCGGAACCCGCGCCTATGACGGGCACAAGGGCACCGACATCCGCCTGGCCACCACGGCGGCGCAGCGGCGGGGCGTAGCGGTCCTGGCGGCGGCGGCGGGCCGGGTGCGCGCGGTTCGCGACGGCGAGGCGGATCGTCCGCTCGCCAGCGAAGCCGATCGGGCAGGCGTCAGGGGGCGCGAATGCGGCAACGGCGTCGTCATCGATCATGGCGGCGGGTGGCAGACCCAATATTGCCATATGGCGCGCGGATCGCTGGCGGTGCGGCCGGGGCAGCAGGTCACGGCGGGCGATCGGCTGGGGCTGGTCGGCCTGTCGGGCGACACGCAGTTTCCGCACCTTCACCTTTCGGTCCGCAGGGGCGAGGAGATCGTGAACCCGTTCGCGCCGGAGTTGCCAGCGAACCGCTGCTCGGCCCGCGCCGCGACCGCGACGCTGTGGAACGCCGCCGCGGCGCGCGCGCTGGCCTATCGGTCGACGGAGATCATCAACAGCGGTTTCTCTGCCGCACCCGTCACCATGGACGCCATCGAGGACGAGGCGATCCGCGCCCCGTCCGCGAATCCCGACGCCTTGGTCTTCTACGGCCGCGCCATCGGGCTGCGCACAGGCGACCGCATCATCGTCAGGATCAGCGGGCCTGACGGCAGCACCGTCGCGGAGAACAGCGCCGACATGCCGTCGCCCAAGGCGCAATGGATGCTGTTCGCGGGCCGCCGACGCCCTGCCGAGGGCTGGCGGCCGGGGAACTATCGCGCCACTTTCGCGGTCGAGCGCGACGGCACCGCGACCTTGCGCCGCGAAGCGACGCTTCGCCTCGATCCGCGCTGACGCTTACTGGTGGCGCGCGTCAGTCACGGAAATGTAGAGCAGCGCCAGCGAAAAGGCTGTCACCATGCCGGCGAAGACAAGGACAGGGGTCTGCATCAGAAACTCGGACATGGATCGTCTCCTCAATGGGCCAATGCCCCTCGCTGCCGCGTTCCCGCCCCCTGATCATTGACCTTGCGCAAAGATCGCCCGCGTGCGCCCCCGCAGGCGCTCGCCATTGACAGCCCCGCCGCCCCGCTTAAGGGACAGGTGCCGCGATTCCGGCCGATGATTCTGCCCCTTGACTGCGAGGTTCCTTCCCGTGTCCGCCATGATCCGCATCACCCTGCCCGACGGTTCCTCGCGCGAAGTCGCGCGCGGCACGACCCCGGCGGAAATCGCGGCTGCGATCGGCCCCGGCCTTGCCAAAGCGGCGATTGCCGCGCGCGTCGATGGCGAGCTTCGCGACCTCAACCGCCCGCTGGAGGCCGACGCGGCGCTCGCGCTGGTTACCGCGAAGGACGAGGCCGACGCGCTTGAACTCGTCCGCCATGATTATGCGCATGTGCTCGCCGAGGCGGTGCAGGCGCTCTATCCGGGCACGCAGATCACCTTTGGCCCGGCGACCGAGGACGGCTTCTACTACGACTTCGCGCCCGCCCCCGGCCGTGGCCCCTTTACCGAGGAGGACCTGCCCGCGATCGAGGAGGCGATGCGCCGCGTCATCGCCGCCGACAAGCCGCTGATCCGCGAAGTCATCGCCCGCGACGAGCTGATCGCGAAATGGCGCGCGGGCGGCGAGAGCTTCAAGGCCGAATGGGCCGCTGAACTGCCCGAGGGCGAGGAGCTGACGGTCTATCACTCCGGCGCTCCGGACAGCGCGGACGGCTGGTACGACATGTGCCGCGGGCCGCACCTGCCCTCGACCGGCAAGCTCGACCCGCAGGCGTTCAAGCTGACGCGCGTATCGGGTGCCTATTGGCGCGGCGACCAGAAGAACGCGATGCTCAGCCGCGTCTACGGCACCGGCTGGCTCAACAAGAAGCAGCTCGACGCGCATCTGACCCGGCTGGAGGAAGCCGCCAAGCGCGACCATCGCCGGCTGGGACAGGACATGGACCTGTTCCACCTCCAGGCCGAGGCGCACGGCTCGGTCTTCTGGCATCCCAAGGGCTATGTCATCTGGCGCGTGCTCGAGGCCTATATGCGCCGCGCGATCGACGGCGCCGGCTATCGCGAGGTCAAGACGCCGCAGGTGATGGACGCGCGCCAGTGGGAACAGTCCGGCCACTGGGGCAAATATCGCGAAAACATGTTCGTCATCCCCGACGAGGTGCCGAATGTCGACGACGAAGGCCCGATCGTGTCGGACGATGCCGACTGGATGGCGCTCAAGCCGATGAACTGCCCGGCGCATGT
>CAZJCT010000184.1:0-2496 GCA_964544675.1 uncultured Sphingobium sp.
GCGGACCAGGTTGCTCGGCTGAAAAGTGCGCTTCATCGGTCATTCCTCTGGGCGATTCGAATTTGAACGGGGCGACAAAAAAGGGCCGCGACAGGCGCGGCCTTTGTCCGAAGGCGCGCCGATAGGGGAAAGCGGCGCTGCTGTCAATCTGGAGCGGGCGGCGACTCGGCGAGGCACGCGCGCAGGCCCGAGCGATAGTCGGAATAGCGCGGTTGCCAGCCGAGCAGCCGCTTCGCCCGGCCGTTCGCCACGCGCCGGTTCTCCGCATAGAAGGCGCGCGCCATCGGGCCAAGCCCTGCTTCATCGAGCGATTGCAGCGGCGGTGGCGCGACTCGCAGCATCGCCGATGCCGCCTCGATCACGCGATTCTGGTCGCACGGACAGTCGTCGGCGAGGTTGTAGAGCCCCGGTGGTCCCGCGAAGCTGAGCGCGATGCCGCTGACGATGTCGTCGACATGGACGCGGCTGAACACCTGGCCGGGCAGGTCGATGCGGTGCGCCCTGCCCTGCGCCACGCGGTCGAGCGCGGAGCGGCCGGGACCGTAGATGCCGGGCAGTCGGAAGATGCGGACCCGCGCTCCCAGTTCCTGCCAGCGCAGATCCGCCACCGCGCGTGCCTGCCGGCGTCCCTGGCCGACGGGCGCGCTTTCGTCGACCCATGCGCCGCCGGTGTCGCCATAGACGCCGGTCGAGGACAGATAGCCGATCCACTCCGCACCGCTTCTCCGGATCGCGTCGCCATAAGCGGCAAGCACCGGGTCGTCGCCGGTCGAGGAATCGGGCGGCACGGACGACAGGATATGCGTCGCGCGGGCTATGGCGATCTCGACCATGTCGCTCTGCTGGAAGCTCAGGTTGCCCGCGCTGCCGGTCGCATCCACTTGCCACCCCGCCTCGCGCAGGCAAAGCGCGAGCCGCGCCGCCGTGTAGCCGAGCCCGAAGACCAGGAGGCGCCGATTCCCTTGCGATGTGGCCGTTGCGCCAGGTTCGGGAGGCATCGCTTCCATCGTTTCTCCCGCTGACCGGCCGCGCAGGCGCGACATGTACGTCCCGCCGGATGCGAGTGATAATAAAATTTTATCATTCGCCATCTAGGCTGTGGAGTGGCGATAGAAGAATCAACCAAAGGTTTCGCCGGGGAGAGATGTCGTGACCATCGAAGCTCTGAATGAGGCTCTCGGCGCTCTGCAGCAGAGCGGCGCAGAGATGCGAGTCCTGCGGACCACCTGCCCCGAAAACTGGCGGAAAGCCTATGTCGGCTTGCGGCGCCAGGCGCAGTTGGCCGTCCAGAACATCGCCGATGCGGGTGAGGCCTGTTTCAATGCGGGGACCTGTCGTCATCTCGAAGGTGAGTTTCGTAACGCCCTGAACAGCATGCGCTCTGCCATCGCCTTCCATCAGGCGAACTGGCCGGCTGTCGCCGTCGATCCGCAGGAGGCCGAATATTGCGCGTCGGTCAAGGTGGTCTATGCGTCGATCCGGGACTTTGAGGACGTCGTCGCGCGGATGCTTTCGAGCGGTCGCGCCGCCGCCTGACGTCCGGTCGGAGGATGGGGCGATTCACGCTTTCGCTCCGCTCCGTTTCCATCGCCATTGCCGCCGCCGACGCCACCGCCTACCTGTCGGACATGGCCGACATGCAGCGCACCCCCGATTCCGCCCCGCCCGTCATCCGCCGTGAGGATTACCGGCCGCCCGACTGGCGCGTGCCCGATATCGCGCTGGTCTTTGACCTGGGCGCGGCATCGACCCGCGTCCATGCGCGGCTGTCAGTCGAACGCAGCGGCGCGCATGACCGGCCGTTGCGGCTCGATCGCGACGGCATCGTGCCCGTCCGCGTGGCTGTCGATGGCGTCGATCTGGCGACGGACGCCTACGCGCTGGAGGATGAGGCGCTCGTCATTGCGCTGACCGGCGAGTCGCATGTCATCGAGACCGAGGTCGAGCTGAACCCGGCGGCGAATACCAAGCTGATGGGCCTTTATGCCTCGGGCGGGCTGCTGTGCACCCAGTGCGAGGCGGAAGGGTTCCGCCGCATCACCTTCTTCCCCGACCGGCCCGACGTGCTGTCGCGATACGACGTGACGCTGCGCGCGGACAAGGCGACCTATCCGGTGCTGCTCGCCAATGGCGACCCGGTGGAGAGCGGCGACCTCGACGGCGGGCGCCATTATGCGCGCTGGACCGATCCCTTCCCCAAGCCCTGCTACCTGTTCGCGCTGGTCGCCGGCGACCTGGCCTGCAACGCCGACCGTTTCACGACGATGAGCGGGCGCGAGGTGTCGCTGGGCATCTGGGTGCGCGAAGCCGATTTGCCGCGCACCGGCCATGCGATGAAGGCGCTCAAGGACTCGATGGCGTGGGACGAGCGCGTCTATGGCCGCGAATATGACCTCGACGTGTTCAACATCGTGGCTGTTGCGGACTTCAATTTCGGCGCGATGGAGAACAAGGGGCTGAACATCTTCAACAGCCGCTATGTCCTCGCCGACCCCG
>CAZJCT010000185.1:0-2468 GCA_964544675.1 uncultured Sphingobium sp.
AAGGCCGTTGATTTCGTTGGATTTCTCATCTCACAATTAAGGGCTACGCGACAGCCTGCTTGGCGGTGGAGGCGCGGGCGCTGTTGCGCGCGACATAATCCTGCAACCGCGCGCGCTGCGCATCCTGAGAGGCCTTGGCCGAGGCGAGTTGCGCGGCGCGCTCGGCACGCTGCTTCTCAAAGGCGTCATAGCCGCCGGGATACAGCGTCAGCTGCCCGCCCTGCAGGTGCAGGATGTGGTCGACCACCTTGTTGAGCAGATCGCGTTCATGGCTGATCACCACCAGCGTGGCGGGATAGGATTTGAGGAAATTCTCCAGCCACAGCGTCGCTTCGAGGTCGAGGTGGTTCGACGGCTCGTCGAGCAGCAGGATGTCGGGCTCCGAAAACAGCAGCGCGCCGAGCGCGATGCGCATCTTCCACCCGCCCGAAAAGCTGTCGACCGGGCGCTGCTGCATGGCGTCGTCAAAGCCGAGGCCGTTGAGGATCTTGGCCGCGCGGGCCGGCGCGCTGTAGGCGTCGATGGCCAGCAATCTCTCATGCACCTCGCCCATGCGGTCCATGTCGGTGCAGGTTTCGAGTTCGGCGAGCAGCGCGGCGCGTTCGGTGGCCGAAGCCAGCACGACCTCCTCCGGCGTCATCGTGCCGCTCGGCGCTTCCTGCGCGATATAGCCGATCCGCGCGCGCACGGGCTTGCGGAATTCGCCGTCGTCGGGCTCGATCTCGCCGATCAGCGCCTTCATCAGCGTCGACTTGCCGGCGCCGTTCCGCCCGATCAGCCCGACGCGCGCCCCCGCCGGCACGGTCGCGCTGGCGCCTTCAAGGATGGCCCGGCCGCCAAGCCGTACGGTGACATTGTCGATGGTAAGCATGCGCGGCTCTCTACAGCCTATTGCGGTGCACCCAAAGGAAAAGTCCTGTGGGGGGGAGAGAGGGGCGATTCGCGATAACCCCTCCGTTCGTCCTGAGGAGCCACAGAGCGCAGCGAAGTGGCGTCTCGAAGGACCGTTCTGAGCGCATGATGGATGCGTGGAAGCGCTTTGCGGCAGGACTCCTTCGAATGAAGTCCGCAGTCGGTCCCTGCTTTCCATGGACGAAAACAAAGGCTCCGAATCGACTTTCCTGCCGACCAAGACGGCGTGAAAAAATTCAAACGACGGAGTTGGCGCGCTCCTTCCGGCGGGTGGTGCTAGGCAAGATCATCACCGAGTTCAGCTCGGTTTGTTTGGTGCCCCCGAGCTCACCGCACGAGTTGCGCTCCAACAAATATTTGCGATAGCTGCTAACCACTTAGTTGAACCATTGCCATAAAGTGCGTTGATCGGATCGAGGTGCGCCCGCTTAGCTCTGTTGAACGCTGCACCCTCGTACGTCAACCGGCCTGCCAACCATACGAGGCGCGTTCGCAGCGAGAACGCGCGTTCTCGCGCCTCAGGGGCTGACGAAATATCAGAATGCTTCTTGGCTATCTCCTGCTCGATCGGGTAAAGACCTTCGAGTAAGGCACTTTCCAGAAGGGTCTCGGCTGATTTCAAATCCCAGTCATGTGAAATGCGGTTTCTCACCTTCCGCACAGCATCCAATTGTATCATAAGATCCTGCGACAGAACGCAGAATGCGTGTGCTAAGCTGATGCGCTGCGAGAATGTGGAAAGCGGACCATAACCATTCAGCATCGAATTTCGACCGCCAGGAACATCGTTAGGTAGAGCTTGCATGAACGCGCGCTTCAAGACGCTGTCGGCGTACCCGCACAGTATTATTGGTGCAAATCTGATATCTTCACTAACCAAAAGCAACGTAACTTTTTCAAGATCGTCAAAATTACATTTTTCATTGTTTATGGAACTTCTGAATATTTTTATATTATGATTTTCAAAGGCACGCGTATAGTTCCTGAAAATTTGCAAACCAGATTTCTCGGCGTAGGTTAGATTCATCTCGCGAATATCAGTGTCGAACCATGCTTCGTTGTCGACACTCAGCGAATCCGGATCAAATTCATTCATCTGTCTAATCACTCCAACACGACGCTGCTTGGCCGGTGATGTTCGCTTTTGAGTTTGCGGCAAATGAAAGCAGACTGGAAGCCAATCAAGCCGTTCTGTCGTTCTGCCGTTTCGGTCTGTTCTCAGAATCCGTATGTTAGCTCAGCGCTGGTTTTTGACCCAAGGATCTTATCTCGAGGTCTGCGGTGCTTCGAGACGGGCCTTCGACAGGCTCAGTCCCTCCTCAGCACGAACGGAGAGGGCAATCGGCGGGCAGCGGTTGCCCCCCCCCACCCCCTACTTTAGTCCAATCTCCGCACCCGCACCCCTTTTGATCGCCGTCAATGTTCCCCCTCCCGCCTGAGTCCATGGGCAAGGCTCGGGTAGGGAAGGGTTTTTCCAATGGAGCAACTGGTATCGCGCGCGGGGGGGTGGCTCCTTCTGCTGGTCTGCGCTTGGGGGGCGGCCGTGCTGGCCGTCG
>CAZJCT010000186.1:0-2456 GCA_964544675.1 uncultured Sphingobium sp.
CGGTCTTGATCGAGAGCAGCGTCGATAGCTGGACTTCGTTGCGCGGATGATGCGCCCGGTGGATCGTCTGCGCATCGTACAGCAGATCCATGAACGGCCGGTCGAACAGCGTGGCGATTTCCGCGCGGGTCCAGTCGGTCCGGGGTT
This sequence comes from uncultured Sphingobium sp., assembly GCA_964544675.1. Lineage (GTDB taxonomy): Bacteria > Pseudomonadota > Alphaproteobacteria > Sphingomonadales > Sphingomonadaceae > Sphingobium. Next base: position 148 of record CAZJCT010000186.1, read on the forward strand.
CGGTGAAAGCCATCAGAGGGTATCCAGCGCCTGCGCCATATCGGCGATGATGTCGTCGATATGCTCGATCCCGACCGAGACGCGCACCACGTCCGGCCCGGCCCCTGCCTCGATCTGCGCGCCTTCCTCGAGCTGGCGGTGCGTGGTCGATGCCGGATGGATGATGAGCGAACGCGTGTCGCCGATATTGGCAAGATGGCTGAACAGCCCGACCGCAGAGACGAGCTTAACGCCCGCTGCATATCCGCCCTTGACGCCGAAGGTGAAGACCGCACCGCCCTTGCCGCCCAGATATTTCCGAGCGAGCGCGTGATACGGATCGTCCGGCAGCCCGGCATAGGACACCCATTCGACCTTGGGATGATCCTTCAGCCATTCGGCCAGCGCCAGCGCGTTGGCGCAATGCCGCTCCATGCGCAGGTGAAGCGTTTCCATGCCCGTCAGCGCCAGAAAGGCGTTCATTGGCGCGAGCGCCGGTCCCAGGTCGCGCAGGCCCAGCGCGCGGGCGGCCAGGATGAACGCGATATTGCCGAACGCCTGAGTGAACACCTTGCCGTGATAGGACGGATTGGGCTCGCTGAGATAGGGATAGGCCCCGCTCTTCGCCCAGTCGAATGTCCCGGCATCGACGATCGCGCCGCCGATGCTGTTGCCATGGCCATTGAGGAACTTGGTGAGCGAATGGACGACGATGTCTGCGCCATGCTCGATCGGACGGCAGAGCGCGGGCGTGGCGAGCGTGTTATCGACGATCAGCGGCAGACCTGCGTCATGCGCGACCTTGGCGATGGCGGCGATATCCATCACCACGCCGCCGGGATTGGCAAGGCTCTCGATGAAGACCGCACGCGTCTTGTCCGTGATCGCACCTGCGACTTCTGCCACGTTCGACGCATCGACAAACGTCGTCGACCAGCCCATCTTGCGGAAGCTGTGGCCGAGCTGGTTGAGCGATCCGCCATAGAGCTTCTTGGCCGCGACGATCTCGCAGCCCGGCTCCATCAGCGTGTGAAAGGTCAGGAACTGCGCGGCATGGCCCGATGCGACCGCCAGCGCCGCCGCCCCGCCCTCCAGCGCGGCGAGCTTGCCTTCCAGCGCGCCGTTGGTGGGGTTGCCGATGCGGGTATAGATGTTGCCGAATTCCTCGATGTTGAACAGCGCGGCGGCATGGTCCACGCTGTCGAACACATAGGATGCGGTCTGGTAGATCGGGGTGATCCGCGCCTTGGTGGTCGGATCGGGCTCGGTCCCTGCATGAACCGCCAGCGTCTCCGGTCTCTGGGTCATTCGGCCGCCTCTCGCTCCTCGCCCGAAGGGGGCATGTTGTGGCCGAGGAGGCGCAGCACGTCGGCCGCGCATTCGACCACGTTGGAGCCGGGACCATAAATGCCCTGAACACCCGCGTCGCGCAGAAAATCATAGTCCTGCGCAGGGATGACGCCGCCCGCGATGACCTTGATGTCGCTGCGCCCCGCTTCGCGCAGCTTGGCGATCAGTTCGGGGATCAGCGTCTTGTGGCCCGCCGCGAGGCTCGATGCGCCGACCACGTCGACCCCGGTTTCCAGCGCGAGCACGACCGTTTCATCGGGCGTCTGGAACAGCGGTCCCGACACCACGTCGAAGCCCATGTCGCCGAACGCCGACGCGATGACATTGGCGCCGCGATCATGACCGTCCTGGCCCATCTTGGCGACGAGCAGTTTCGGCTTGCGGCCCATGCGCCGCTCGACAGCGGCGACGCCGTCGACGACCGCCTGCCAGCGCGGATCGCCGGCATAGGGCGCGGAATAGACGCCCTTCACCGGGCGCGGAAGCGTGTCGTAGCGGCCGAACACATCTTCCATCGCCGCGCTGATCTCGCCCAGCGTCGCACGGGCACGCGCCGCATCGACCGCAAGCGCGAGGAGGTTCGCATTGCCCTTGGCGCCTTCGCGAAGCGCGTCGAGCGCCGCCCGGCACGCGGCCTCATCGCGCGCGGCCTTGACCCGGGCAATCCGCTCGATCTGGCCTTGGCGCACCTTGACGTTGTCGACGTCGAGGATCTCGATCTTGTCCTCAGCGGCGAGGCGATATTTGTTCACGCCGACGATCACGTCGTCGCCGCGATCGACGCGCGCCTGCCGTGCGGCGGCGGCTTCCTCGATCATCGCCTTGGGCCAGCCGGCCGCCACAGCCTTGGCCATGCCGCCCTCGGTCTCGACGCGCTCGATGATCTCCCACGCCTTGTCGACAAGTTCGCTCGTCAGCGCCTCGATATAATAAGAACCGCCGAGGGGATCGACGACCTTCGTCATCCCCGTCTCTTCCTG
>CAZJCT010000187.1:0-1348 GCA_964544675.1 uncultured Sphingobium sp.
AACTCCGCCCACCTTCGGGGTGTCGTTTCGGGCGTGGCCGGGGGGGGGGGCGTTGGGGGGGGGGGGGGGCCCACCCCCCCCCCCCGGGGGGGGGGGGGGGGCCGGGGGGTGGGCGGATGCGACGGATTCGCCAGGCCCACCCCCAGCCCCTCCCGCAAGCGGGAGGGGAGCGTCCTGGATTATCCCCTCCTCCACCAGCCACCGTGCCAGCTTCGCCACACGTTCCACCTTGTCGGCGACGGTGCCCAGCTTCTCGTGGAAGGTGATCCGCGCCAGCTTCGCGGCGTGATCGGCAAGCTTCGTCTTCTTGTCCTGCTCCCAAAAGAACCGCGCATCGGAAAGCCGCGCCGCCAGCACCTTGCCGTTGCCCGCGACGATCGCCTTGCCGCCGTCCTTCGCGTCGATATTGGCGGTGCAGATAAACGCCGGGGCCAGCCGCCCCGCTCCGTCCCGCAGCACGAAATATTTCTGGTTGATACGAAGGGTTAGCTGGATGACCTCCGGCGGTACCTCAAGAAATTCGGGGTCGAAGTCGCCCAGCAGCGGCACCGGCCATTCGGTCAGCCCGGCATTCTCCGCCACCAGCCCCTTGTCCTCGACGAGCACATAGCCCCGCTCCGAAGCCAGCGCCGCGGCACGTTCGGCGATGATCGCCTGCCGCTCCTCGTGGGCAACGACGACGTGGCAAGCGCGCAGCTTCTCGGCATAATCCTGCGCGCCGCCGATGGTGATCTCACCGGGATGATGGAAGCGGTGGCCGAGCGTTGCATAGCCCGAGCGGATTCCATCAACCTCGACCGGCACCAGTTCCTCACCGAAAATGGCAACGATACCCTGCAACGGCCTGACCCAGCGCAGGCTTTCGGTGGTGACACTGGCATCGCCCCAGCGCATCGACTTGGGCCAGGGAAAGGCGCGGATGACGGCGGGCACCGCCTCGGCCAGCACGTCGGCGGTGGCGCGGCCCGGCCTTTCGACGACGGCGAACCAGACGCCGCCGCGATCCTCAAGCTGATCCTTGGTCAGGCCGGTCTTGCGAAGAAAGCCCTCAAGCGCCTGATCGGGCGCGGATGTACGGGGCCCCTTGAACTCCTCGCTGACCGCCGCCGTCTCGGCCGGAAGGCCATGCGCGATGAGCGCGAGGCGGCGCGGCGTGACAAAACTGGTGATCCGCTCAGGCTTCAACCCCTCTTCGGCCAGCCGCTCGGTGAACAGCCGCGCCAAATCGTCGGATGCCTTGATCTGCATGCGCGCGGGGATTTCCTCGCAGCGCAGTTCGAGGAGGAAGTCGGTCATCATTCCTCCCCGGCACGGGGAGGGGGACCGCCAGCCGCAGGCTGGTGGTGGA
>CAZJCT010000187.1:1358-2392 GCA_964544675.1 uncultured Sphingobium sp.
GCCGACCCACCCCCCCCCCCCCCCGCGGGGGGGGGCGGGCCCCCCGCCGGGGGGGGGGGGGGGGGGGGGGGGCGATGCCACAAGCGCGGCGATGGCCGCCATCACCCCATCAATGTTCCGCAGCACGTCCACAGCGGCTAAACGCATGATGCGATATCCATTTTCTTCCAGAAAACCGTCCCTGCGCCCGTCATATGCCGCCGCCGAGCCGTCGGCATGACTCTCGCCGTCGATCTCGATCACCAGCCGCAGAGCACTGCAGTAGAAGTCGGCAACGTAAGGACCGATCGGATGCTGGCGGCGGAACCGGGCGCCCGCTTGCTCGCGCCGGAGACGCTGCCAGAGCAGCACCTCGGGCAAGGTCATCGTTCGGCGAAGCCTGCGTGCGGCAATTACCACAGGGCGTCTCGACGGAGGCACGCCCCCTCCACCACGCCGCTGCGCGGCGCGGTCCCCCTCCCCGTGCCGGGGAGGAGTCATTCCGCCCACCCGTTCACGCGCATCCATGCCTCGCAACTGCCCTTGGCGAGGTCGCGCACGCGGCCGATGTAGCTGGCGCGCTCCTGAACGCTGATCACGCCGCGCGCCTGGAGGAGGTTGAAGACATGGCTCGCTTCGATCGCCTGGTCATAGGCGGCGAGAGGCACGCCCGCGTCGATGCTGGCCTTGCACTCCGCCTCGCAATCGCGGAACCAGCGCAGCAGCTTGTCGGTGTCGGCGACCTCGAAATTCCACTTCGACATCTGCCGCTCGTTGGCGAGGAATACGTCGCCATAGCTCACCGCCGGGCGATCGCCCACGGCGTCGTTGAAGCGCAGGTCGTAAACGCTGTCGACGCCCTGGATATACATGGCCAGCCGTTCGAGGCCGTAGGTCAGCTCGCCCGCGACCGGCTTGCAGTCGAAGCCGCCCATCTGCTGGAAATAGGTGAACTGGGTGACTTCCATGCCGTCGCACCAGACTTCCCAGCCAAGGCCCCACGCGCCTAGCGTCGGCGATTCCCAATCGTCCTCGACGAAGCGGATGTCGTGGAC
>CAZJCT010000188.1:0-2390 GCA_964544675.1 uncultured Sphingobium sp.
TGACGGCGATGATGGCGTTCTTCCTGCTCATGTGGCTGCTCGGCGCGACGACCGAAAAGCAACGCAAGGGCCTGGCCGACTATTTCACCCCGACGCTCATCACCACCAAGGAAGCGAGCGCCGGGTCCGACGGCATGTTCGGCGGCGACAGCATGATGGGCAAGGAAAACTACCCGACCACGGGCGGGCAGGGGAACCTCGCCATCACCATCCCGCGCGACGCGACGGGGACGGAGGATGTCGGCGGCAAGGATCAGAAGAACCGCGACCGCCAGAAGTTCGAGGAGCTCAAGAAGACGATCCTCGAGAAGATCGAGGCCGACAAGAGCATGCGCCGCCTGAAGCGGAACATCCGCTTCACCGAGACGCGCGAGGGGCTTCGCATCGATCTGGTCGATCAGGCCGACTTCGCGATGTTCGCGATGGCGACCGACCGGCTGCTGCCCGAAGCGCAGCGGCTGGTGGGCGAAGTGGCGAAGGTGGTCAAGGATGTGCCCAACGGCGTGATCGTTCGCGGCCACACCGACGGCCTGCCTTATGGATCGGGCCGCACGATGAACAACTGGCTGCTGTCGTCGGCGCGGGCGGAGGCGACGCGCGTCGAACTGGCCCGCAGCGGCGTTCCCGCCGACCGTTTCGCCAAGATCGAAGGGGTCGCCGACCGCGACCCGTTCATCAAGGACGATCCCTATGACCCGCGCAACCGGCGCATGTCGATCATCCTGAGCTGGAGCAGCGCGCTGGCCGGCGGTGACGGTGCGGGGCAGAGCGCGGAAGTCCGCGCGGCGATCCGCGAACGCGACGATCCGCGCCGGGTGATTCGCGAGAACGCGCGGCGTGCCGATCTGGGTGGCACCGCGCTCCCCGACGGCGCGGTCATCGTCAACGCCAATTCGATCCCGAAGCGCAGCGGCCAGACACCGCCGGGCACCACCGACGCCATGGCCAAGACCAAGCACGAGGGCGGCGGCCACTGACGGGTCGGTCGTCGCCTACAGAAAGTCGCGCAGCAGATCGACGAAGTCGTCAAGCCGGTCATGCTGGACCCAATGGCCGGCGCGTTCGAAGCTTTCCACGCGCACGTCGCGGAAATAGTCGGCGCGACCGTCCTCCGCCGGGTTGACGGCCCAGCTTTCCTTGCCGTGAACCAGCAGCACTGGACACTCGATGTGGCCCCAGATTTCCGTGCGCGCGAAATCGGAGGGATCCCAGGGCTGCCCGGCACGGAGATAGGGATCAAATTTCCAGACCAGTTCGCCCCCCTCGCGTCGGCGAAGGCCCCAAAGGGCGAGATGCTTTGCCTGTTCCGCATCGAGGTGCGGGTTGCGCGCCTTCATGCGCTCGGCCGCCTCCTCGACCGTCGCATAGGTTCGCGGCGTCCGGTCGGCAAGCTTGCGCCGCTTCTCGATCCAGTTCCGCCATGCCAGGCGACCGTCCTCCTGATGTGTGCCCAGAAGCTTCTGGATTTCTGTTCGCGAAGCCAGCCCCTCGATCGCCACGAGGCGGCGGACCTTCTCCGGGAACAGTCCGGTGTAGCGGAGCGAGATGGCGCCCCCCAGGCTGTGGGCGACGATCGTCACCGGCGTCTCGCCCAGATGCTCGATCAGATTGTCGAGGTCGGCGACCGCATGCTCCATCGTGTAGACGCCGTCGGGCGACCAGTCGCTGTCGCCATGGCCGCGCAAGTCGGGCGCGACGATGTGCCAGTCGTCACGGAGCTGCGCCGCGACCCAGTCCCAGCTTCGCGCATGATCCTCGCCGCCGTGGACGAGGAGGAGCAGCGGTTTGTCGCTGTTGCCCCAGTCGAGGTAGCGCAGGGTCAGCCGTTGCGATGCGAACGGGTGCGTGGCGGGGCCAAGGCCGTTGAATGGATCGGGCATAGGGCATCTCCAGTGGGATCGTCGTCCGCATAAGCGGGGCGGCGCTGGAGTACAACGCGCGGGCCGACAAAAGGAAAGGCCCCGCTCCGGGGGGAGCGGGGCCTATCTGGTCAACCTTGTTGTCCGACGATCAGGCGCTGGCGACTTCCGCCACGTCGACCTTCACGCCCGGCCCCATCGAGGAGGACAGGGCGATCTTGCGGACATATTTGCCCTTCGACCCCGACGGCTTGGCCTTGACGATCGCATCGACGAACGCGTCGAAGTTGCGGCGCAGGTCCTCGGCCGCGAAGCTCGCCTTGCCGAGCCCGGCGTGGATGATGCCCGCCTTCTCGACGCGGAACTCGATCTGGCCACCCTTGGCTGCCTTGACGGCTTCAGCGACATTGGGGGTCACGGTGCCCAGCTTGGGGTTCGGCATCAGGCCCTTGGGACCCAGCACCTTGCCCAGACGGCCGACGAGGCCCATCATGTCGGGCGTCGCGATGACGCGGTCGAAGTCGAAATTGC
>CAZJCT010000189.1:0-2334 GCA_964544675.1 uncultured Sphingobium sp.
AAGGGGGTCCCTCTTCGACGCCGATCGGGGGTCCCTTTTGAACGCCGTTTGACAATCCGGGCTTCGATTGTAGGCTGGAGATCCGCTGTGACAAGGCTCGCGATTTCCGGATCGATCAACAGGTTCAGCTCCGCCCCCCACGCATGGCTATCGGCAGACGCCGGCAACACGATCTGGTCGACGGCCACCAGCTGGTAAGGAAACGGATTGTGCGTCTGAACCAGGCTGCTTTCCAACCTCTCTCGCTTGATCTCTCCCGTGGTCTTCGCCATCCCTACGATGTAGATCAGCGGCGCTGACGGTGCGATGCTTCTCAGGTCCCGGCTGATGTCGAGAAGCGTCCTGCCGCTTTCGATGATGCTCGCGACGATCGCGATCGCATCAACCGTGTCGACAGAAATCGTATCGATCGCGTCACGAGCAATCACGTGGGGGCTGGTCGCCGGATGGTCGGCCACTCGTTCGGCAAGCGCCATGGAATGATTATCGGCGGCTATCACGTGCGAGAGGCTTGCAGGCAATGATCGCCGCAAGGCGTAGTCGAGCTTATCCTGGAATGCCTTCGCTTGGAGCAGCTTCTCCGCATTTATGTGGAACATGCGCGGCGTTTTCGACCCGCTGCGCCCCAGACCCAACTCAAACACCTGTGCGCAGGCATAGCATTTCATGAGCATCGAAAGCCCCTTGGGCGCATCGGCAACGCCTCTGCGCGGCACCGTCTGCCGGTTGGAGGTGTTGGCAATATTGCGCGAGCGGCGGATAGTCGGTGACGATTTGAGCCAACCGCTCCGGCTCGATCGCATGGTGCAGAGTCTTGATCGCGCGGATCGACATGGCCAGAAAATTGCCGAAAGCATCGACTTGGGCGTGATCCTCAGTGTTCTTGAAAAGCTCAAACATCATGCCGCCGAGCGCATCGGGCGTCTCCGGCGCGATCAAGGTCTGGTAAGCCTCTGGCACCGTTTGGCGAAGGAGCCAGGAGGCTAGCGATGAAAAGGAATCGCGGGGCCGCAGCCTCGGACCCCGGACACCGCTCGGCTGATAAAGTAGATAGGGTGCGTTGCGTCCGAGGTGGTCGGCGCACACGATCTCCACCGACGATCCGCGATAGGCAGCCTTCGGCTTACCGCTGAGCAGGATATCGAGCCGTGCGAGTGCTGCCGTCCGCATCCGTGCCGTGACGTCTCCGGAATCGCCGCCGCCCATCACGACCCGGGCGCAAAGTGCCCCTGTCAATCCGGGGAGGCGGCGGACGAACTCGTCGATCTGGTCCTGCGATTGAACGAACGTTTCAAGGGTAGATGGTGGACGCGGCTGGGCCCACGTGATTAGCAACTGGCTGAGCGCCGCCTCACCGCCGCAGCCGAGATGCCGCAGGTTTGAAGGAAGCCTGAACGGTTCCTCGTCTGGTGCGGCGTCGGCTTCGAGCAGCGCCTGTTCTATATTGGCGACGCTCGCCTGAGCCGGAATTCGCAACGATTTCTCCTTGTGACCTGTATGCCTACATCAGCTTAGCCAAACCGTTTCATTTGCCTAATGCATCATGACAGGATCTTCGACTAACATGATCTCGGGTCATAAGTCAGTTCACATGAACCAGGAATCCGCCAGTCATCTGCGTCTCGCCAAACGCTGAATGTAAGGCAGCTTCCGACGGATCGACTTATGCCTGTAAACGGCGGCTATGTTCGCGAGACCTCTCTTCGGCATGCGCCTGCTGCCCCAAAACACCTCAGAGAGCAAATCCGCAGAGACACGGCTTTCGTCGAAACCGTCGCTGCAGAAATGGCCGCAGAGACTCTCGCGAAATCGAAGGGATTTTGAGCCCGTTTGGCGTCTCTGTAGAGAGAATCCTGCGCGGGCCGATTCGCGACACATCCGCAGAAATGCGCCAGTTCGTGCGCGACATCTGCGACGCGCTCGTGGACCGCGATGTCGGTGGAGGCAGACACGAAAAACGAAACGTCTCAGATGGTTTTGTGACGCGAACCCCTGCACCAACGACCCGAGCAGCTGTCAAATGCCGGAATCGATCCTTCCGGCTCGGTCCCCCGGGAACTCCTGAGAGCAACCGTCTATCCGAGATTCCTTGTCGTCAAAACCGTCGCTGCTGAAAACGGTGGAGAGACGCTGCAGAGAAATGGCCCGATTCTGCCCGCGTTTCGGTCTCAAATCGCGTCTCTGGCCCGTAGGACCCACCATCGAAAGTGGCGGAAGTCCGGGCCACTCGGCCATGGCGTCACGATAACTAAGCTAATGTAAAAGAACGATAAATTAGGTGGAGGCCCGAGCCGGAATCGAACCGGCGTATACGGATTTGCAGTCCGCTGCGTC
>CAZJCT010000190.1:0-2331 GCA_964544675.1 uncultured Sphingobium sp.
CGCATCTGAAGTTCGTCGTTCAACGTCTTCATCGCGCGATAGTTGAAGGTGTAGCGCGCATCCTCCCCCTGGCTCGCCCAGATCAGCGTCTCATGCGCATTGGTGAAACGCGTGCCCTTGAAATTGGGCATGGGATTGGCCTTGCGCCAGATGATGTCGTTGAGGATCCAGAAGCCCTGATCCTGCATCGTCGCACCGACGCGGAAGATATTGTGATAGCTGCCAATCACCCAGATCGTGCCGCTGGGCTTCAGGATGCGGCGCGCCTCGCCGAGCCACGCGCGGGTGAAGGCGTCATAGGCGCCGAAGCTGTCGAACTTGTCCCAGGCATCGGTGACGGCGTCGACATGGCTGCCGTCGGGGCGGGCGAGGTCGCCGCCGAGTTGCAGGTTATAGGGCGGGTCGGCGAAGATCATGTCGACCGATGCGTCGGGCAGGCCGCGCATCACCTCGACACAATCGCCCTTGATGATACGGTCGGTCGGCAGCGCGGGCGCCACCGTAACCGGCCCCGCAACCTTGCTCCGGCGCACGCCGACGCGTTCGATAACTCCCATATAAAGCAACCCCCTGCGTTGTTATCCACAGGCATGAGTCACCGCGAGTCCCGCGTCAAGCCACGGTAAGATTGGTTAGCAAAAGGTTAATGGGGTGCCAATTTGATCAGCATATTGCCTGCGCGCGCCTCTGATCGCGCAAGGATCTCAGAACGCCGACGAACGCATGATCCGAAAAATCCACATTGAGCGGCGTGGCATAACGGCCGATCAGGTCCGCTTCCAGCTCAGCCGGTCTGGCATGGATAGTCCAACAGGCAGCGATGTTCATGTCCATCCACGACTGAAGCCGCCGTACGCCATCGGCAGACGTATGAAACTTGATGTTGCCCCGCTCTGAGCGTGCGAGCGCCGGTCCGGCTAACTCCGGAAGCAAACAGGCCAAAGTGTGGCAGAGCGTCGAACGACGTTCATTCCCGCCGAGGTGCTGGCTACCCAAACGCCTGCGCAACGTTCCTTCCTTCGTCGGATTTGCTCCGGCCGTTCCGATGTACAACAGGTGCATGTCATCGCGGATGTAACAGCCAGCGGACGGTGTCATGCCGGGAACAGACTTGAAAAAAAGGCCATAAAGGCCGCGATCGGCGGGCAGGATTCCCTTGTCACGCCGGATTTGGGCCAGCGAATGAAGTGGGCTGGTCTCAAGAAAACTGTCCACCTCTCAGTGCTCCTGCCCATTTCGATCAAGCAATTACCGAAGTCACTCCCCCAGCAGGAAATCCACGCCCGCCAGCGAATGTATCGTCGCGCCGTCGTAGATCGGCAGGACGTTGGCGCTGATGTCGACCACCAGCTCCAACTCGGTGCAGGCCAGGATCGCCGCCTGCACGCCGGTCTTGGCGATGTCGGTGAGTTCCGACTTCATATAGCGTTCGGCGTCGCGCGTCGGACGGCCCTGCGCCAGCTCCTCATAGACCATCCTGTCGATGCGTCCCGCCAGTTCAGTATCGGCGGGCAGCAGTTGCACGCCGTGGCCGACGAGGCGCTGGCGATAGCCCTTGTCGGTCATGACATTGCTGGTGCCCAGCAGCGCGGCGGTCTTGATACCGTCGGCCTTGAGCCTGGCGCCGATCACATCGACGATATGGATGACGGGAATGCCGACCGACCCTTGCGCTTCCTCATACAGCTTGTGCATCGAGTTGGCACAGATCAGGAGCCCGTCGCAGCCTGCGCCCTCCAGCCTTTTGGCCGCGCCGACGATCTGGCTCGCCGCGCAGCCCCAGTCGGCGTCGGTCAGGCAATGCGCCAGGTCGGCGAAGTCGAGGCTCTCGACCACCAGCCGCGCGCTGTGCAGACCCCCCATGCGGCGCTGAACCTCCGCATTGATGATCTCGTAATAGCGCGCGGTCGATGTCCAGCTGAGCCCGCCGACAAGGCCGAGTTTACGCATGATTGCAGTCGCCGTTCGTCCTGAGGAGCCACCGAGCCTGTCGAAGTGGCGTCTCGAAGGGCCATGCCACGGTGCTTCGAGACGGGGCTTCGCTTTCGCTCAGCCCCTCCTCAGCACGAACGGATGCGGTGCGCAACCGCTGCTGACCCATGCCCCGGATCAATGCCCCAGCGACTTGACGATTTCCTCGACCATCTTCTTGGCATCGGCGAGGAGCATCATGGTGTTGTCCATGTAGAACACCTCGTTGTCCACGCCGGCATAGCCCGCGCCGCCCATCGACCGCTTCACGAACAGCACCGTCTTGGCGTTGGCGACGTCGAGGATCGGCATGCCGTAGATCGGCGATGTCTTGTCGGTCTTCGCCGCCGGGTTGGTGAC
>CAZJCT010000191.1:0-2258 GCA_964544675.1 uncultured Sphingobium sp.
TTGTTGCGGTTGGATGCACAGCCCGACACCAGGGTGGCGGCGGCTGCGATGGCGAGGACGGCTGCTGAGCGCGAGAACATGTGACGCATGATGACCAGCCATAGACCAGAGCAACCGGGCCGCCAAGTGATTGCGGCGTTGCGTCGGGGAAGCATGTGCCGGAGCCGTCCGTACGACCGCGACGGTTGGCCGACGAACCGCATCCCACCGGCCCACCATGGGGGTGAAGGGCAATGGCAGGATGCGGCCGCCGGCCGCGAGGTCTCACAGAGACAGACTCTCCGTGACGAAACCCCGCATCCGCGCGGACCCGAGGGGCGTCAGCCCGACTGTGCGCCGTCCCGGCTTTGTGCCGGTGGCGGCAGCCAGTCCCGCAAGGATGAGGTTGTCGATCAGGGCCAGCTCCGCGTCGGCAGGCGCTTCGTTGGCGAGCAGGATGGCGGCTTCGCTGACGACGATCTGCTCGATCTCGGCGATCAGCAACGACAGCATCATGTTCATGCCATGGTCGAGAAGAATCGGCGCGCCGAAATGACGGGCGCGGCGGCGCCCGACGCGATGGAGGCGCATGGCCTGATCGAGCAGCGTCCGATCCACCACATCGGCAACGGGCATCGCGCCACGCAAGGAAAGATCACGGTCAGACAATCGAAACGCCACTCGCCAACGATGAGACAGAACGAACAAGGCATCGCGCAGCGAACTGGCGCGATGCCTTGTCTGACCGACGCCCTTAATCTCGAGCAAGTCGCAATGCATGTCCCGGAATTGGACGACACGCGGATGCGGCGATCGCGCACGAAAAAGGGGCCGGGAAATGCTCCCCGGCCCCTTTTTTCATAAGAGGACTAGAGCCTGATCGGTTGAGGTGGAAGCGCTTTGCGCTTCCGCCGAAATCGTGAATCAGGCTCTATTCAAATGGTTGAGACCTTGATTCACGTCTCAGGCTGATTCAGCCTGAAACGATCAAGGTCTAGCGTTCAGTCCTGGGTGATGAAGCTCGGCAGGCCGATGTCGCCACCGTCGTCCTTGCCGCCCTCGCCCTCGCCGCGCTCCCGGCGGGGACCACGGTCGCGGCGCGGACCGCGATCGCCGCGGTCGCGATCACGACCGCCACGGCCCCGGTCGCCGCGGTCACCACGATCGCCCCGGTCGCTGCGCTCGCCGCGCGGCTCCTTGGCCGGACGGGTATCCTCCAGCTCTTCGCCGGTTTCCTGGTCAACCACGCGCATCGACAGACGGACCTTGCCGCGATTGTCGATCTCGAGCACCTTGACCTTGACCTCCTGTCCTTCGGACACGACGTCGGTCGGCTTCTCGACCCGCTCGTTCTTCATCTCGGACACATGGACGAGGCCGTCGCGGCCGCCCATGAAGTTCACGAACGCGCCGAAATCGACGATATTCACGACCTTGCCGTTGTAGACCTTGCCGACCTCGGGCTCCTCGACGATGCCGAGGATCCACTTCTTGGCGGCTTCGATCTGCTCGATGTCGGACGAGCTGATCTTGATCACGCCCTCGTCGTCGATGTCGACCTTGGCACCCGTCTCCGCAACGATCTCGCGGATGACCTTGCCGCCGGTGCCGATGACGTCACGGATCTTCGACTTGTCGATGGTGATCGTCTCGATCCGCGGCGCGTGCGCCGACAGCTCGTTCCGGGTCTCGCCCAGCGCCTTGTTCATCTCCGCGAGGATGTGCGCGCGGCCTTCCTTGGCCTGCGCCAGCGCCTGACGCATGATCTCCTGCGTGATGCCGGCGACCTTGATGTCCATCTGCATCGTGGTGATGCCCTCGGACGTACCCGCGACCTTGAAGTCCATGTCGCCCAGATGATCCTCGTCGCCGAGGATGTCGCTGAGCACGGTGAACTCGTCACCTTCCAGGATCAGGCCCATGGCGATGCCCGAGACGGGGCGCTTGAGCGGAACGCCCGCGTCCATCATCGACAGCGAACCGCCGCAGACCGTCGCCATCGACGAGGATCCGTTCGACTCGGTGATGTCGGACAGCACGCGGATCGTGTAGGGGAAGTCCTCCTTCGCCGGCAGCACGGGGTGCAGCGCCCGCCACGCCAGCTTGCCATGACCGACTTCACGCCGGCCCGGCGCGCCGAAGCGGCCGACTTCGCCGACCGAATAGGGCGGGAAGTTGTAGTGCAGCATGAAGCTCTCGTAGGAGAGACCGGTCAGCCCGTCGATCATCTGCTCGGCGTCCTTGGTGCCGAGCGTGGTGGTGCAGATCGCCTGCGTCTC
>CAZJCT010000192.1:0-2242 GCA_964544675.1 uncultured Sphingobium sp.
CTCCCTCGTCGGGATCGATCTCGCCGGTCAGCAGCTTGAGCAGCGTCGTCTTGCCAGCGCCGTTGCCCCCGACGAGGCCGATGCGGTCGCCGCGCTGGATTCGAAGCGAGAAGTCGCGGATGATGGTGCGGTCGCCAAAGCGCTTCGTCACCCCCTCCGCGACGATCACGCTCTTGGTCTTCACCTCGTCGGCCATGACCGAGAGCTTTGCGGTGCCCTGCGGCCCGATCATCGCCGCGCGTTGCGCGCGCATCTGGTGCAGCTTCTCCAGCCGCCCCTGGTTGCGCTTGCGGCGCGCGGTGACGCCGCGCTCCAGCCAGTGCGCCTCGATCTTCAGCTTGGCGTCCAGCTTCTCTGCCGCACGCGCCTCCTCCGCGTAGATCTTCTCCATCCACGCTTCGAAGCCGCCGAAGCCGATCTCGTTGCGGCGAAGGCTGCCACGGTCAAGCCACAGCGTCGAACGGGTGAGGCGGGTCAGGAAGGTACGGTCATGGCTGATGACGATGAATGCCCCCGAGTAGCGGTTGAGCCAGTCCTCCAGCCAGTCGATCGCGGCAATGTCGAGATGGTTGGTCGGCTCGTCGAGAAGCAGCAGGTCGGGCTCCGACGCCAGCGCGCGGCAGATCGCCGCCCGCCGTCGCTCACCGCCGCTCGCCGATTTCGCCTCGCGCGACAGGTCGATGCCGATCTGGTCGGCAATCGCCTCTATCTCGTGCGCGGGCGGCGCCTTGTCGCCATGCGTCGCAAAGTCGTGGAGCGTGGCAAAGGCGCTCACGTCGGGGTCCTGTTCCAGCATCACGACATTGGTGCCGGGGACGATCGACCTTTTGCCCTCGTCGGCCTCGATCCGGTCGGCGATCATTTTGAGGAGGGTGGTCTTGCCCGCGCCGTTGCGGCCGATGAGCGCCAGCCGGTCGCGCTCGCCGACATACACGTCGAGGCCGCGGAACAGCCAGCCCGCGCCCTGGATGAGCCCGAGCTTTTCGTAGGAGAGAATTGGGGGTGCCATGCGGTGCGACCTAATGGCTTTTGCGGAAAAGGCCAGTGGGGGCCGGACGTGTGGGCGGCCGAAGCTTAACCTGCGACTTCGAGCGTACTCAGTCGCCGTTCAGGCGATGCGGTCGATACACGACCGGAACGGAAAGGGGGCCTGACCGTTAACTGCACCGAACCCCCACCGGGAACCGAAGACAAGAAAGGACCGCCTGAATGGCTCGTAATGCCCTCATCCCCCTCGCAGTCGCAGCAGCAGCAGCCGTGACGCTGCCCGCCACGATCGCCTCGGCTCAGCAGCAGTCCGCTTCCATGATGGTGCCCGCCGGCGGTCCTGTCATCAGCCTGAGCGTCGGCGAGGACGTGCGCAGCAAGCCCGACATGGCCACAGTGAGCACAGGCGTCCAGACGCGAGCGATGACCGCGCAGGAGGCGATGCGTCTCAACGCGCAGCAGATGGACATGCTGATCGCCGCGATCCTAAAGTCGGGTGTCGCGCGTAAGGATGTCCAGACCAGCGGCATAAACCTCAACCCTCAGTATGATTACAGCAATCGCGAGGGCCAGACCCAGCCGCGCTTCATCGGCTATGAGGCGTCGAACCAGGTGACGGTCGCGATCCGCAAGATCGATGACGTGGGCGCCGTGATCGATCGCATGGTCGGCGCTGGTGCGACCAACGTTAATGGTCCGAGCTTCGGAATCGCAGACGACACGCCGCTGTTGCGTCAGGCGCGCGAAAAAGCGATCCGCACCGCCGGAGAGCGCGCGCAATTCTATGCGCAGCAGACCGGCTATCGTTCGGCGCGGCTGCTTTCCATCTCCGAAACGGGCAACTTCGCGCCGCCAATGCCGATGCCGATGATGGTGCGCAGCATGGCCGCCGAGGCCAAGACGCCGGTGGAGCCGGGCGAGGTCGCGACCGGCGTCACCCTCAGCTTTCAATATGTGCTGGAGAAGTGAGGGGGATCAGCCCTCGCGCAGCCTCTCATGATGGCGAATCACTTCGTCGATGATGAAGCGCAGGAACTTCTCGGTGAAGTCGGGGTCCAGTTCGGCATCCTCGGCCAGGCGGCGGAGGCGTGCGATCTGCGCCTCCTCCCGTCCGGGGTCGGCAGGGGGCAGCTGGTGAGTCGCTTTGTAGCGTCCCACCGCCTGGGTGATCTTGAACCGCTCGGCGAGCATCGACACAACAGCGGCGTCGATATTGTCGATGCTCTTGCGATAGGCTTGCAGTACCTCGTCCAAA
>CAZJCT010000193.1:0-2239 GCA_964544675.1 uncultured Sphingobium sp.
GCAGGGCTCGACGACCTGCCGCTGTTCGCCGCCAGTGCCATGCCCGAGGCACCCCCGCCCGATCCCTTGCGCGAGGCGCTGGGCGGCATCGACCCCGACACCCTGACGCCAAGGGAAGCGCTGGAGGCGCTCTACCGGCTCAAGGGCACGCTCAGCTAACGCGTCATGCCAGCGAAGGCTGGCATCTCTCGAGGGAGCGCACTCCGGCGAGAGACCCCAGCTTTCGCTGGGGTGACGAATGGTTCACATATGAATAGGCACGCCCGTCACCGCCATCGCCGCTTCCTTCAGCGCCTCGTTATGCGTCGGGTGGGCATGGCAGGTGTACGCGATGTCCTCCGACGATGCGCCGAATTCCATCGCCTGCGCCGCCTGCGCGATCATCGTTCCGGCCGGACCGGCGACGATCCAGACGCCGAGCACACGGTCGGTATCCGCATCGGCGATCACCTTCACGAAGCCGTCGGTGTCGTCGATCGCCTTGGCACGGCTGTTGGCCATCATCGGGAACTTGCCGACCTTGATCGAGCCGCGTTCCTTTGCCGCTTCCTCGGTCAGGCCGACGCCGGCGATCTCGGGGTGGGTATAGACGACCGAGGGGATCACATCGTGGTTCACGATGCCGGTCAGACCCGCGATATTTTCCGCCACGGCGACGCCCTCGTCCTCCGCCTTGTGCGCCAGCATCGGGCCGGGGATCACGTCGCCGATGGCCCACACGCCGGGCACCTTGGTGGCAAAATCATGGTCGGTCTCGATCTGGCCACGCGCGTTGACCTCCAGCCCGATCGCGTCGAGGCCCAGCCCGTCGGTATTGGGGCGGCGGCCGATGGCGACGAGCACCGCGTCGGCAGTCAGCGTTTCCGCAGCGCCGCCGGCAGCCGGCTCGATCGTCACCGTCGCCTTCTTGCCCTTGACCGTCACGCCCGTCACCTTGGTCGAAGTGCGGATGGCCATGCCCTGCCTCTTGAAGATCCTGGCGGCCTCGGCGCGGACCTCGCCGTCCATGCCGGGCAGCAGGCGGTCGAGATACTCGACGACCGTCACCTGAGCGCCGAGCCGGCCCCAAACCGAACCCAGCTCAAGCCCGATGACGCCGCCGCCAATCACGACAAGCTGCTTGGGAACGGCAGGGAGAGCGAGCGCGCCGGTCGAATCGACCACGATTCCCGCCGCATTGTCGACCGTGACACCGGGCAGCGGCGTGACGCTCGACCCGGTGGCGATGACGATGTTCTTCGCGGTGACGGCCTTGCCCGCCACGTCGACGCTGTTGGCGCCGGTGAACTTCGCATGGCCCTTCAGCCAGTCGATCTTGTTCTTCTTGAACAGGAACTCGATACCGCCGGTCAGGCCCTTCACCGCCTTGTCCTTGTCGGCCATCATCGCGGGCAGGTCGAGTTCGACCGAGCCGATCTTGACGCCATGCTTCGCGAGCATGCCCGACGCGGCCTCGCGGAAGAATTCGGACGCGTTGAGCAGCGTCTTCGACGGGATGCAGCCGACGTTGAGGCAGGTGCCGCCGAGCGTCTCGCGGCTTTCGGCGCAGGCGGTCCTGAGACCAAGCTGCGCCGCACGGATCGCTGCCACGTAGCCGCCGGGGCCGGCGCCGATCACCAGAACGTCATAGTCGTATTGCTGCTCTGCCATTTTTCCGCTCCGTCAGTGCTCCTGCGGACGCAGGAGCCCAGGGTTACCGGGATCAGCGCTTGAGACCCTGGGCTCCTGCGTTCGCAGGAGCACTAAACCGGTCAGAAGAGCGTCCCGTACAAATCCTTCCACTGCGGGTTGTCCCGTTCGATCAGTTCGACCTTCCAGGCCCGCTTCCACTTCTTCATCTGCAATTCGCGGCGACGCGCCTCCTGCAGATCGTCATGCACTTCATACCAGACCAGCGAACGACAGTTCCATTGCCTGGAAAAGCCATCCAGCAGGCCATTGCGATGCTGATAGGCCCGGGCGGCAAGATCACTCGTCACCCCGAGATAGAGCGTACCGTTCCGCCCGCTCGCCATCAGATAGACACAACCTTGCTTCGTTGCACTGCTCCACCCTGGGCTCCTGCATTCGCAGGAGCACGCGCATCACAGATCGATCAGCAGCCGCGTCGGATCCTCGATCGCGTTCTTGACCGCGACCAGGAAGGTCACCGCCTCGCGGCCGTCGATCAGGCGGTGGTCGTAGCTGAGCGCCAGGTACATCATCGGGCGGATGACGATCTGGCCGTCGCGCACGACCG
>CAZJCT010000194.1:0-2195 GCA_964544675.1 uncultured Sphingobium sp.
GGGCAAAAAATATCCCCGAACGCGTCGTGTCTCAGATTTAAGGGCAACGCGACACAGGCGCAATCGCGCGCCAAGATGCTGGCAAAGATGCAGCCGATCGCGGCGCTCGCCGAGGACCCGTCGCTGAGCTTTGATTTTCCCGATCCGGCGAAACTGAAGTCGCCGATGATCACGCTCGAACAGGCGGCGGTCGGCTATGGCGCGGCGCCGCCGATCCTCAAGCGCCTGAACTTCCGGATCGAGGCCGATGACCGCATCGCGCTCCTCGGTCGCAACGGCAACGGCAAGACCACGCTGGCGCGCCTGCTCGCCTCGCAGCTCGCACCGGCGGAAGGCGCGGTGAACGCGCCGGGCAAGCTGAAGGTCGGATATTTCACGCAGTATCAGGTGGAGGAACTCGCGGGCGAGGATACGCCGCTCGACCTGATGAACCGCGCGATGCAGGGACAGTCGCCGGGCGCGGTGCGCGCGCAGCTGGGCCGGTTCGGCTTTTCCGGTCCGCGCGCGCAGACCCGCGTCGACAAGCTGTCGGGCGGCGAGCGCGCGCGCCTCGCGCTGGCGCTGATCACCCGCGACGCACCGCACCTGCTGATCCTCGACGAGCCGACCAACCACCTCGACGTCGATGCGCGCGAGGCGCTGATCCAGGCGCTCAACGGCTATTCGGGCGCGGTGATCCTGATCAGCCACGACCGCCACATGGTCGAACTGACCTCCGACCGGCTGGTGCTGGTCGATGGCGGCACGGCGCGCGAATATGACGGCAGCATGGATGACTATATCGACTTCATCCTTGGCCGTAACCAGCCGAAGAGCAACGGCGCAGGCAAGTCCAAGGGACCGCGCAACACGAGTGCCGACATGCGCGCCGCCCGATCGGAGCTGAGCAAGGCCGAAGCCGCCATCGCCCGCCTGTCTGCCGAGGTGGAGCAGCTCGACCGGCAGATCCTTGCGATGAGCGAGGGGGCGGTCGGAGAGGCCGGCATGACGATGCAGAGCCTCCTCAGGAAACGGGCCGAAGCCGCCGACGCGCTGGCCGAGGCGGAAGACGCCTGGCTCGCCGCCAGTGCCGCGGTGGAAGCAGCCGAAGCGGCGTGAGCGGCGTTATTTGGGCGCCCCGGCGCACCGGCACACCGAACCTTGATGATTCACTCTAGCCGCCAATCTAGCGCAAAATTTGCGCGCTCTTCCTCTCGCTTGCGGTTACCCCTCAACCAATCCCTCAAAGGATTTTGCGCGCGGTAGACATCCCGCATCTCTTCAAGTTCAGGCCTTGCTAGCCAGTAGCCGACAGGATGGTTTTTCTCGATCAAACTCTTGAAGTGTGGCGTAGGCTGGGTGCCTTGATCCTCGTTCAAATTCGCCGAATACCAATAGTGTTCGGTGGCAATGATGTCGGCAGCTTGCAAGCCCGCTGAATCGGCGACTGCCATGTAAGAATATTCGATGGACACGTTTCGCCGGTTGGCACGCATTTTTGCATCGTTCAGGAGAAAGTCGAGATATTCAGACTTTTGCCCCTTGTCGAAGACAGCAGCCATCGGGAGGCCATTCGCCGCTGCAACCTTCAGCGCGTGATCTGCGCAAGCTGCAAATGCTATGCCGTCGGGTGGTCCATAAGCACGCCGAACTCTACCCCTCAGCACTTCATTGTAGAGTTTGATGGGAATTGAATAGGCGCACGGTCTAATCCCGGCATCAGCTATGATCTGGCGCATTTCATTGCGCAGAAGATCCCTCGCGCCTTGCTCATAGCCGAAGAACTCGCCACGCCCTCTCGCACAATCCCTGCAACTGAATTTCGACAATCGCGGCTTACCCGGGAGCGGCTTCCTCAGCTTTGCGAACCAAGCATTTTCAAGGCGCTCGAACTCGTCGATCGTCCCAAAAACACCAGCCCAAACCACGACCTCGGAATCACTGTGTGTGCCGCTATCGTCAAAATACGCCCTGAGCATCAGAAGCCACCCGTTTAACCCAAACGGGAACGCCGCATTGGCAAATTCGCGAATGGGTAACGCGATCCTATCGCGCCGCTCTTCCACTACTGCATGTGAATTCGCACGGGAAGTCTAAGGTCGCCGAACAAAAAAGGGGCCACCTCGCGGCAGCCCCTTTCGTAATCCGTATGTGAAAACGCCGATCAGCGCTTCGAGAACTGGAAGCTCCGGCGGGCCTTGGCGCGGCCGTACTTC
>CAZJCT010000195.1:0-2183 GCA_964544675.1 uncultured Sphingobium sp.
CTGAGGATCTGCTGAAGTTCGGCCTGATCCCCGAGTTCGTCGGCCGTCTGCCGGTGATCGCGACGCTCGAGGATCTCGACATCGCCGCGCTGGTGCAGATACTGTCGGAGCCGAAGAACGCTCTGGTGAAACAGTATCGCAAGCTGTTCGAGATGGAGAATGTCGAACTGACCTTCACCGACGACGCGCTGACCGCGATTGCCCGGCGCGCCATCGAGCGCAAGACCGGCGCCCGTGGCCTGCGCTCGATCATGGAGGCGATCCTGCTCGACACGATGTTCGATCTGCCCTCGATGAGCGGCGTGGTCGAGGTGGTCGTCGACAAGGACGTGGTGGAGGGCCGCAAGGACCCGGTCCGCGTCTTCGCCGAGCAGCGAGCGAAGGCTGGCGACGCCGCCTGACGGCTATGCCCTCCGCCTCCGGGCGGGATGAGACAGAGACGTGCTCCCGCCGGTGCGGGGGCACGTTTTTTTTGGCTTGGGAGGTTTTGAGGCGGTGGGTTGAGCGGTGCCTCAGCGGATATGCCGATCGCGCCCCGCCGGTCGCCGCGAGCGGAGGGTGCGCTGTGCGGCGGGCAGTAGCAGCGTGATGCCGGCGAGGAACAGGCCGCCGCCGATCGCGGCACCGGTCGGGTGCGGATAGGGTCCGGAGGCCGTCATGATGAGCGTGGCAATCCAGCCGGTCAGCAGCAGGACGGCGCCCGCGCCCAGCAACAGGCGCTGTGGCAGGCGTCGATGGAGATCGATCACCAGACCGCCGACGATCGCGGTGCCCGCCATGATCGCCAGATCGCCAAGGGTAAATGCAGCCGTAACCATCCCCCGACCATTCCGCGATCGCGGGAAGGGGGCAAGGAGGGTTAAGCATGCCCCTGTCCCGGGCTGAAACGGCTGCTGGTGCGGGCGGGGGGACTTGAACCCCCACGGGCAAAGCCCGACGGATTTTCGTACCGCTACGGCTTTCGCCGCCGGCTTCCCTCGCGGGGGCCGTTTGGGGTCTGGACTATCCCTTCGCCATGCCCCCGCACCCGGCGGGGGGTTAGGCGCTGCCCGTCTAGTCTCTACACCTTCCCGGCCGCTGACCGGGCTTGGCTCGGGATTACCAGGTCAACCAGGCTTCCCCGAATTTGAGCAGTTCTACGTCGCACGTTTCCGCGCGCGCACTCGACAAAATGACAAGTCCGTTGCGTCTACCGATTTCGCCACGCCCGCACAGGAGCAGCAACAGGGGCTATAGGCTGGCACCGCGCCGAGGCCAAGGGGCCTGCCGATGTCGATCGGGGTCAGGCCTCGCCGTTCGCGTTCAGCCGTTCGCGCATTTCCTTGCCGGGCTTGAAATGCGGAACACGCTTTGCCGGCACGGGCACTTCGGCACCCGTCCGCGGATTGCGCCCGACGCGCGGTTCGCGCGCCCGCGTGGAGAACGCGCCGAAACCGCGCAACTCGACACGTCCGCCATCGGCAAGCTTGTCGATGATGTTCTTGAAGACCAGATCGACGATCTTGTCGATCGTCTGGAGCGGAAGGCCGGGATTTTCCGCCGCAAGTTTTTGCACCAGTTCAGAACGAATCATCTTCCCCCCAATCGCGATTGAGCCGACCCCGCCAGCATGATGCCCGATCCATCGGCACCGTAACAATGGGCCGTTTGTCCAGCCCGACGAATTTCGCAAGTGCAAATTGTTAAATGCTTGATTTAGATCAAGGGCGATAAATGTCCGCGATCAGCTGGCGTGCAAACGGGGCGAGCGACCAGCGCCCGCCCCGAATGACATTTGGATCGGCCAGCGTTCCGCATGACGGCGGAACCCGGCTTCGATCAGCTGCGCGACTTGAGCGCTTCGCCCAGAATGTCGCCGAGCGATGCACCCGAATCGGACGAACCATATTGCGCCACCGCCTGCTTCTCCTCGGCGATCTGAAGCGCCTTGACGGAGAAGCTGGGCTTCTTGTTGCGGTCGAAGCCGGTCACCATGGCGTCGAACTTCTGGCCGACCTGGAAACGCTCCGGTCGCTGCTCGTCGCGGTCGCGGCCAAGGTCGCTGCGCTTGATGAAGCCGGTCGCGCCATCCTCGCCGACCTGGACTTCCAGACCGCCGTCGCGGACTTCCAGAACGGAGACGGTGACGGTCTGGTTCTTGTTCAGGCCACCGGCGCTCGCGCCGCCGCCGACGCCCGGCGCAC
>CAZJCT010000196.1:0-2177 GCA_964544675.1 uncultured Sphingobium sp.
TCAAGCAGTTCGTCGACAACTTCGCGCAGTTCGAGGATCATGTCGACGCATCGGTACGCGAGGCGGCGCTGACCGCCGCCTGAGCGGCATCGACGAGGCCTTTTCGAAGGCTCCAGCGAAAGGCGCGGCTATCACGGCCGCGCCTTTTCTGTTACGCAGGCTCAACGGATACTCAGCCGGGGGACAGGCGATGGGACTGCTTGACGGACTTCTCCAGAATCTGGACCTCGGCGAGGTCGCGGCCAAGCTCGGCCTGGCGCCCGAGCAGGTGCAGCAACTGGTCGCCACCCTCGGCGAGTCGGGCGACCTTGGCGCGGTGATTCAGAAGGCAGAGGAGATGGGCCTCCCGGTCGATCAGCTTCAGGGGCTTCTCGGCGACTCGGGCGGCGATCTGATGGCGAAGGCCAGCAGCTTGCTCGGTCAGGACGGCATCGGCGACATGCTGGGTGGCTTGCTCGGCCGCAAATGACGCGCGTTAAAGCGCGACGAACGCGCCGCGATCCCGGTCCTTCCTGACCGCCAACGCGTCGAACACGGTGCCGTTCATCGTGATGTAGATGCCGGACGGCGCCACCTGCGCGGTGGCCATCGCCATGCCGAGGTTGAAGGCGGCATCGCTCTCGGTCATCCGCGCGGGGCTCAATGCGCCGACGAGCACCACCACCTTGCCGGTCACCCCGCGCAGCGCCTCTGCGGTATCGGTCATGGTGTCGGTGCCATGGGTGACGACGATCCGGTCGTGTGGCGAGGCGATCACCGCGCGCAGGATTGTGTCCCGGTCTCCGGCATCGATGTCGAGGCTGTCCTTCTGGAACAGCGTCTCGACCAGCACCGGGCAGGTGACCCGCGCCACCTCGAGCAGCCGGGGAACGACGGTCTGCGTGAACTGATACGCGCTGAGCTGATCGAAATAGGCCTTGTCGATCGTGCCGCCGGTGGTGAGAATGTGGATGGTCATTGCCCGCTATTGGGGTGACCGTCGGTCGCGATCAAGCGGCAGGCCAGCCCACGGTCAGAGTCGCTCCACTCGCGTTCAGCACGGTCATGCGGGCGCCGACCGGCGCGTCGGGGCCATTGGCGCTCCAGGTGCCGTCATCGACGCGCACGCGCCCCTCGCCGCCGCTGATGGCTTCGACGACCGTCACATCGCGCCCGATCAGCCGCGCGGCGCGGTCGTTGAGCAGCGGGTCTGTTGATGCCACCGGATTGGCGCTGTACCAGCGACGGCCACCATAGACCGCGGCGAGGCAGAGCAGGGCGAACAGAACGATCTGCGCCGCCAGCGGCAGCGGCAGCACGAAAGCGACCGCGCCGGTGGCCGCCGCAGCCAGTGCGATCCAGACGAGGAACACGCCCGGCACCGCCAGCTCGCCGAGCCCCAGCAGCACAGCCAGGATCATCCAGCCGAGCCAGGGATCGATCGTGCCGTCGAGAAGATCGCCCATGGCTCAGGAGCCGGCGGGCGGGACAGGGCGACCCGCGCTCGGCACGCCGCTGCCGCGTGGCGTCCGGGCCGCGCCGTCACCACGGTCGCCGCCCAGCGCCTCGCGCGCCAGCTCGCCGATGCCGCCCAGCGTGCCGATGAGCTGGGTCGCCTCGACCGGGAACAGGATGGTCTTGGCATTGGGCGACGTCGCAAAACGCTCGATCGCCTCCACATATTTCTGGGCGACGAAGTAGTTGATCGCCTGCGCATTGCCCTCGGCGATCGCCTGGCTGACCATCGCGGTCGCGCGGGCCTCCGCCTCCGCCTCGCGCTCGCGCGCCTCGGCGTCGCGATAGGCGGCCTCGCGCCGTCCCTCGGCCTGAAGGATCTGCGCCTGCTTCTCGCCCTCGGCCTTCAGGATCTCCGCGCTCTTGAACCCCTCGGCATCGAGAATATTCGCGCGCTTCTCGCGCTCCGCCTTCATCTGCCGGGCCATGGCGTTGACGATATCGGCAGGCGGGCGGATATCCTTGATCTCGACGCGGGTGATCTTGACGCCCCACGCATTGGTGGCGTGGTCGACGACCGCGAGCAGCCGCGCGTTGATCTCGTCGCGCTTCGACAGCGTCTCGTCGAGGTCCATCGACCCCATCACGGTGCGCAGGTTGGTGGTTGCGAGCTGGAGCAGCGCGATGTCGAGATTGCTCACCTCATAGGCCGCCTTGGCCGCGTCGAGCACCTGGAAGAAGAC
>CAZJCT010000197.1:0-2108 GCA_964544675.1 uncultured Sphingobium sp.
GCGCGGTGCCGGAGGAGAATGTCATGGGGCCGCTCAACGGCGGCGTCGGCGTGCTGATGTCGGGGCTCGATTATGAGCGGACGGTGCTTGCCGGCATCCAGCTTGGCATCATGCAGGCCTGTCTCGACACGGTGCTGCCCTATGTCCGCGAGCGCCACCAGTTCGGCAAGCCGATCGGTGCGTTCCAGCTCATGCAGGCGAAGATCGCCGACATGTATGTCGCTCTCAATTCGGCACGCGCCTATGTCTATGCCGTGGCGCGCGCGTGCGATGCGGGGCGGACGACCCGCTTCGACGCGGCGGGCGCGATTCTGCTGGCGAGCGAGAATGCGATGCGTGTCGCGGTCGAGGCGGTGCAGGCGCTGGGCGGCGCGGGCTATACGAAGGACTGGCCGGTCGAGCGGTACATGCGCGACGCCAAGCTCCTCGACATCGGCGCGGGCACCAACGAGATCCGCCGGATGCTGATCGGCAGGGAGTTGATCGGGTCGGGAAGGGTCACTGAATGATCGTCGCTTTCATGATGCTTGCGCAGGTAGCTACTGCGGACGTGAGTGACGCTGCGAAGCGGGTATCACCGCCCCCTCCGCCGGCGGATTGCGCGCAGAAGGGCTTGCCTTGCATGAGCATCCCGGTTTCACCCGCTCCGCCATTGGATTGCGCCAATCCTGACGTGGCCTGCGGGCGTGTACTGCTCCCGCCTGTGGGGGAAGGCCGCTCTGTAAGTGACGGGTTCTACATCCGTTACGTTCGTGGCAAGGTTGCGGAGAACCTGCGCACGCAAGGCTATCCCACTGTTCGGTCGGTGGCACCAGATGATGCTTGGGACGTGAAGATCACGGTTGCAATATCGAATGAGGGCGCGACCGAAACACAGGCCCAGTTCTCCGGTAGGCTGAGTAGGGGCAGGCAGCGGAAGCTAGCCATGACGTTAAAGGAGCTAGGGCGTCTCTTGCCGCCGCCTCCCGGCATGAAGATGCCGATTGTGACCCACCTGGTTCTTACCAAATGAGCGCGCCGGTCCTCGACAGCAAGCTGTCCGTGGACAGCGAAAGCTTCCGCGCCAATGCGGAGCACAATCGCGCGCTGGCGCAGGAATTGCGCGACAAGGTGGCGGCGGCTGCGCGCGGCGGTTCGGACGCGTCGCGCGAGCGCCATGTGTCGCGGGGCAAGCTCCTGCCGCGCGACCGGGTCGAACGCCTCCTCGATCCGGGAAGCCCGTTCCTGGAGATCGGCCAGCTGGCGGCGGGCGGTCTCTATGGCGACGAGGTGCCGGGCGCGGGGATCATCGCCGGCATCGGCCGGGTGTCGGGGCGTCAGGTGATGATCGCCTGCAACGACGCCACGGTGAAAGGCGGGACCTATTATCCGCTGACCGTCAAGAAGCATCTGCGCGCGCAGGAGATCGCGCTCGAGAACCGGCTGCCCTGTCTGTACCTGGTCGACTCGGGCGGTGCGAACCTGCCCAACCAGGCGGAGGTGTTTCCCGACCGCGACCATTTCGGCCGCATCTTCTACAATCAGGCGAACATGTCCGCGCGCGGCATTCCGCAGATCGCCTGCGTCATGGGAAGCTGCACCGCGGGCGGCGCCTATGTGCCCGCGATGTGCGACGAGAGCATCATCGTGCGCAACCAGGGCACGATCTTCCTTGCCGGGCCGCCGCTGGTCCAGGCCGCGACCGGCGAAGTGATCAGCGCGGAGGATCTGGGCGGCGGCGACCTGCATGGTCGCAAGTCGGGCGTGGTGGACCATGTCGCGGAGAATGACTCGCATGCGCTGACCATCCTGCGCGACATCGTGTCGACCTTTCAGCCCGACGCGAAGCCCGACCTTAACCTGCGCGATCCCTTGCCGCCGAAGTTCGATGCCGCCGATCTGTATGGCATCATCCCGCCCGACGTGCGCGCGCCCTATGACGTGCGCGAGGTCATTGCACGCATCGTCGACGGCAGCGAGTTCCACGAGTTCAAGGCGCTCTACGGCACCACCCTGGTCTGCGGCTTCGCGCATATCTGGGGCATGCCGGTCGCGATCCTCGCCAATAATGGCGTGCTGTTCAGCGAAAGCGCGGTGAAGGGCGCGCATTTCATCGAACTCGCCTGCCA
>CAZJCT010000198.1:0-2082 GCA_964544675.1 uncultured Sphingobium sp.
CTTCTCAGTGGAAATTTATGCCCCTCCCGGGTCAGATCTCAGTGGCAATCAACAGCTACGTCAGCTGGGAGCGCTCGGAGGATATCCGGAAGATGGTGAGCGATAATGTTCCCACCAGTCAGCATCATGGAGCGCCCAAGCACGGCGACGCATTGCTTGCTGGGCTCATCCGTTGCCGACGCTGCGGACGCAAGCTGACGGTGCGCTACACCGGCGCCAAGCATGATATCCCACGTTATTCCTGTTGGCGGGGCCTGCTCGATAACGGCGAGCCGCGCTGCATCGCGTTCGGCGGATTGCGGGTCGACGATGCGATCGAGCGGGCTCTATTGCAGGTTCTTGAACCCGGAGCGATCGCCGCCTCGGTTGAGGCCGAAGCACAAGCGGCCGATCGCCGCGATCAAGTCCGTGATGTGTTGATGCGTGATCTCGAGGCGGCACGCTACGCAGCCGACCGGGCTTTCCGGCAATATGATGCCGCCGATCCGCAGAACCGATTGGTGGCAGCCGAACTGGAAACGCGATGGAACCGCGCCCTCACGCGTGCCGGCGAGGTGGAAGCCAGGATTGTCGCGCACGATGCCTCGACAGCACATCCGGCCTTACCGTCGCTCAAGGATATTGATGGTCTTGCCAGCGATCTCGAAGCAGTGTGGAACGCCCCGCAGTCCGATGCGCGGCTGAAGAAGCGCATCGTGCGCACTCTCATCCAGGAGGTGGTCGCCGACATTGATCACGACGCATCCGAGATCGTGCTGCTGATCCACTGGGTCGGCGGTGTTCACACCGATTTGCGGCTGCCGAGGCGCCGCAAAGGACAGCGCAACAGCACCTCCGCCGACATCATTGCCGCCGTGCGCGAACTGGTTCTCATCGCCAATGACGATCTGATCGCCGGCATCCTAAACCGCAACGGGCTGGTGACGGGGCACGGCAACCGCTGGACTCGCGAGCGGGTCACCGCGCTTCGATCACATCACCGGATTCCCGTCTTCCGCACGGTCGCTGACGGTCCCGCGCCGTGGCTCAACCTGAGCCAGGCTGCCCGCCACATCGGCGTGGCATCCAAAACTCTCCGGATCGCCGCCGAAGCCGGCGAGATCAAAGGCATCCACCCTCTGCCGGAAGGCCCATGGATATTCTGTCGCACCGAACTCGACGGATCAGCCGCCCATCACCTTGCAAAACGAGCGCGGCAAAATCCAAAATACCCCACGGGATCGCATCCCGATCAACAAACCCTATTTTCTTCAACCACATAGACAGATGGGTGTTATGAAGCAGGATTGTAATAGGTGATCCATCGGCCAAGACCAGCCTTCAGCTCCGATCCGGTCTCGAAGGCGTGGAGGTAGACGCACTCATACTTCAAAGATCGCCAGAGGCGCTCGATGAAGACGTTGTCCATCCATCGCCCCCGACCATCCATGCTGATGCGGATTTCAGCGTCGCGCAGCACGCTGGTGAACGCGAAGCTGGTAAACTGGCTACCCTGGTCGGTGTTGAAGATTTCCGGCCTGCCGTAGCGGGCCAGTGCCTCCTCCAGCGCCGCGACGCAGAAGCCGGCATCCATCGTGTTCGACAGTCGCCAGGCCAGCACCTTGCGCGTTGCCCAGTCCATGATCGCCACCAGGTAAAGGAACCCGCGACGCATGGGCAGATAGGTCACGTCGGCGCACCACACGTGGTTTGGCCGCTCGATCGCCAGTTTGCGCAGCAGGTACGGATAGACCCGGTGCTGCGGATGCGGATCGCTCGTGCGCGGCCGCTGGTAGATCGGCGTCAGGCCCATCTTTGCCATCAGCCGCCGAGCCCGGCGGCGACCGACCTCATAACCAGCGCGCCGCAGGTGCCGCGCCATCTGCCGGCTGCCGTACCACGGGCACTCCATGAAGGTCTCGTCGATCACCGTCATCAGTGCCAGCGTCTCGTCCGTTTCCGGCACCGGCGCGTAGTAATAGGACGAGCGGCTGATCCGCAGCAGACGGCATTGCGCCGAGATCGACAGGCGGTGGTGAGCAGCTTCAACCATCGCCCGCCTCCGGTCCACGCTCATCGACCGAAGGCTTTCGCTAAAAAATC
>CAZJCT010000199.1:0-2051 GCA_964544675.1 uncultured Sphingobium sp.
ATCAGACTACGAATCTGAGGGTCGGACGTTCGAATCGTTCCGGGCGCGCCATTTTCTTCTGCTGTTATTTGATCATGGCCCGGCCGGCCTTGTAGCCGAGGACCAGAAGGATCACCGTGCCGATCAGCGCGACGACGAAGATGATCAGCGCCAGATCGGCCAATGCGCCCGCAATGCCGCCAAAGCCAAGAATTGCGGCGACCAATGCGACGATCGCCAGCGTGAATGCCCATCCGTACATGTTCAATCTCCTGTTGTAAGCGGCCTCAACCGCTGCCGCCCTGCCGGTCTTCGCGGTCGAGCTGGTCGTATAGTTCGTGCGTGCCGGCCTCGCTCCGCGCTTCGCCGCGCGTGGTCCGTTGCCGGCGGTTGCGGATGATCGCCCAGATCAGCACCAGGCCGAGCAATATCGGTCCGAGCACGGTCAAGAGGCTCCAGAGTTCGCCCATCGTGTCGTCTCCGTGTGAAAGGGGGTCTTTTGTGAACGTCAGCCGCGCGCCTCGTATCCCTCTTCGTGCGAATAACCTTCATGCGGGCTTTGGTCCGACCGCCGCGGCACTATCGCTATGGCCTTTCCTTCGCTAAAGGCGCGGCCAACTGCACTTTCAGGGAGAATGTGATGGTGGCGCGCATCGAGCGGTCGGGATTGATGATCGACGTAGTCCTGGCGGAATTCATCGAAGGGCAGGCGCTTCCGGGCACCGGAATCGACACGGCTGCCTTCTGGTCTGGCGCCGCCGCCATTTTCGAGACCTTCACTCCTCGCAATCGCGCACTGCTGGCCGAGCGCGAGCGGCTTCAGTCCGTCATCGACGCATGGCATCAGGAGCGCGCCGGTCAGTCGATCGATCCCGCTGCCTATCAGGCGTTCCTGCGCGAGATCGGCTATCTGGTCGAGGAGCCCGCGCCGTTCACCGTCACCACGCAGAATGTGGACTCCGAAATCGCGGAGAGCGCCGGCCCGCAGTTGGTGGTGCCCGTACTGAACGCGCGCTTCCTCCTCAACGCCGCCAATGCCCGCTGGGGCAGCCTTTACGACGCGCTCTACGGCACCGATGCGATCGAGGCACCGCAGCCGGGTGGCTACGACCCCGCGCGCGGAGCCAAGGTGATCGCCTGGGCCAAGGCGTTCCTCGACAGCGCCGTGCCGCTCGCATCGGGAAGCTGGACGGACTGGAACGGCGACGAACCGGTCCTTGCCGACCCGTCGCTGCTGGTGGGGCGCAAGGCCGATAATCTGCTGTTCCGCCACAACGGGCTGCATATCGAGCTGGTGATCGACAAGTCGCATCGCATCGGTCGCGACGACCCGGCGGGACTGGCCGACATCCTGCTCGAATCGGCGCTGACCACCATCGTCGACCTGGAGGACTCGGTCGCGGCGGTCGATGCGGAGGACAAGGTCGCGGCCTATTCCAACTGGCTGGGCCTGATGCGCGGCGATCTGGAAGAGAGTTTCGAGAAGGGCGGATCGGTGATGACCCGCCGGCTCAACCCCGATCGGGACTATACGGCAAACGACGGGTCGACCCTGACCCTGCCGGGGCGCAGCCTGCTGTTCGTGCGCAACGTCGGGCATCTGATGACAACGCCCGCCGTCCTGCTCCCCGACGGATCGGAAGCGCCGGAGGGCATTCTCGACGGCATCGTCACCAGCCTGATCGCGCTTCATGACCTCAAGGCGCTGGGCCAGTTCCGCAACAGCCGCGCCGGATCGGTCTATATCGTGAAGCCCAAGATGCACGGGCCTGACGAGGCGGCGTTCACCAACGACCTGTTCGACGCGGTCGAGGATCTGCTTGGGCTGGCGCGCAACACGCTCAAGGTCGGCGTGATGGACGAGGAACGGCGGACCTCCGCCAATCTGGCCGCATGCATCCATGCCGTTCGCGACCGCATCGTGTTCATCAACACGGGCTTCCTCGATCGCACCGGCGACGAGATGCACACGTCGATGCGCGCGGGCGCGATGATCCGCAAGGGCGACATGAAGAACGCCGACTGGATCAAGTCCTATGAGGACCGGAACGTCCAGATCGGGCTTGCCTGCG
>CAZJCT010000200.1:0-2047 GCA_964544675.1 uncultured Sphingobium sp.
TCGACCGAGCAGAGCTTGCCGCGCCGCGCCTGTGCTGCGCGGAAGCCGCTGTGGGCGATGCGCCGCACCTCGGCCTCGTCATAGGACATGACGTCATAGCCCTGGCGAAGCCCTTCCGCCGTGGTCCGCATGCCCTTCTCGCCGAAATAGACGTCGCCATTGAGTTCGCGGACGATCAGCAGGTCGATCTGGCGGGCGACCTCGGGCCGAAGGGTCGACGCGTCCGCCAGTTCCGGGAACAGCTTCGCCGGGCGCAGGTTGGAAAACAGCGTCAGCGCCTTACGGAGGCCAAGGATCGCCTGCTCGGGACGCAGATGGCGTTCGAGATTGTCGCAGTCGAAATCACCCACCGCGCCGAACAATATGGCGTCGGCGCGCCGCGCGATGTCGAGCGTCTCGGGCGGCAACGGGTGCCCGGTCGCCTTGTAGGCCGCGCCGCCAACGAGGCCGTCCTCCGTGGTCAGACCGAGGTCGAGCGAATCCAGCACCCGGCGGGCCTGGGCCATGACTTCCGGCCCGATTCCATCACCCGCGAACATCGCAACGAGCATGCTTTTCCCCTTCATACAGCGCGGGCACGCATATGGCCCGCCCGCGCCTCACGCAATCATCCTTTTGAGCCGCGCCACCAGCCGTTCGCGCGCGGCAAGCACCTCGGCGCGGCGGTCGGTGAGGATATTGCGCTCGATGAAATGGCCGGTGAGGCGAAGGCCGTCGAGGATCGCCGGCCCTTCAGCCTTCGCCTCCCCGATCAGAAACGCCGGCAGCGGCAGCAGGCGCGCGGCATAGAGGCCCGCGCCGCCCCGGCTGACCGCGCGGCCCGTGGCGGGACTGACGAAAGCAAGATCGTCCGCCGCGCCCGTGACGGCACAGACCGACAGGTCGAGCCCGAAGCCAAGCTCCGCCAGCACCAGCCGTTCATAGTGGATCAGCGCCTCGGCCCAGCCCCAGGCGGCGGGCGCCGCCTCCACCGCGTCGAGCAAACCGGCGAGCGCGCTGTGAAGCGGCGGATAGGGATGCTCCTCCGGGAGGGCCGCCGCCGTCAGCCCGCACGCCCATTCGATCGCGGCGACGGGAAGCGGTTCGGTCAGCAACGGCGCGCGGCTGTGGTCCAGCTCGATGGTCGCGCCGGCAAGCTGATCCTCGGTCCGCGCGCGCAGCTCCGCCTGAACGATGTTGCCGGGGATCAGCACCGGCCGCATCCGTGTCGACCGACCGCCGCGCACATAGCCCGCGACCAGTCCGGCGTCGGGCGTCATCAGCCGCACGATCGCTCCATGCTCCCCATGCTGCCGGACGGCGCAGATGATGGCAGCGGTGACGGTGCGGATCACCAAACCGCGCCTGAAGCTCGATCAAGGCCTGCCCCGTTCGTCCTGAGGAGGTACCGAAGCCGAAGGCAGAGGTGCCGTCTCGAAGGACTTGGCGAGGCAAGCGGTTCGAGACGGGCCTTCGCTGCGCTCACTCCCTCCTCACCGCGAACGGGGAGAAACTGGCCCACGTCCTGGCAGGTCTCCCTAACCATGGAAAAAGTCATAGACCGTCTGCGCGACCGCTTTCGACACGCCGGGCGCGCGGGCGAGGTCGTCGAGGCTGGCGTTTCGCACCGCCTTCGCCGTGCCGAAATGCAGCAGCAACGCCCTCTTGCGGGCGGGGCCAATGCCCGGAACCTCGTCGAGCGAACTGACGCCGATCGCCTTGCTGCGCTTCTGCCGGTGGGCACCGATGGCGAAGCGGTGCGCCTCGTCGCGGAGCCGCTGCATGTAGAACAGCACCGGGTGGTTGACCGGCAGCATGATCTCGCGCCCGTCGAGAAGGTGGAACACCTCGCGCCCCTCGCGGCCATGATGCGGCCCCTTGGCGACGCCGACCAGCGGCACATCCTCGATCCCCAGATCCTCCAGCACCGCGCGGACGGCGTTGAGCTGGCCCTTGCCGCCGTCGACCAGCACCAGGTCGGGCCATTCGCCGCTGTCGCGGTCCGGGTCCTCTCCCTGCGCGCGGGCGAAGCGGCGCTCGAACACCTCGCGCATCATCGCATAGTCGT
>CAZJCT010000201.1:0-2044 GCA_964544675.1 uncultured Sphingobium sp.
CGCCCGATCTCGCTTGGGACGATCATCGACTGCTGAAGGCGGCGAACCAGATCTCCTGGGGCTTCCGCACGCTTTTCAACCAGCACGACGCCGTCGCCCTCCTCCGCAAGGACGACGATGACCGCTATTGGCGTCAAGTGCTAACCTACGGCGTTGAGCATAACCTTCAGGCCGTTCTCGACGAGTACGTCCACTATCTGCTCGACGCCGAGGGCTTGGGCGCCAAGCCAGCCGTCGATCGTATCGCTGGGATCAGCAAGGCGATCTCGGAGGCGTTGGCCATTCGCCCCTCGCAGATCGATGTCGAGGATCCAACGGTCGACGGTAAGAAGCTGGTGATCAACAAGTTCCAGATGCGCGGGCGCTTCGCCATGCGCCTGGCCGACTACAAGGACGAGGAAGGCGGGGCCGCACGCCTCTCCAGCGTTCGCGACGCCTTCAACTCACCGTTCCGACCCTTCGCGCTGGCCACGACCTCCGTCGGACAGGAAGGCCTCGACTTTCATCCTTATTGCTATCGCCTCTACCACTGGAATTTGCCCGGAAATCCCGTCGATCTCGAGCAGCGCGAGGGGCGCGTCCACCGCTTCAAGGGTCACGCGATCCGCCTCAATCTGGCGCATCGGCAGGTCGATGTGGTGCGTGGTCGCGAGAGAGGTGAAGACGATCCCTGGCAGGTCATGTTCGACGCCGCTCGCGCCGAGACCGAGAATGACTCCGACCTCATTCCCTACTGGATTTACGAAGGACCGGTGAAGGTCGAACGCCGCGTGCCCATGCTCCCGTTCAGCCGCGAGGTGCGAAGACTCGAGTGGCTCAAACGAAGCCTGACCGTCTATCGCCTCGCGTTCGGCCAACCGCGTCAGGAGGACCTGCTTGAGTATCTTCACAGCCTCATGGGAACCGCCATGCCGGCAGAGGATCTCGCCGATCTACAGATCCAGCTGCACCCATAATGCACACTGCCTGAGTCTGTAGATATCGCACGACCCGCTCTTGAGTCTTGCGCCTTGGCCGCCGACCAGCGCGTAGGTCATCAACGAAACGGGGATCGCCAACTACCATACGTCCAAACTTGCTAGGCGGCGTGCGCGTCCGCGCCAAATAGGCCTCGATCTGCTCCAGTAGCTCCATCGTCCAACGACTCGCTTTGCACTTGCGTTCCTGATATGTTCCTACTAGGAATGCGTCCTAGAGTCTAGGATGACTTTTCCTAGCATTCGTGACAGGACAGAGTGATGGACGAAGCACGACAGGCTCTCGACGAGCTCATCTCATCCCGTAAGGGCTGCACCTACTCGGGGATTTCCCGGCTGCTCGGTCGCAATGTATCTTACATCCAGCAGTACATTCGCAAAGGCAGCCCGCGCTATCTGGACGAGAGTGATCGCAACATTCTCGCGCGATTTTTTGGCGTGGATGAGCGCGTATTGGGCGCCCCCTCTTACCGCAGAGCACCTGTTGTCGAACTGGTGCAAATCCCGGTGCTGGACGTTGAAGCCTCCGCCGGTCACGGTGCGCTCGCCGAAATGGAAAGCAAAAGCGGACAATTCGGTTTCGACGAAGGTTGGCTCCGCAAGCTCACCCCAAGCAAGGCCTCAAGCCTGTCGATCATCCATGTTCATGGCGACTCGATGGAACCCACGCTCAACGACGGCGACGAGGTCATGGTCGACCTCGGTGACGGCCAATCACGGCTTCGCGATGGCATCTATGTCCTGCGCATGGATGACGCGCTCAGCGTCAAGCGGATCGCCATCGAACCCCAGGGACGGCGGATTTCGGTGGTGAGCGACAATGCCGCCTATCCAAGCTGGCACGGGCTCGAACGCCGCGCCATCAACATCGTCGGCCGGGTGCTCTGGTTCGGCCGCAAACTTCAGTAGAGTTTCAAAATGTTCCTGACACTTGCAGCCGCTGTCGTCGCGGCAGGACAAAGCTTCACTTGTACGCCGACCCATGTCTGGGACGGCGATGGACCGATCTGGTGTGTCAAACGGCGTTCAAAAGGGACCCCCGATCGGCGTCGAAGAGGGACCCCCTT
>CAZJCT010000202.1:0-2041 GCA_964544675.1 uncultured Sphingobium sp.
GGCCCTTGGCGATGTTGTTGATCAGTTCCTGGATCAGCACGGTCTTGCCGACGCCCGCGCCGCCGAACAGGCCGATCTTGCCGCCACGCGCATAGGGCGCGATCAGGTCGATGACCTTGATGCCGGTGACGAGGATCGCCGCCTCGGTCGACTGCTCGATGAACGGAGGAGCCTCGGCATGGATCGGCGCGGTCAGCTCGGCGTTGACCGGGCCGCGCTCGTCGATCGGCTCACCGATCACGTTCATGATGCGGCCGAGGGTCATCGGGCCGACGGGCACGCGGATCTGCGCGCCGGTGTCGGTCACGCTCTGCCCGCGCGTCAGGCCGTCGGTGCCGTCCATCGCGATGCAGCGGACGGTGTTCTCACCCAGATGCTGCGCGACTTCGAGAACCAGCTTCTGGCCGTTGTTCTCGGTCGTCAGCGCGCTGAGGATCGCCGGCAGCGCGTCGGGGAAGGTCACGTCGACGACGGCGCCGATGATCTGGGCGATGATGCCGGTATTGTTGGTGGTTGCTACGGGTGCGGTGGCCATGAGCGTTTCCTTGCCTGCTAGTCTCTTACAGCGCTGCGGCGCCGGTTTGTTGTCGCCTTACAGCGCCTCCGCACCGGCGATGATCTCGACCAGTTCGGTCGTGATCGCGGCCTGGCGGCTGCGGTTGTACTGGATGGTGAGCTTGTTGATCAGTTCGCCCGCGTTGCGAGTCGCATTGTCCATCGCGGTCATCGACGCGCCCTGTTCGGACGCGTTGTTCTCGAGCAGCGCCTTGAAGAGCTGGATGCGGACGTTGCGGGGCAGAAGATCGGCGAGGATCGCTTCCTCGCTCGGCTCATATTCCACCGTCGCATCGGCCGCATCGGGCGCGTCGGCGGGAACCTTGACGGGGATGATCTGCTGTTCGGTCGGGATCTGCGCCAGCGCCGACTTGAAGGTCGAGAAGAACAGGTGCGCGACGTCGAACTTGCCTTCCTCGTACAGGCGGAGGAGATCGTTTGCGATCGCCTCGGCCTGTACGAAGCCGACATTGCGCGTGCCTGTGGTGTCGAACTGCGCGTCGATCAGGCCGGGGAAGGTGCGTGCGATCACCGGACGGCCCTTGCGACCGATCAGATAGAAGCGGACGGTCTTGCCCTCGGCGATCAGCGCCTTGGCCTTGGTCACGGCGGCCTTGACGATGTTGGCGTTGAACGCGCCGGCAAGGCCACGGTCGGAGTTCGCGACGACGAGCAGGTGCACGTCGTCCTTGCCAGTTCCCGCGAGGAGCGGCGAGGCGTCGGTGCCGACCTTGCTCGCCAGGCTGGCGACGACCGCTTCGAGACGCTGCGCATAGGGGCGCGCGGCCTCGGCCGCAGCCTGCGCCTTGCGCAGCTTGGCGGCGGCGACCATCTGCTTGGCCTTGGTGATCTTCTGGGTCGATTTGACCGACCCGATC
Source organism: uncultured Sphingobium sp. (assembly GCA_964544675.1). Lineage (GTDB taxonomy): Bacteria > Pseudomonadota > Alphaproteobacteria > Sphingomonadales > Sphingomonadaceae > Sphingobium. The sequence continues at coordinate 1,434 of CAZJCT010000202.1, forward strand.
CGGCCTTTGAGTTCCTTCAGACTTGCCATGACGAACCCTTCAGTTCGTCATCCTGACGAAGGTCAGGATCTCGGGAGGCTAGGCGCCTTCGCCGGAGATCCCAGCCTTCGCTGGGATGACGAAAGATACTTACGCGAACTGCTTGCCGAACGTCTGGAGCGCGGCCTTGACCTTGTCGCGGGTCGCGTCCTCGAACGAGCGGCTGGTGCGGATCTCGGCCAGCACGTCGGAATGTTGCGAGCGCATGAACGCCAGCATCTGCTCCTCGTACCGGTTGACGTCCTTGACCGCGATGCCGTCGAGGAAGCCGTTGGTGCCCGCATAGATCGAAACCGTCTGCTCCTCGAAGGGCAGGGGCGAGAACTGCGGCTGCTTGAGCAGCTCGGTCAGGCGCGCGCCGCGATTGAGCAGCTTCTGGGTCGAGGCGTCGAGGTCCGAGCCGAACTGCGCAAATGCCGCCATCTCGCGATATTGCGCCAGCTCGAGCTTGATCGAGCCCGATACCTTCTTCATCGCCTTGGTCTGCGCCGACGATCCCACGCGGCTGACCGAGAGGCCGACGTTGATGGCCGGACGGATGCCCTGGTAGAACAGGTTCGTCTCAAGGA
>CAZJCT010000203.1:0-2033 GCA_964544675.1 uncultured Sphingobium sp.
AGGACATGATGGTCGAGCTGGTCGAGGCGCTGAGCGAAATCTGGAGCCGGCTCGAACTGGAACTGCGCAAGGCCGCCTGACCGGCGCTCCGCCGCATCATCCTTACCCGATCGCTAACCCGCGTCGGGGAGAGCCTGTAAACCGCGAAACCGCCATGAAGGGCGTCCAGAGAAGGACACCGCCATGAGCATTTCGGGAATCGCAGGTTCGGGCATGGCCGCCGCCATGGCCCGGATGACGGCCAGCGCCGCCAACACCGCCAACGCCGGCGTTACAGGCCCCGTACCCGCCGATGGTCCACCGATCCAGTTGCTGGGTGGTCCACAGCCCGAACGTCCGCCCATCCAGCTCCTGGGCGGGCCGGAGCAGAAGGAGCCGACGATCCAGTTGCTCGGCGGGCAGCCGGTCGATGCACCGTCGGTCTACCAGCCGATCCGCGCCGAGCAATCCGCCGCGGTCGGCGGCGGCACTCTCTCCAGCTATCGCCCGCTGGTGCCCGGCTATACGCTGCGCTACGCGCCTGAGTCGCCGTTCGCCAACGCCTCCGGAATGGTGGCGGCGCCCAATGTCGATCTTGCGCAGGAAGCCGCCGAGAGAATGTCGGCGGGCCTTGCCTATCAGGCCAACGCACGCATTCTGGGCGCCGTCACCGAACAGGACCGAATGACCATCACGCTTCTGGGCTGACGCCCGCCGGGGCAATCAATCGAATTGCGACAGATCGAGCGTCTCGCTGGGTCCGAACCAGATGACGTGCGCGCTATGATCCGCCCGGTCGTCGCCGGTTTCAGCGTGCGCGAAGATCGTCAGCTCGCCTCGGTGGACCGCCACCCATTCGGCAAAGCGTCCGAAGACACCCTGCGCGAGAGTGAGTTGGCAGCTGCCGCGCGGATGCGGACCGACAGGAACGAGGTGGAAGCGCCCCACCCGCATGTCGAAGGCAGCCCGCGCCCGCTCCGCCAGAGCCTTCGCCTCCTCCAGCTGATCGGCGTCGAAATAGATGTGGGCGTGAAATCCGGTCGCGTCGGCCATGGCCGAGCTTCGGCGAACCGTTGCCTGTTTGCAAGAGCCGCCCGCATCAGTTGGCGCGAGCCGGTCGCCTGCCATTGCTCTGTCGCATGGGGGACCTATATGGACCCCTCTTCCTAGGTCCTTACAGGAGCGTGCATTGAGCAAGGTTCTGGTGATCGGCGCTGGCGGCGTCGGATCGGTCGCGGTTCACAAAATGGCGATGAACCCCGACATCTTCCCCGACATCGCGCTCGCGAGCCGGCGCGTGGGCAAGTGCGACGCGATCGCCGCTTCGGTCAAGGAGCGCACGGGCCGCGACATCATCACCGCCGAGGTCGACGCCGACAATGTCGACGAGACCGCGATGCTGATCGACACGCTGAGGCCGGAACTCGTCGTCAACCTTGCGCTGCCGTACCAGGACCTGACGATCATGGACGCCTGTCTCAAGACCGGCGTCAACTACATGGACACCGCCAACTACGAACCGCGCGACACCGCGCATTTCGAATATAGCTGGCAATGGGCCTATCAGGACCGCTTCCGCGAGGCGGGGCTGATGGCGCTGCTCGGCTCGGGCTTCGACCCGGGCGTGACCAGCGTGTTCGCGACCTACCTCAAGAAGCATTATCTCGACACGATCGAGACGCTGGACATTCTCGACTGCAATGGCGGCGATCATGGCCAGCATTTCGCGACCAACTTCAACCCGGAAATCAACATCCGCGAAGTGACCGCGCCCGCCCGCCATTTCGAGAATGGCGAGTGGGTGACGACGCCCGCGCTGTCGACGAAGCAGACGTTCGACTTCGAAAGCGTCGGCCCCAAGAACATGTACCTCATGTATCATGAGGAGCTGGAAAGCCTCGCGGCGCACCTGCCGGAGATCAAGCGGATCCGCTTCTGGATGACCTTTGGCGACGCCTATCTCAAGCATCTGGAAGTGCTGCAGAATGTCGGCATGACGCGGATCGATCCGGTGATCTACAACGGGCAGGAAATCATCCCGCTCCAGTTCCTGA
>CAZJCT010000204.1:0-1961 GCA_964544675.1 uncultured Sphingobium sp.
GCCTGCAAGCTCTGCGAGGCGATCTGCCCGGCCCAGGCCATCACCATCGAGGCCGGCCCGCGCCGCAACGACGGCACGCGCCGCACCACGCGCTACGACATCGACATGACCAAGTGCATCTATTGCGGCTTCTGCCAGGAGGCGTGCCCGGTGGATGCGATCGTCGAGGGGCCGAACTTCGAGTTTTCCACGGAAACGCGCGAGGAACTGCTCTACGACAAGGCCAAGCTGCTGGCGAACGGTGACAAGTGGGAGCGCGCGCTCGCGGCGAACCTTGCCGCCGACGCGCCCTATCGTTAAGCGCATGGCCGACTCTTTCACCGTTCGCCCTGAGGAGGGGCCGAGCTTGTCGAGGACCCGTCTCGAAGGGTCCTTCGAGACGCCATCTCGACTTCGCTCGATGGCTCCTCAGGACGAACGGGGAAATTGGGGCGCGGGGGCAGTTCTCTAGTTATGATTCACGTATTCGCCTTTTACCTGTTCGCGTCGCTCGTCGTGCTCTCCGGGGCGCTGACGATCCTCGCGCGCAACCCGGTGCACAGCGTGCTGTGGCTGATCCTGTCCTTCTTCAACGCGGCGGGGCTGATGGTTCTGCTGGGCGCCGAGTTCGTCGCGATGCTGCTCGTCATCGTCTATGTCGGCGCGGTCGCGGTGCTGTTCCTGTTCGTGGTCATGATGCTCGACATCGACTTTGCCGAACTACGCGCCGGGTTCGTCGAGTATCTGCCGTTCGGGGTGCTGATCGCGCTCGTGCTGCTGGCGGAGATCATCTTCGGCGCGGCGGCGTGGAAGGCCGGGCCGATCCAGCTCATCCACCGCGCGGCACCCACGCCCGATGCGGTCCCGAATATCGAGGCGATCGGGCAGATCCTCTACACGCGCTACATCTTCCTGTTCGAGGCTGCGGGGCTGATCCTGCTGGTCGCGATGATCGGCGCGATCGTGCTGACCCACCGCGCGCGCGGCGACGTTCGCACGCAGAACATCTCGCGCCAGAACCGTCGTCGTCCCGAGGATGCGGTTCGCAACGTCAACCAGCCCGTCGGGCAGGGGGTGGAGCTGTGATGATTGATTACCGTCACCCCAGCGAACGCTGGGGGCTCCGGCGGCAGCGCGCCACCCCGGCAGATGCCAGCCTGCGCTGGCATGACGAAGGGGGGAGAACGCCCGCATGATCGGTCTGGTCCACTATCTCGTCGTCAGCGCGATCCTGTTCGTTCTCGGCGTGCTCGGCATCTTCATCAACCGCAAGAACATCATCGTCATCCTCATGGCGATCGAGTTGATCCTGCTGTCGGTGAACATCAATCTCGTCGCGTTCAGCGCCTATCTGGGCGACCTGGTCGGTCAGGTGTTCAGCATGTTCGTGCTGACCGTTGCCGCGGGTGAGGCCGCCATCGGCCTGGCCATCCTCGTCATCTATTTCCGTGCGCGCGGCACCATCGCCGTCGACGACGTCAACCAGATGAAGGGGTGACGGGATGGGACACTATCGTCATCCCGGCGAAGGCCGGGCTCTCTCTCAGCAGCGTATAACGGCCAGCGACCCCAGCCTTCGCTGGGGTGACGGGGCAGGACTGTAATGAGCGCCATCCACATCATCGTCCTGCTGCCGCTGCTCGCCGCGATCGTGGCGGGGCTGGGCAATCGCGCGATCGGCAATGTGCCTGCGAAGATCATCACCACGGGCGCGCTGTTCGCTGCCTGTGCGCTCAGCTGGACGATCTTCCTCGGCTTCTGGCTCGGCGAGAGCGAGGCGCATGTCGCCTCGGCCTTCACGTGGATCCGTTCGGGCACGTTCGATGTCGCTTGGGAGCTTCGCGTCGACACGCTGACGGCGACGATGCTGATCGTCATCACCTCGGTCTCGGCGCTCGTCCACCTGTATAGCTGGGGCTATATGGCGGAGGACCCGGACCAGCCGCGCTTCTTCGCCTATCTGTCGCTGTTCACCTTCGCGA
>CAZJCT010000205.1:0-1869 GCA_964544675.1 uncultured Sphingobium sp.
GGCCTTTTCGTCAGCGTCGATCTCCAACGCTCCCTCGCCCACCAGCGGGTGGTAAAGCTGGCTGATCTGATAGCCCTGCGGCAGGTCGGCATAGAAATAGTTCTTGCGGTCGAAGCGCGACCATTTGTTGATCTGCGCATTGATCGCCATGCCGGTACGCACCGCCTGGCGGATGCACTCGCGGTTCGGGACGGGCAGCATGCCGGGCATCGCCGCGTCGATCAGCGACACCTGGCTGTTCGGTTCCGCCCCGAACGCCGTCGCGGCACCGGAAAACAGCTTGGCGCGGGACGTGACCTGGGCATGGACCTCGAGGCCGATCACGACCTCCCAATCGCCGGTTGCGCCCTGGATGCGGTAGGTTGTTTCAGTCATTGGTCAGTCTCTGGCGTGATCAGCTTCAGTTCGGGAAAATAACGTCGATAGCGCCGTGCGTCTCGCGTGAGCAGCGCCGCGCCAATGGATTGCGCATGACCGCCGATGAGGAAATCAGCAAGCAACTTCTCCCGCGTTCCGCCCGCCGCGCGATATGCGCAATGCGCAACCCCCGCGAAATGCGCACCGATCGCCTGAAGCGGTTCCACGCGCAAGCCCAACGCCGACAGAAGGAGCTCGATGTCGTTCAGCGGATCGCCCCTCGCGGCGAGTTCGCCCACCACCACCGCGCTGACCGATGCGCTGTCATCCGCCATCAAGGCCGACAAGCTGTCGGCGGACCAGTCGAACCAGCGGCTGTCTTCTTCGCGCAGATCGATCACTATGTTCGTGTCCACCATGATCATGGCGGAAAGGGATCGTCGCCCCGGATATCCTTCATGATCTCGTCGGTGGGCCGACCTTCGCGCAGATAAGCGAATTGCCTGCTGGCGGCTTCGATCTGATCGCGTATCCGGCGGATCTCGGCATCGCGGTCGCGCCTGGGCTTACGGATGACGACCTCGCCCCATTCGTTCCAGTCGAACTCCACCGGCTCTCCCGGCTTGAGGCCGAGCGCATCGCGCACGTCCTTGGGGACGGTGACCTGGCCCTTGACCGTCATGTTGCTCAACGTGCCCATGCAATGGTATTACCGATTCCTGGTAATACCGTCAATCACCACCACCTGTCCGGCCGCGCCGCAAAGCCTGCGCGTTCCTCGATCGCGAGGCCGGCGTTCAGCACATCCTGCTCGCCCAACGCCGGGCCGATGATCTGGAGGCCGAGCGGCAGGCCGGCGCTGTCCAGACCGGCGGGCACCGACATGGCAGGCAGGCCCGCGAGCGAGGCGGGCACCGTGAACACATCGTTGAGGTACATGGCGAGCGGATCGGCCTGCTTTTCCCCCAGTGCAAACGCCGCCGACGGCGCGGTCGGGGCGAGCAGCAGGTCACAATGCAGCCACGCCTGCTCGAAGTCGCGGGCGATCAGCGCGCGGACCTTCTGCGCCTGCGTGTAATAGGCGTCGTAATAGCCCGCCGACAGCACATAGGTGCCGATCATGATGCGGCGCTTGACCTCGGGGCCGAAGCCCTTGGCGCGCGTCGCGGCGTACATGTCCTGAAGCCCCGCGCCGTCGGGCAGTTCACGCTGGCCGTAGCGGACGCCGTCATAGCGCGCCAGGTTCGACGACGCCTCCGCTGGCGCGATGATGTAATAGGTCGGCAGCGCATATTCGGTGTGAGGCAGCGAGACATCGACGATCTCGGCGCCCGCATCCTTCAGCCACGCAATGCCCTGGCTCCACAGCGCGTCGATCTCTGCGGGCATGCCATCGACGCGATATTCCCTGGGGATGCCGATCCGCTTGCCGCTGAGGTTGCTGGAAAGCGCCGCCTCCCACTGCGGCACGGGCAGGTCGAGCGAGGTCGAGTCCTTGGGGTCGAAGCCCGC
>CAZJCT010000206.1:0-1847 GCA_964544675.1 uncultured Sphingobium sp.
AGTCGCCGGTCGTCCGGTCGAGCCCGCGCGCCGCGCCGGCAATGCCGCGAAAGATATTGCCGCCGCCGATCACCAGGCAGATCTCGAGGCCGCGATCCTTGGCGGCCTTGATCTCCTCGGCCATGCGCTGGACGGTCTCGGGATCGATACCGAACTGTCCTGAACCCATCAGGACCTCGCCCGAAAGCTTCAGAAGGACGCGCTTGTAAGGCAGGGGGGACATGCTGAGCTATTCCGGCAAGGGGGGACAGGCGGCGCGGACCTTAGTCGGACCACGCCGCCATGCCAAGCGCCGCATTGGGGCGGCGCGCCATCATCGGCAGGCGATCAGACGCCCGCAGCCGCAGCGACTTCCGCCGCGAAGTCGCTCTCTTCCTTCTCGATGCCTTCGCCGAGCTGGAAACGGACATAATCGACGAGCTTGATCGTCGCGCCGCAATCCTTGGCGGCCTTCGCGACGACCTCGGCGATCGGGGTCTTGTTGTCGATCACGAAGATCTGGCTGAGCAGCGCATTTTCCTTCGCGAACTTGGCGACCGCGCCGTCGACCATCTTGGCGACGATGTCGGCCGGCTTGCCCGATTCGGCGGCCTTTTCAGCAGCGATCTTGCGCTCGCGATCCAGCACGTCGGCCGGGATGCCCGAAGCGTCGAGCGCGACCGGGAAGGCAGCAGCGGCGTGCATGGCGATCTGCTTGCCCAGCTCGCGCAGCTTGTCCTCGGGCGCATCGCCTTCGAGAGCGATCAGGACGCCGATCTTGCCGAGGCCTGGCGCGGCGGCGTTATGGACATAGTCGACGACCAGACCCTGGCTGACGCTGACCGCGCCAACGCGGCGGAGCGCCTGGTTCTCGCCGATCGTGGCGATGTTGTTCACCAGCTTGTCCTGCACCGATCCGCCGCCGGGATAGGCCGCTTCGGCGAGCTGCGCGACGTCGGTGATCCCCTCGTTCAGCGCGACCTGGGTGACCGAGCGGACGAAATCCTGGAACTGCTCGTTCTTCGCGACGAAGTCGGTCTCGCTGTTGACCTCGACCGCGACGCCGCGCGTGCCCGAAACGGCGACACCGACCAGACCTTCGGCGGCGGTGCGGCTCGACTTCTTGGCGGCGGCGGCAAGGCCCTTGGCGCGCAGCCAGTCGACCGCGGCCTCGACATCGCCGTCGGTCTCGGCGAGCGCCTTCTTGCAATCCATCATGCCCGCGCCGGAGCGATCACGCAGGTCCTTCACGGCGGCGGCGGTAATCTGTGCCATAGCTATATCCTCATGTTCGTTCGGGGCGGGTGGCCCGCGCATCCGCGCAGCCGCCCTGCCCCGTCAATGTTGCAAGTCTGTTGCGGGCGCCCGCCAGACCGATCAGGCGTCGGCGACAGCAACGTCCTCGACCGGCGGCTCGTCGAGAGCGCCGAAGTCGATGCCGCTCGCCTGCTGGGCACCGCGCCCGCCCTTCATCGCGGCCTGCGCGATCGCCTCGCAATAAAGGCGGATGGCACGGCTGGCGTCGTCATTGGCCGGAACCGGGAAAGCGATGCCCGACGGATCGACATTGCTGTCGAGGATGGCAACGACCGGAATACCGAGCGTATTGGCTTCCTTGATCGCCAGCTCTTCCTTGTTGGCGTCGATCACGAACATCACGTCGGGAATGCCCGCCATGTCGCGGATGCCGCCCAGGCTGAGTTCCAGCTTGTCGCGCTCGCGCGTCATCTGGAGCACTTCCTTCTTGGTGAGGCCGTGGGTGTCGCCCGACAGCCGCTCCTCAAGCGTCTTGAGGCGACGGATCGACGCCGAGATCGTCTTCCAGTTGGTGAGCATGCCGCCCAGCCAGCGATGGTTGACGAAATGCT
>CAZJCT010000207.1:0-1838 GCA_964544675.1 uncultured Sphingobium sp.
TCGATGGTGATGCCCTGCTCGCGCTCGGCGGCGAGGCCATCGACCAGCAGCGCGAAGTCGATCTCCTGTCCCTGCGTACCCACGCGCTTGCTGTCGGCCTCGAGCGCGGCGAGCTGGTCCTCGAAGATCATCTTCGAGTCGTACAGAAGCCGCCCGATCAGCGTCGACTTGCCGTCATCCACCGATCCGCAGGTGATGAAGCGCAGCATGGTCTTGTGCTGATGCACCTCCAGATATTTGTCGATATCCTCGGCGATCAGGGCGTCGGTCTTGTAGATGGGGTCGCGAGCAGTTTCGGCGATGGTGGTGTCAGACATCAGGCTATTCCGGTTTCCTCTGGCGCGCTGAGCGCTGATTTCGGCTTGGGAGGGCTGGGGGACAGCCCAACGCGACGGATCGCTGCAGCAGCAGGCTTTTCAAGTACCACCCAACTGATTGCGGCGAGACCGGTCACGAAAACAACGAACACGACGACGAACGCGAGCCAGGCGGCGAGCCCTTCCGGGAGCGGCAATTGATCCGCCACGATCAGCAGCGGCCAATGAATCAGGTAGATGCAATAGCTGTACTTGCCGACCGCCCGCAGCGGTGCGATCGAAAGCGCGGTCGAAAGGGAGGGACTTGCGATTCCTGCGACAAGGAACGCTCCGTAGAACAGCCCGAGCGGCAGATAGCCGAAACGCTGCACCACTGGGTTCTCGTAGTGCACGGTACCGGCCATGGTGAATACGACCAGCAGCACGATGCCAAGCGCGATGAGCAGAGGACCTACCAGCCGTACGTTGCGTGCAATCTCGTCCCGATAAAGAGCCACGATCGAGCCGGTCAGAATTCCGTCTGCGTGAGTCAGCGTGAAATGGTAGATCCCTTCTGCCGGCAGATGCCCCACGAGGGCTATCCGCATCGCAGCGAATGTCACGAGCAGGGTGGGAGCAAGTATCTTCAGCGTACGCCGCTCGAGCAGAAAGACCAGTGTCGGCCAGACTAGGTAGTATTGCTCCTCCACCGCCAGCGACCAGGCCGGACTCATGGGATTATTGAGGTTCCAGTTGAACAGCTCGCCGAGATTGCTTAGAAACAGGGGATAGACCCACCAATGTGCGAGGTAGTTCTCGACCATTGCCTGAACCTTGGAGGAATCTACCAATAGCAGCAGTGGGAATGCGATCAGAATACCATAATAGAGCGGAAAGATACGACCGAACCGCTTGACGTAGAAGTCGCGGAAGAACCTTGGCTTGCCCTTGGCTTCCAGCAAGATGCTCGTGATGAGGAAGCCCGAAAGCACGAAGAACAGATCGACTCCGGACCACCCGAACATCACGACTTGCGCCGGCAATCCAACCAAACCGGACTCCGGCCCGCGGTAGAATGCGTGGACGACAACCACTAGCAGGATGGCCAACGCGCGAACGCCATCCAGGCTTGGTATGTGCGATCGTGCGGGATTGAAGTCGGTCATTTCGCTACCTCGTCATCCCAGCGAAAGCTGGGATCGCGTTGATCTGGGTCGAGAGGGTCCGGCCTGAGGCCCGAGATCCCAGCCTGCGCTGGGATGACGCGAACAGCCTTCGCGTCAGAAATACCCCTCCTGCTTCTTCTTCTCCATGCTGGCATCGCCGCCATCCTTGTCGATGACGCGGCCCTGTCGTTCCGACGTGGTGGTCAGCAGCATTTCCTGGATCACCTGCGGGAGCGTCGCCGCCTCGCTCTCGACAGCGCCGGTCAGCGGATAGCAGCCGAGCGTGCGGAAGCGGATCGAGCGCATCACCGGCTCCTCGCCGGGGTTCAGGCGGAAGCGGTCGTCATCGACCATGAGCAGCAGGCCGTCGCGCTCC
>CAZJCT010000208.1:0-1829 GCA_964544675.1 uncultured Sphingobium sp.
CGGCGCAGCTCGGCCTACACACCTGGCTGCCCGACGCGATGGAAGGCCCGACGCCTGTGTCGGCACTGATCCATGCCGCGACCATGGTCACCGCCGGCGTATTCATGGTCTGCCGGCTGTCGCCGATGTTCGAGACGAGTGACGTCGCGACGAGCGTCGTCACGATCGTCGGCGCGGCAACCTGTATCTTCGCGGCGACCATCGGCACGGTGCAGAACGACATCAAGCGCGTGATCGCCTATTCGACCTGTTCGCAGCTCGGCTACATGTTCTTCGCGGCGGGTGTCGGCGCCTATGGCGCGGCGATGTTCCACCTGCTGACCCACGCTTTCTTCAAGGCGCTCCTGTTCCTGTGCGCCGGTTCGGTGATCCACGCGATGCACCATGAGCAGGACATGCGCTATTATGGCGGCCTCAGGAAAAGCATCCCGATCACCTTCTGGGCGATGCTGCTCGGCACGCTGGCGATCACCGGCGTCGGTATTCCGGGCACGTCGCTGGGCTTTGCCGGTTTCTTCTCCAAGGACGCGATCCTCGAGAGCGCCTTTGCGGCCGGCGGCCATGGCACCGGAGCCTTCTATGTCGGCGCGCTGGCGGCGCTGCTGACGAGCTTCTACTCGTGGCGGCTGATGTTCCTGACCTTCTGGGGCAAGCCGCGCTGGGCCGAGAGCGAGCATATCCAGCATGCGCTCCACGACTCGCACGGCCATGGCGATGCACATCATGACGCGCATCACGATGCCCACCGTGACGGCCACGGCAATGTCGCCCATGCCGCCACGGCGCATGATGACAATCCCCCCGCGCAGGAGGATGCCGGGCACGATCCGCACCCTGTGACCGACGCCCATTATGTCGAGGCGACGGGCACCGGCGGCTATCACCCGCATGAAAGCCCGCCGTCGATGCTGATCCCGCTGCTCGTCCTGACGGTCGGTGCGGTGCTTGGCGGCTTCGTCTTCCACCATGCCTTCGTCGGGGCGGAAGAGGGCGCGGAATTCTGGCGCGGATCGCTGTTCTTCGACGCGCATCTGATGCACGCCGCGCATGAAGTGCCGACATGGGTCAAGTGGACGCCGTTCGCCGTGATGCTGACCGGCCTCGTCCTGGCCTGGCTGAGCTACATCCGCCACACCGACTGGCCGGCCAAGTTCACCGCGCAGTGGCGGGTGCTCTACGACTTCCTGCTCAACAAATGGTATTTCGACGAGCTCTATAACCATCTGTTCGTGCGTCCCTCCTTCCTTCTGGGTCGGCTGTTCTGGAAGGGCGGCGACGTCGGCGGGATCGACCGCTTCGGTCCCAACGGGCTCGCCGCGCTGGTGGTTCAGGGTGGCCGCGTCACCCGCAAGCTCCAGACCGGCTATCTCTATTCCTACGCTCTGGTGATGCTCATCGGGCTCGCCGCGGCCGCTACATGGGCGATGACGCTCTGATGACCGACTTTCCCATCCTTTCGCTGATGCTTCTGGTCCCCATGCTGGGGGCGATCGCCTGCCTGTTCTCGGGCGCAGCGATGGCGCGGTGGATCGCGCTCGGCGCGACGCTGATCGACCTCGTGCTCGGGATCATCCTCTGGATGAGCTTCGACCAGTCGGGCAGCGCGCCGCAGTGGCAGTTCACCGAATATGCGCCGGTCTTCGGACGCTTCGCCTGGGCGCTGGGGATCGACGGCATCGCGCTGATGCTGATCGTGCTGACCGTGTTCCTGATGCCGATCTGCATCGGTGCGAGCTGGGAAGCGATCCAAAAGCGCGTCGGCGAATACATGGCGGCCTTCCTGTTCATGGAAGTGCTGATGATCGGCGTGTTCGCCGCGCAGGACATCT
>CAZJCT010000209.1:0-1825 GCA_964544675.1 uncultured Sphingobium sp.
TCTGAGCCGCGAGGTGCGCGAGCGTACCGCCAATATTCCCGGCGCCGATCAGCGCTATCTTCTTGCGGGCCATCTGAACTTCCCTCCTGTTCAACCTGAGCAATTCGCGCCGGTGCGCGACGACGGCCCGCCATACGCGAGCCGGGAGGCGAGTTCAACTACCCAATCTGGCCAAAAGCGGGCAATTTTTGATAATTGTTCGCAATATCATTTAGGCGTCGAGGTACTGCTCAACGCTCCTGAATCCGCTGGTCCTCGCCATGTCCGAGTGCGAGATAGCTGTCCGAACCCATCTCCATGATCCGCGACACGGTGCGCTGGAACTCGAAGGCGCCATCGCCGCGCGGGTAGAGCACGTCAGGTTCCGCCTCGGCCGAGGCGAGCAGCTTGACCTTGTACTCGTAGAGCGCGTCGATCAGCGTGACGAAGCGTGCCGCCTCGTTGCGGTTCTCCGGCCCCAGTATCGGTATGCCGACGATGATCACGCTGTGGAAATGGCGCGCGATCGCCAGATAGTCGGGCGCGCCGCGCGCCTCGGCGCACAGCCGCTTGAACGAGAAGACCGCGACCCCCTTCAGCGACTTGGGCACATGGATCGAGCGGCCGCCGCGCACCGGCAGCTCCTCCGACGGCACATGCGCACGATCCTCGGGCGGAAAGTCGGTCAGGCGGAAGAAGGTCTCGCTGAGCGCGCGAGTCGCCTCCGGGCCATTGGGCACCAGCCAGCAGGCCGCGCCGGCCAGCCGGTCGAGGCGATAGTCGGTCGGCCCGTTGAGGCCGATGACGTCGAGCCGCGCCTTGAGCATGTCGATGAAGGGCAGGAACAGATGGCGGTTGAGCCCGTCCTTGTAGAGATCGTCGGGTACGCGATTGCTGGTCGCGACGACCGTCACCCCGGCGTCGAGCAGCCCGGTGAACAGCCGCGACAGGATCGCCGCGTCGGCCATGTTGTTGACCACCACCTCGTCGAAGCACAGCACCCGCGCCTCCGCGGCGATTCCGTCGACGACCGGCGGGATCGGATCGCCCTTCTCGGCCTGGCGCGCGACTCGCAGCCGGTCATGGACGTCGAGCATGAATTCGTGGAAGTGGACGCGCTTCTTGGCCTCGACGGCGAGCGCGTCGAAGAACAGGTCCATCAGCATCGATTTGCCGCGTCCGACCCCGCCCCACATGTAGAGGCCGCGCACCGGCTCCGGCTTGCGTCCGAGCATGCGCGACAGCAGCCCGCCCTTCTCTGGTGCCGCCTCCAGCAAGGATGCCAGCGCGTCGAGCCGCGCGACCGCAGCCTGCTGATCGGCGTCGGGACGCACCTGGCCGGTGGCGACCAGTTCGCCGTAGCGCGTGGCGACCGCCGCCATCAGACGAGCTTGCGAACCGTGCCGATACCGTGCAGCCCGACCGTCGCGCCCTGTGTCAGTTCGATTCGGACGAACTGCATCCGGCCCGTTTCACGCATCAGTTCGATCCGGGCCTCGATCGGGAGCTGGCGCTGCAGCGGCGCGGGATAGTCGAACGACAGCGACACGGTGACGCATTTGTCACCCGCGCCGCGCGCCTCCATGAAAACGCCCAGCAGATGTTCGCCGAGCGAGGCGAGGAAACCGCCGTGCACGAGACCGAGCCGGTTGCCCGCCGCGTCGGGCATGTCGATCCGCGCCTCGATCACATTGGCGTCGAGCGCACGATAGGCGACAGGCGGCCACTGCTCCGGCCAGAGACCGGTTCCGCCGAAGTCCCAGCTGCGCCAGTCCGCGGCCGCTGCCCCGTCGCTCACGTCAGACCTGGCGCTCGACCATCATCTTGCGCACTTCGGCGATGGCGC
>CAZJCT010000210.1:0-1807 GCA_964544675.1 uncultured Sphingobium sp.
TCGTTGAACATCGCCTTCACCAGCGCCTGCGCATCGTCGAAGCTGCCGTCGATCGCGATATTATGGACGTTGGGCGACAGCACCGTCGTCATCTGGCGCCGTTGGACGTCGGACACGCGGCCCGCCGGATGGAGCATGAAGATGTCGACCTTCGCCCGGCCCGCCACCGCGTCGATCGCCGCCGAACCCGTATCGCCCGAGGTCGCGCCGACAATGGTGAGGTGCGTGTCGCGCTTGGCGAGAAATGCCTCGAACAGCAGGCCCAGAAGCTGGAGCGCCACATCCTTGAACGCGAGCGTCGGACCATGGAACAGTTCGAGCAGCCAGTGGCGATGGTCGAGCTGGACCAGCGGGGTCACCGCCTGATGCGCGAAGCGGCCATAGGCAGCGGTGCACAGGCCGCGCAGCTCCTCCTCGGTCAGCGAGTCGCCGATGAAGGGCATCATCACCCGAACCGCGGTCTCGACATAGGACAGGCCGCGAAGCGCCCGAATGTCGTCCGCCGACAGCCGCGGCCAGGCGGCGGGAATGTACAGCCCGCCGTCGCTTGCCAGCCCGGCGAGAGTTACGGCTTCGAAGCCCAGCCTGGGAGCAGCCCCCCTTGTGCTCACATAGTCCATCGCGTGCCATTAGCGACGCGGGCGCGGCGGCGCAACAAAGCTGCTGCGCTTCGCGTCGTTCAGGTCTTCCACCGCCTCCGCAGGACGAGCGCGTAGATGATGACCGCGATTCCCGCGAACAGGAACCATTGCACCGCATAGGCGAGGTGATTGTTGGGCACGCTGGCGGGGTCGGGTCGCGGCGAGGGTGCGAGGCCGGGCGCGGGTGTTTCCGCGACGATCATCAGCCGGGGCGGCGCGGCATCGCCCAGCCATTGGCCCAGCGCGCTGGCGCTCACCGGTTCCCAGGTGGCGATTCCCTGCACCGGGCCGCCGCGCCAGTCGGGCTTCGCCACTGGATCGGCGGTCACGCCCATGTCGACGATCAGGCCCGGCCCCTCGGCGCCGGTCGCGCAGGAGGCGATGTGCCGCCAGCCCGGACGGTCATCGGGCAGGCGGCCGCCGGTGACCTGCCAGTCGACGACTCGCAGGCAGTTCGCTGACAGCCGCCGAAACAGATAGGCGGCGTCGGTCGGGTCCGTCTGTGGATAGGCGGTCGCGGGGAGCGCCATGTTGGCGGCAAAGCGCGACAGCGCCGCCTCCTTCTCCTTGAGGCGGTCGAGCTGCCACACGCCGAGCGCGATCATCACTGCCACCGCCAGGGCGACGACCAGCGTGGCAACGATCGGCAGGCGTCTCATGCCTCGGGGCGGCCGCTGTCCGCGATTCGCCCCTCACGCGCCTGATTGCGATATTCGAGGATCAGCAGCGCCGCCTTCGACACGCGCAGCGACAGGACCACCGCCACCGTGGTCAGCGGCACCCAGAGCAGGATATGCACCCAGAAGGGGGGGCTCGCGGCGATCTGGAGAACGACGGCGAACAGGGTGACCAGGGCACCGAGAATCAGGATCAGAAAGGCGGCGGGCCCATCGCCCACGTTGAACTGGTCGTAATCAAGGCCGCAGGCGCGGCATCGCGGCGCGAAACGGACCCAGCCGTCAAACAATGGTCCCGACGAACAGCGCGGGCAGCAGGCGGCGAACGCCGCAGGCACCACCGACGCCCAGCCGGGGCTTGCGTCGGGGGATGCGGGAGGGGGCGCGTCGGTCATCTCGCGTGAGACACCATCCGGGCGCCCCGCCCCGTCATGTCAGCCTGCGTGGATGGGGGCGCCCCAACCACCCCAGACGTAGATGCTGACGAAG
>CAZJCT010000211.1:0-1806 GCA_964544675.1 uncultured Sphingobium sp.
GGCAAGATGTTCCAGGGCCATCGCGGCGCCAACCATCCGGTCAAGCGACTGGAGGACGGCGTGGTCGAAATCACCAGCATGAACCACGGCTTCGCGGTCGACACCGCGACGCTGCCCGCCAATGTGGTGGAAACGCATGTCTCGCTGTTCGACGGCACCAATTGCGGCATCGCCTTCACCGACAAGCGCGCCTTCGGGGTGCAATATCACCCCGAAGCCTCGCCGGGGCCGCAGGACAGCTTCTATCTGTTCGAGAGATTCGTGGGAGGGCTGACCGCATGATCCGCCTGTCGCGCATGGTTGCGCTTGTGGCGCTGGCATCGGCGCTGGCCCCGTCCGCCGCGCTGGCGCAGGGGGCGGGGTGGAGTGTCTCGCCCACCGGCTTGACCCGCACCATCGACACCGTCAGCGCCCGCTGGCAGGCGGTGCCCGACGACGACGATGTGTACAGTGTCCGCATCGACGGCTGCGGCGACGCGCCACCTTATGCCTCCGAGGATGTGATCCACTTCGAGGACGAACCGCTCGCCGAACGCATCGACGCCGCGCATGACGCGATGGCGGAGATGATCGCCGGCGCCGTGTCCGACTGCGCGCTGCCCGAGAGCATGACGGCGCGTGTCATGGATGGCTTTGCGGCCGCCTTCGGCCAGTTCGCGAAGATCAGGAAGTGATGCCCAAACGCTCTGACATCTCCTCCATCCTCATCGTCGGCGCTAGCGCGATGGTGCGTGATGTCAGACGTCCCACGGGTTTATCAGTTCTACGCCCAATCCTTCGAAATCTTTCACATTACGCGTTGCCAGAGCCATGCCGTTCGCTGTGGCCTGCGCCGCGATTTGCACGTCGATATCACCGCAATTGCGGCCAGCGTTTCTCAGCCTGGCCGCCAGTTTGCCGAATGCCCGCGCAGCACGCTCGTCAAAGGGCAATATTGATCCGGCATAGCTTGTCTCAAGCTCATCCAGCCAATCCTCGAGCAGGAGCTTCGGTCGCCCCGGCGGGCGAAGCGCCACGCCTTGATGGATTTCCCCCAGCACAACCGCCGAAAGCACCAACTGGTCCGCATGACCGGCTGCCCATGCCTTCACTTGCGGATGGCCTTTTGCGTGCGCGATCTCGCGCCACACATTGGTATCGACAATCAAAACTCGGAGTCCCGCAAGCGGGAGCGCTCCGGCAGGTCGAACCCGGTCATGTCCGGCGCGATGCGCATCAGATATTCGATCCGGTTTTCGCCGGGTCTGCGTCCGTTACGCGCGCGCGCGCCGTATGTCCGTTCGAGCAGGTCGCGCACTTCGGCCTCGACGGAGCGCCCTTTGGCGGCCGCCTCCTCGCGCATCGCCTGTTTCAGCGCGTCGTCAATCTTGCGGATGGTGATCGCACCCATCTTCGTCGCCCTTATGATTGCAATGCAATCAATGTAATCAACGATATCAAGGTAGGCAATGCCCAAACGCACTGACATCTCCTCCATCCTCGTCATCGGCGCCGGCCCGATCATCATCGGCCAGGCGTGCGAGTTCGACTATTCGGGCACGCAGGCGATCAAGGCGCTGCGCGAGGAGGGCTATCGCATCGTCCTGGTCAATTCGAACCCGGCGACGATCATGACCGACCCGGATCTCGCCGATGCGACCTATGTCGAGCCGGTGACGCCGGAGATCGTCGCCAAGATCATCGAGAAGGAACGCCCCGACGCGATCCTGCCCACGATGGGCGGCCAGACCGCGCTCAATACCGCGCTCGCGCTGTTCAACGACGGCACGCTGGAGAAATATGGCGTCCAGATGATCGGCGCGGACG
>CAZJCT010000212.1:0-1704 GCA_964544675.1 uncultured Sphingobium sp.
CGAGCAGCTTGGTTTCCTTGGCGCCGACGAAGATGCGCGTGTCGGTGCTGACCGAGCGGCCGGGGGCGAGCACCTTGGCATCGGCGGCGAAATCGGCCTGATACTGCTCGCCGTCGCCCTTGCGGAAGGTCGCGGTCAAGGGCGATTGCTGGTCGGGGATCACCGCCGCCAGCCAGTAATGTTCGGTGAAGCCCAGCCAGCCGCCGGTGCTGGTGAAACGTTCGCCGGTGGCGGTCAGGTCGTCGAAGTCGACGTCGTAATTGGCCGCGCCGTCGAACACGCCGATGGGGCCGACATGGATCGTCCAGGTGTCGGGATCGGCCGAGGGGCCGTTGCGGCTGACGAAGCCATAGGGGCGGACGCCGACCGCGCCCCTGCCCCGGTTCTCCACCGTCTGCCGGGCGGTGATCATGAAGTCCTCATCGACCGACAGCCGGATGCGGAAAACCTGCCCCTGTCCATTGTCCCAGCTCAGCGTCACCGGCGTCGTCGGCGTAAGGCGCGTGCCGTCGGCGGTCCACAGCGTGTTGGCGTCGGGCGCGCGGAGTCCCTCGCCGCTCCAGCCCACGCCCGCGAAATAGGCGTCGCGCGTTCCCGAAGGCGAGAACAGGCGGACGGGCGGGCTGTCCTTGGCGATGTTCTGGCGATAGGTGGGAAGCACCACGTCATCGATGCGCGCACCCCGGAGCGCGATCGATCCCTTGAGCTTGGGCGTGTCGATGGCGATGCGTGGGGATTCGCGCAGAACCTGGCCGCGGTCGCGGATGGCGGCGGCGCTGTCGAGCGCGGGGTCCGCCTGCGGCTTGGGCAGCGGCTGCTGCTCGCCGCCCTTGATCACCGTCGCCGGCGGATTGGCGGGCGGCAGGAAATAGCTCGAGATATAGGGCCAGCCGAACAGGATCGCGATCGTCAGCAGTGCCGCGATGAGGATGTTCTTCTTGTCGTCGGCGTGCATCGTTCTTCCGATAGACTTGGGGCGTCGTGAGAGCTTCGGGCGCGGCGTCAGGGAACGGGGTCGTACCCGGACCCGCCCCAGGGGTGGCAGCGCAATAGCCGCTTAAGCGCAAGCCATCCACCCCGCAATGCCCCGTGGCGGCTGAGCGCGTCGATGGCATATTCGGAGCAGCTCGGCGCGAAGCGGCAGGTCGGCGGCAGGACCCGGCTGGGACCAAGCTGCCACCCGCGCGCCACAAGGATGAGGATGCGGGCGATCATGGCAAGTCGGTGGTTTCAGAGGAAACAGGCTCAGCCCGAACGGATGCGGGCTGCCGGCGGCGATGCTTGTCGGTCTTCGCCTTCGCCAGCGCCTTGATCATCTCCGCGCGAAGCAGGTCGAAGTCGCGCTCGATCCCCTCCCTGCGGCCGATCAGTACATGATCCGCACCGGCAAGCGCGTGCGAAGGCAGGAGTTCGCGGGCGAGCGCGCGGAAGCGGCGCTTCATGCGATTGCGGACGACGGCGCCGCCGACCTTCTTCGATACGGTGATGCCGATGCGGGGCGCCGGATTGGAATCGCGGCGGTCGTTGACCAGCAGAATGAAGCCGGGCGTGGTCTGGCGACGCCCCCGATTGGCCGCGAGATAATCCGCGCGGCGAGTCATCCGGTCCGGCACGGGACCGGGCCTCTCCTCCGCGCGATGCGGAGGAGCGTCTATCAGGCGCTCAGCGACTTGCGGCCACGCGCGCGGCGGGCACGCAGAACCT
>CAZJCT010000213.1:0-1681 GCA_964544675.1 uncultured Sphingobium sp.
AGCATCTCGACTTCCTGACGCCGGACGAGAAGGACACGTTCAAGACCAGCTTCGAAATCGACCAGCGCTGGCTGATCGAGCTGGCCGCCGACCGTACGCCCTATATCGACCAGGCGCAGTCGCTGAACCTGTTCATCCCGGCCGACGCGGAGAAATGGGACCTGCTGATGCTCCACTTCCGCGCGTGGGAGCTGGGCATCAAGTCGCTTTATTATCTGCGGTCAAAGTCGATCCAGCGCGCGGGCTTCGCCGGCGGGGTGGAAGCGGACAACACGCCCGAAGCGCCCAGGATCGAGCTGAACGCGGGCGGCACGACCGACTATGACGAATGCCTCGCGTGCCAGTGAGACGGGGGTGCAGGCGATCGCATATCTGAGCGCAGCACCGGCGGGACGCGGGCATGACGCCCGCGCCCCACGGGTGCGGCCGTCAGTGGCCGACGCCCGATCCGCCCATGCCGGTACCGTGGCCGCTCGTTCCGAACAGCGGCTGGTCACTGGCATCGGTGGCGCCTGTCCGCGTGCTGCCTCCGGGACTGATGTCGCTGCCGGAGGACGACGCGGCGCCACCGGGATCGCCTGTCATCGGCTCGCCGGTCACCCGGTCGATCTCGCCGCCGCGGCCGGCCGCGCCGCTCGCACCCACACCCGCCGCGACATGCGGCGATCCGTCCTCATGCGTCGCGCTGGTGCCCGCTTTCAGGTAAATGCGGTTGTCGTCGATGCGATCGACCGAATCGAGCGGGACATAATGATGCCTGCCGTCGCTCGCGTCGCTGCGGGTCAGCTTGATGCGGTTGTCCTCAACCTCGTCAACGGTGCCCAGATGGCCGCCATTGCTGGTGGCGACTTCCATATGTTCCTTGATTCGCATCTTCTCGAACATGCGGTCGGTCCTTTCATAAGTCAGTGGACCCCCACCCATGTTGATCCCAGCGAACGGGCGGCCCGGACGTTCCTCCGCCCGTCGCATCGCGCTTTCGCCCCGCGCCGCCCTTTCATGCGCGCCGGGCAATCCCCATCTTTTCCCGGTTCCCAGGAGTAACGCTCATGTCCCTTCTTCAAGCCAGCAAGGTCTACAAGCCTTTCGAATATCCCTGGGCCTATGAATATTGGAAGCGCCAGCAGCAGGTCCACTGGATGCCCGAGGAGATCCCGCTCGGCGAGGATTGCCGCGACTGGGCGCAGAAGCTGTCGGATCATGAGCGCAACCTGCTGACGCAGATCTTCCGCTTCTTCACCCAGGCCGATGTCGAGGTGCAGGACTGCTATCACGACAAATATGGCCGCGTGTTCAAGCCGACCGAAGTCAAGATGATGCTGACCGCGTTCAGCAACATGGAGACGATCCATATCGCCGCCTATTCGCACCTTCTCGACACGATCGGTATGGCCGAAAGCGAATATAGCGCGTTCCTCGACTATCAGGAAATGCGCGACAAGCATGATTACATGCAGCGGTTCGGCGTCGACAGTGACGAGGACATTGCCCGCACGCTCGCCATGTTCGGTGGTTTCACGGAGGGGATGCAGCTCTTCGCCAGCTTTGCGATGCTGATGAATTTCCCGCGCTTCAACAAGATGAAGGGCATGGGTCAGATCGTGTCCTGGTCGGTGCGCGACGAGAGCCTGCATTGAGAGGGCATCACGCGGCTGTTCCACGCCTTTGTCGCCGAGCGCCA
>CAZJCT010000214.1:0-1670 GCA_964544675.1 uncultured Sphingobium sp.
TTCGGCATTGTCGACCATGATCGCGTCGGTCGGGCCGTCGCCGAAGGTGAGGAAGCGGTCGAAGACCCGGCGGATCGACGCGACATTGGCGGCGATCATATCCTCGGTCATCAGCTTGCGCGCTTCATCCTTGAAGCTGGGGTCGCCGATCTTGCCGGTGCCGCCGCCCATAACGACGATCGGCCTGTGGCCTGTCTGCTGCATGCGCCGCAGCATCATGATCTGGACGAGGCTGCCGACGTGGAGCGACGGCGCGGTGGGGTCGAAGCCGATATAGCCGGACACCACCTCGCGCCCGGCGATGCCATCCAACGCATCGTCGGTCAGCTGGTAGATATAGCCGCGAGAATGCAGTAGATGCAGAAGATCGGATGAGTAGCGCCCCATGCGCGGCGCGCGTAGCATGGAGCTGCCACCTCCGACAATATCGATGTTCGGTCGGGGAATATGACATGCAGCGCGATCTGATCCCGCACCCGGCAGCAGGTGCCGCCATCATCGCTTCGCTCCGCGTGCGGGCGTCGCGCGAGTCGCGCGCGCGCCTGATGCTGGAATATGAGGTCGAGCAAGGCGCGGAGCGGCTCTTCCTCCCGCCGTTGACCGCGCCCGTGCGGGCCGATGGATTGTGGACCACGACCTGTTTCGAGGCATTCCTCAAGCGCCCGGGCGAGGACGCCTATGTCGAACTGAACATCTCGCCCTCCGGTCGTTGGGCGAGCTACGCTTTCGATGGCTACCGCCAGGGCATGCGAGTGGCGCACGGGATCGTCATGGAGCGCTTCGATCTGCAGGCGACTGACAGAATGATCCGTGTTTCCGCGGCGTTCGACCTCTCCGACCCCATGCTCGACGGCGCGGATGATCTGCTCGCCGGCTTCTCCGCGGTGATTGAGGGGAGCGACCGGAGCGTCAGCCACTGGGCACTGGTCCATCCGGCCGAAGCACCCGATTTTCATGCGGGGGATTGCTTTGCGGCGGCCTTGAGGGCACCCGCGCAGCCATGATCGCTGGAATAGACCGGCTGCTGGCCGACCCCGAACTGCGAAGGCCGCTCGCCGGCCGCCGCGTGGCGCTGCTCGCTCATCCCGCATCGGTGACCGAAGGACTGGTCCATTCGCTCGATGCGCTTGCGTCGCTGGGCGATATCCGCCTGTCGGCGGCGTTCGGTCCGCAGCACGGGCTTCGCGGCGACAAGCAGGACAATATGATCGAGTCGCCCGATTTCGACGACCCGATCCTCGGTATCCCGGTGTTCAGCCTCTATGGAGAGGTGCGGCGTCCGACGGCGGCGATGGTCGACAGCTTCGACGTGCTGCTTGTCGACCTTCAGGATCTCGGCTGCCGCATCTACACCTTCGTCACCACGCTGCTCTATGTGATGGAAGCGGCGGCTGCTGCCGGGAAGGTGGTCTGGGTTCTCGACCGGCCCAATCCCATTGGCCGCCCCATTGAAGGCACCACGCTGGTCGCGGGCTGGGAAAGCTTCGTCGGCGCGGGGCCGATGCCGATGCGCCATGGCCTGACGCTCGGCGAAATGGGCCACTGGTTCATCGCGCGCTTCGGCCTCGACCTCGACTATCGCGTGATCGCGATGGAGGGATGGGAGCCCGATGCCGCGCCGGGCCACGGCTGGCCCACGGGGCGGCTATGGGTCAATCCCAGCCCCAACG
>CAZJCT010000215.1:0-1593 GCA_964544675.1 uncultured Sphingobium sp.
TGGCCTCCGACGCTGCGATATACTGGTCGATGATGATCTGCGCGCCATTGGCGAAATCGCCGAACTGCGCTTCCCACATCACGAGCGTCTTCGGGTCAGCCATGGCATAGCCATATTCGAAGCCGAGCACGCCATATTCGGACAGCGGACTGTCGAGCACCTCGAACCGGCCATGCGGCACGGTCGACAGCGGGATATATTTGTTCTCGGTCTTCTGATCGACCCAGACCGAGTGGCGCTGGCTGAAGGTGCCGCGTCCCGAATCCTGGCCGGACAGCCGGACACCATAGCCTTCGGACAGCAGCGATCCGAACGCCAGCGCCTCGCCGGTCGCCCAGTCGAAACCTTCGCCCGACTTGAACATCTCCGCCTTGGCATCGAGGATGCGGCGCAGCGTCTTGTGGACCTCCACGCCCTCGGGAATGGTGGTCAGCGTGCTGCCGAGGCTGTCGAACAGCTTGGGCGCGATCGCGGTCTCGACATTCTGCCGCCCTGTTTCCTGATCGGCGGGCTGATGCAGGCCCGACCAGCGGCCGGCGAACCAGTCCGCCTTGTTGGGCTTGTAGCTCTCCGCCGACTTGAACTCGTCCTCCAGATAGGCGACGAACTCGTCCGTCACGGTCCCGGCGAAGCTGTCGTCGATGACACCCTGCGCCTTCAGCCGCGCGGCATAGACCTCGCTCACCGGCGGATGCTGGCGAATCTTGGCGTACATCAGCGGTTGGGTGAAGCTCGGCTCGTCACCCTCATTGTGACCGAAGCGGCGGTAGCACCACATGTCGATGACGATGTCGCGGTGGAAGGTCTGGCGATAGTCGATCGCCAGCTTGCAGGCGAAAGTCACCGCTTCCGGGTCGTCGCCGTTGACGTGCAGGATCGGCGCCTGGACGCCCTTGGCCACGTCCGACGGATAAGGCGAGCCGCGCGAGAATTGCGGGCTGGTCGTGAAGCCGATCTGGTTGTTGACGACGAAATGGATGCAGCCGCCGGTATTGTAACCCTTCACGCCCGAGAAGCCGAAGCATTCCCAGACGATGCCCTGGCCCGCGAAGGCCGCGTCGCCGTGGATCAGCACCGGCAGCGCGTAATCGTGCTTTTGCAGGTCGTCGTGGAAGGTCTGCTGCGCGCGCACCTTGCCCAGCACGATGGGGTCGACCGTTTCGAGGTGCGACGGGTTGGGCACCAGGCTCATGTGCACCTTGATCCCGTCGAACTCGCGGTCGGTCGATGTGCCGAGGTGATATTTGACGTCGCCCGAACCGCCGACATCCTCCGGATTGGCGGTGCCGCCGGAAAATTCGTGGAAGATCACGCGAAAGCCCTTGGCCATCACATTGGCGAGCACGTTGAGGCGGCCGCGATGCGCCATGCCATAGACGATCTCGCGAACGCCGCGCGACCCGCCATATTTGATGACCGCTTCGAGCGCCGGGATCATCGATTCGCCGCCGTCGAGGCCGAAGCGCTTGGTGCCGACATATTTGCGGCCCAGGAACTTCTCATACTGTTCGGCGTGGATGACCTTGGTCAGGATCGCCTTCTTGCCGTTGGGGGTGAAGTCGATCGACTTGTCGCCGCCCTCGATCCGGTCCT
>CAZJCT010000216.1:0-1429 GCA_964544675.1 uncultured Sphingobium sp.
GCCACCGTGCTCCAGGCGTGCGAGATGGCGGGCAAGGAAATCCCGCGCTTCTGCTATCATGAGCGCCTGAGCATTGCGGGCAATTGCCGCATGTGCCTCGTCGAGGTGAAGCCGGGGCCGCCCAAGCCACAGGCGTCGTGCGCTCTGCCCGCCACTGAAGGCCAGGAAATCCGCACCGACAGCGAGATGGTGAAGAAGGCGCGCGAAGGGGTGATGGAGTTTCTCCTCATCAACCATCCGCTCGACTGTCCGATCTGCGATCAGGGCGGCGAATGCGACCTGCAGGACCAGTCGGTCGCCTATGGCCGGGGCGGTAGCCGCTTTCACGAGAACAAGCGCGCCGTCACCGAGAAATATATGGGCCCCATCGTCAAGACGGTGATGACCCGCTGCATCCAGTGCACCCGCTGCGTCCGTTTTGCCGAGGAAGTCGCGGGCGTGCCCGACATCGGCGCGATCTATCGCGGCGAGAACATGCAGATCACCACTTATCTGGAACATGCGGTCCAGAGCGAGCTAAGCGGCAATGTCGTTGACCTTTGCCCCGTCGGCGCGCTGACCAGCCGCCCCTATGCGTTCGAGGCCCGGCCGTGGGAGCTGAAGAAGACGCTCGCCATCGACGTGATGGACGCGGTCGGCACCAACATCCGGCTTGACGCACGCGGGCGGCAGGTGCTTCGCGCGCTGCCGCGCGTCAATGACGACGTCAACGAGGAGTGGGCGAGCGACAAGACCCGGCACCATGTCGACGGTCTGGTGCGCAAGCGGCTCGACCGGCCCTATGTGCGCCGCGACGGCAAGCTGGTGCCCGTGACTTGGCCCGAAGCCTTCGCCGCCATCGCCGCCGTGTCGCATGGCGGTTCGGTTGCGGCGGTCGCCGGCGACCTGGTCGATTGCGAGACGATGTTCGCCGCGCGCGAGCTGGTGCGTGGTCTTGGCGGGGCTGGCGCTATGCTCGAAGGGCGCCAGACCGGCCTCAATTATGACGTGTCGAGCCTGTCGGCGGTCAATTTCAACTCGACGCTCAATGGCATCGAGACGGCAGACGCGATCCTGCTGATCGGCACCAATCCGCGTTGGGAAGCGCCGCTTCTCAACACGCGAATCCGCAAGGCGATCGTCCGCAAGCGGGCGGTGGTGTTCGGCATCGGCGAGCCGGTCGATCTCACCTATCCGGTCCGCTGGCTGGGCAATGACGCATCGCTGGTCGCCACCCTTCCCGACGAGGCGCTGCAGGCGCTGAAAGGCGCCGAGCGTCCGGCGGTGATCATGGGCGGCGGCGCGCTGAGCGTCGCTGGCTTGCAGGGCGCTGTGCTGGGCCTGGTCGACAGCCTTGGCCTCATCAAGGACAACTGGAACGGCTTCAACGTGCTGCACATGGCGGCGAGCCGGATGGGCGGGCTGATGCTCGGCTATGCGACCGACGGCG
>CAZJCT010000217.1:0-1419 GCA_964544675.1 uncultured Sphingobium sp.
CCATGGTCATGACCGACGACGAGAAGAAGATGACCGCCTATCATGAGGCCGGCCACGCCATCGTCGCCAGCCACGAGGCCGCGTCCGACCCGATCCACAAGGCGACGATCATCCCGCGCGGCCGCGCGCTGGGCATGGTGATGCGCCTGCCCGAGCGGGACAGCTACAGCTACCATCGCGACAAGATGTACGCGAACCTCGCCGTCGCCATGGGCGGCCGCGTCGCCGAGGAGATCGTCTTCGGCTATGAGAAGGTCTCTTCGGGTGCGTCGGGCGATATCCAGTATGCGACCAAGCTGGCGCGCGACATGGTGACGCAATGGGGCATGTCGGACGAACTCGGCCCGCTTCAGTATGAGGAGCCCCAGGGCGAGACCTTCCTGGGCTACTCGCAGAGCCAGCGGGTCCACATGTCCGACGAGACCGCCAAGAAGATCGACCTCGAAATCCGCCGGATTGTCGATTCCGGCTATGATCGTGCGAAGGCGGTGCTCGGCGAGCATCAGGACCAGCTGCATCTGCTGGCCAACGCGCTCCTCGAATATGAGACGCTGTCGGGCGAGGAGATCAAGGCGCTGCTCGAAAAGGGCGAGATCGTGCGCGACGGTGCGACCATCAAGCCCGTCCTCACCCCCGTGACCGGCACATCTATCCCCAAGAGCGGCAAGCGCTCGGGACCGTTTGGCGGGGCTACGCCGCAGGGGGCGTGAGCTCCGTTGCGGTCACTGCCGCCGGCCCGATCGGATTGGGCAGGAGATGGATTCCCGCTTTCGCGGGAATGACGTGGTTAGGATCAGGGGTAGGATCAGGCTCATCTCTCAGTCGTGATTCCCGCGAAAGCGGGAAACGCCAGCTCGGCGAAGCCAATCCATATTCCTGAGGCCTGGTCAGTTCACGACCCCTCGACCCGTTCAGCCAGGTCGAGCCAGCGCTCCTCGGCCGCGTCCTTCTCCGCCCGCGCGGCCTCTATTGCGGCGGTCAGCGCGGCAAATCGCGCCGGGTTCTTCGCATAGAGGTCGGCGTCGGACAGCGCGCCCTCGTCGCGCGCAATCGCCGCGTCGATCTCCGCGATCCGCTGCGGCAGCAGCTCGTAGTCGCGCTGGTCCTTGTAGCTGAGCTTGGTCGATGATTTCGGCGGCGGTGGGACGGCGGGCGAGGCCTTCGGCCCGGCCGATTTCGCCTCGCGTTTCGGTCGCCGCTTGGCCTCCCAGTCGGCATAGCCGCCCGCGATGACATCGACCGTTCCCGATCCATCGAGGCCCAGCGTGATCGTCACCGTCCGGTCGAGAAAGTCGCGGTCGTGGCTGACGATCAGCACCGTGCCGTCATAGTCGGCGATCACTTCCTGCAACAGGTCGAGCGTTTCGAGGTCGAGATCGTTGGTCGGCTCGTCGAGGACCAGGAGGTTCGATTCGCGCG
>CAZJCT010000218.1:0-1411 GCA_964544675.1 uncultured Sphingobium sp.
CCGGGCAAACCCGCATCGCGATGGAAAAGCCCATCGGCCACGACCTCGCCTCCTCACGGACGGTGAACGATGCCATTGGCAACCTGTTCGAGGAAGAGCGCATCTTCCGCGTCGATCATTATCTGGGCAAGGAAACGGTCCAGAACCTGCTCGCGCTGCGCTTCGGCAACATGCTGTTCGAGCCGCTGTGGAACGCGGGCGCGATCGAGCATGTGCAGATCACCGTCGGGGAGACGGTCGGGCTCGAAGGCCGCGTGTCCTATTATGACAAGGTCGGCGCGCTTCGCGACATGGTGCAGAACCACATGCTCCAGATCCTGTCGATCATCGCGATGGAGCCGCCCGCGCGGATGGATTCGACCGCCGTCCGCGACGAGAAGGTCAAGGTGCTTCGCTCGCTGCGGCCGATGGACTCGAACAGCGTCGGCAGCCTCAGCGTGCGCGGCCAGTATATGCCCGGCGCGGTCAAGGGCGAGATCGTCCATGGCTATGCCGACGAGCTGGGCGGGCCGTCGGACACCGAGACGTTCGTGGCGCTCAAGGCGCATATCGACAACTGGCGCTGGGCTGGCGTGCCCTTCTACCTGCGCACCGGCAAGCGGCTGCCGAGCCGCCAGTCCGAAATCCTCATCCAGTTCAAGCCGGTCGCCCACTCGATCTTCGCGGGCAAGCAGGCGCGGCTCGAGCCCAACACGCTCATCATCCGCCTTCAGCCGGAGGAGAATATCCGCCTGCTCGTGATGGCGAAGGAGCCGGGTCTCGACCGCGACGGCATCCGCCTGCGCGAGGTCGGGCTGGACGTCAGCCTCGCCCATGCGTTCGAGGGCAAGCGCCGGCGGATCGCCTATGAGCGGCTGCTCCTCGACCTGCTCGAAGGCGACACCACGCTGTTCGTCCGCCGCGACGAGGTAGAGGCGCAGTGGCAGTGGATCGACAGCATCGTCGACGGCTGGCGCGAGGCGGGGCAGAAGGTCGTCCCCTACGCGGCCGGGAACTGGGGCCCGTCGTCGGCCATTGCGCTGATCGAACGGGACGGAGCAAGCTGGCATGACTGACCTCAACCCCACCGTCGAAGCGGTCACCCGGCGGATCGTCGAGCGCAGCGCGCCACGCCGCACCCAGTATCTCGACCTCATCAAGCGCCAGCGCGAGGCGGGCATCAACCGCACCGGGCTCGCCTGCGGCAATCTCGCGCACGGCTTCGCTGCGGCGGGCGACGACAAGGCGGCAATCATGGCGGGCCGCGCGATGAACATGGGCATCGTCACCGCGTACAACGACATGCTGTCGGCGCATCAGCCCTATGGCCGCTATCCGGAGCAGATCAAGATCTTCGCGCGAGAGGTTGGAGCCACAGCGCAGGTCGCGGGCGGCGTGCCCGCCATGTGCGACGGCGTGACCCAGGGCCAGG
>CAZJCT010000219.1:0-1391 GCA_964544675.1 uncultured Sphingobium sp.
ATGGGCGGATACGGCTTCATCCGCTTCTCGCTGCCGATGTTCCCCGAAGCGTCGGCCGAGCTCGCCTGGCTGGTGCTCGGCCTGTCGATGGTCGCGGTCGTCTATACCAGCCTCGTCGCGCTCGTTCAGGCGGACATGAAGAAGCTGATCGCCTATTCCTCGGTCGCGCACATGGCGATCGTCACCGTCGGCCTGTTCGCGTTCAACCAGCAGGGGCTGGAGGGCGCGATGATGGTCATGCTCGGCCACGGCCTCGTCTCGGGCGCGCTGTTCCTGTGCGTGGGCGTGATCTACGATCGCCTGCACACGCGCGAGATCGCGCGCTATGGCGGCCTCGCCAACAACATGCCGCGCTATGCGCTGCTGTTCCTGCTGTTCACCATGGCATCGGTCGGCCTGCCGGGTACGAGCAACTTCGTGGGCGAGCTGCTGGCGCTGATGGGCGTCTACCAGATGTCGAGCTGGGTCGCGATCGTGTGCACCACCGGGATCATCCTCGGCGCGGCGTACATGCTCTATCTCTATCGCCGCGTGGCCTATGGCCCGCTCGACAAGCCTGACGTCGCGGCGATGCCCGACCTGTCGAAGCGCGAGCTGGCGCTGCTGGTCCCCATTGCCGCCGCCGTGCTGTGGATGGGAATCTATCCCGAAAGCTTCATCGCGCCGATGCGCGCCGACGTCACCAGCCTGGTCGCGCGGATCGACCGCGCAGCGCCCGAGGGCGATGCGCGCCTGGCGATGGGCGCGCCCCGGCCCGCTGCGGCAGCGCACGGTGCAGGGCATGACGGGGGTCATGAGCCGCCCGCAGCAGCGCACGGCGAGGGACATTGATCATGGATACGACTGCATTCCTCGCTATCGCGCCCGAGCTGGTGCTGACCGTCTCCGGCCTCTTGCTGCTCATGGTCGCCGCCTTCGGCGGTGACGCCCGCGCCCGCATCGTCAGCTGGGTTTCGGTGCTTGCGCTCGTCGTCGCGGCGGTCGTCCTGTCGCTGCCGGGCGTGTTGCAAGGCCCGATCTTCGAAGGGCTTTACAGCGCCGACAGCTTTGCCGCCTTCGCCAAGGTGCTGATCTTCGGATCGGCTGCCGCCAGCATCCTGCTCGCGCCGCGCTTCTTCGCCGCGAGTGGCCAGCTTCGCGCCGAATATCCGATCCTGATCCTGTTCTCGTCGATCGGCATGTCGATCATGGTCTCGGCCGCCGACTTCCTGACGCTGTACGTCGGGCTCGAGCTTCAGAGCCTCGCGGCCTATGTGCTCGCCAGCTTCATGCGGCGCGACGCGCGCTCGGCGGAAGCGGGCCTCAAATATTTCGTGCTCGGCGGTCTCGCCAGCGGCATCCTGCTCTATGGCATCTCGCTGCTCTATGGCTTCACCGGTTCAACCGATTTT
>CAZJCT010000220.1:0-1389 GCA_964544675.1 uncultured Sphingobium sp.
GGGGTTCATGATCTCGATGTCGCCCGACACCGCGATGTCGCCCGCCTTGACCTCGGCCGGGCCGGTCGCGGAAAGCTGGAGCCGCTTCGGCCCTTCGCCTTCCATGCGGAGCGCGATCTGCTTCACGTTCAGGACGATGTCGGTCACATCCTCGCGGACGCCGACCAGCGACGAGAATTCATGAAGCACGTTCTCGATCTTGATCGAGGTGATGGCCGCGCCCTGGAGCGACGACAGCAGCACGCGGCGAAGCGCGTTGCCGAGCGTGAGGCCGAAACCCCGCTCCAGCGGTTCGGCGACAAAGGTCGCCTTGCGACGGCCGTCGCCGCCCGCCTTGATCTCGAGGCCGTTGGGCTTCTTCAATTCCTGCCAGTTCTTGATGTTGACAGTCATGCACGTCCCCTGGGAATGTGGCGGAGATCGGCGAAACGTCGCGACCCCGGCCAGTCAGAATGGATGCCGGCGCGCCGTTTGAAAGGCGCGCGGCGCCCGCCGGTGATCAGACGCGGCGGCGCTTGGACGGACGAACGCCGTTGTGCGGAATAGGTGTCACGTCGCGGATCGACGTGATGGTGAAACCGACCGCCTGGAGCGCACGGAGTGCCGATTCACGGCCCGATCCGGGGCCCTTGACCTCGACTTCCAGCGTGCGCACGCCATGCTCGGCGGCCTTGCGTCCGGCGTCCTCGGCGCACACCTGAGCGGCGTACGGCGTCGACTTGCGCGAGCCCTTGAAGCCCATCATGCCGGCCGAGGACCAGCTGATCGCATTGCCCTGCGCGTCGGTGATGGTGATCATGGTGTTGTTGAAGCTGGCGTTCACATGCGCGACGCCGGCCGAGATGTTCTTGCGCTCGCGCTTGCGAAGCCGCTGCGGTTCCCGTGCCATCTGATTGACTTCCTAAATCCAGAAACTGACTTGCTGGATGGCGTGCCGTGAGGAAAGCGCCATCCGGCGGAGAAGAAAAGGAAAAGGTCCCCCGGACCTTGTCTTATTTCTTCTTGCCCGCGATCGGCTTGGCCTTGCCCTTGCGGGTGCGCGCGTTGGTATGCGTGCGCTGGCCACGGACCGGCAGCCCCTTGCGGTGGCGAAGCCCGCGATAGCAGGCCAGGTCCATCAGGCGCTTGATGTTCATCGCGGTCTCGCGACGAAGATCACCCTCGACCGAATGGTCGGCGTCGATGGTCTCGCGGATCTGCAGGACCTCCGCGTCGCTCAGGTCCTGGACGCGACGGCTGTGGTCGATGCCCAGCTTGTCGGCGATGTCCATGGCGGTCTTGCGGCCGATTCCGTGGATATAGGTGAGCGCGATGATCACGCGCTTGTTTGTCGGGATATTGACACCCGCGATACGTGCCATGGTAGAAAGTCTCCTGCTCCACAGGGCG
>CAZJCT010000221.1:0-211 GCA_964544675.1 uncultured Sphingobium sp.
TGCTGCGGATCGCGGCCTTGAGCAGGCCCTTGCAATCGGCCGCGTCATAGGGAGCGATCACGATCAGGCCGGGGACGCTGGCGTACCAGGGACCGTAATTCTGGCTATGCTGCGCACCCACGCGCGACGCGGCACCGTTGGGACCACGGAAGACGATGGGACAGCGCATCTGTCCGCCCGACATATAGTTGGTCTTGGCCGCCGAGTTGAT
>CAZJCT010000221.1:221-1338 GCA_964544675.1 uncultured Sphingobium sp.
GATCGCCTGCATGGCGAAGTTGAACGTCATGAACTCGATGACGGGCCGCAGCCCGCCCATCGCCGCGCCGGTGCCCACGCCCGCAAAGCCATATTCGGTGATCGGCGTGTCGATCACGCGCTTGGCGCCGAATTCGTCGAGCAGGCCCTGCGTGACCTTGTAGGCGCCCTGATATTCGGCGACCTCCTCACCCATCACGAACACCCGCTCGTCGCGGCGCATTTCCTCAGCCATGGCATCGCGAAGCGCCTCGCGCACGGTGAGCTTCCTCGTCGGCGTTCCTTCGGGCACATCGGGCTCGGCAGGCGTGGAGGCGGCCAGCTT
This sequence comes from uncultured Sphingobium sp., assembly GCA_964544675.1. Lineage (GTDB taxonomy): Bacteria > Pseudomonadota > Alphaproteobacteria > Sphingomonadales > Sphingomonadaceae > Sphingobium. The sequence goes on from CAZJCT010000221.1 coordinate 546, forward strand.
CTCGGTTCCGCTGGCGGCGGTCCCGGCTTCGGGCGCGGCCTTCGGTTCGGCGGGCGGCGCACTCTCGGCAGCCTTCGCTTCTGCGGCGGGCGCCCCGGCTTTCGGCGCGGAGGCTTCGCCCTCGCCGCTCAGCCGCGCGATGATGGTGCCGACCTTCACATTCTCGGTCCCTTCGGCGATCAGGATCTGCTCGATCACGCCTTCATCGACCGCCTCGAACTCCATCGTCGCCTTGTCGGTCTCGATCTCTGCCAGAAGATCGCCCGAGGAGACGCTGTCGCCTTCCTTGACCAGCCATTTGGCCAGCGTGCCCTCCTCCATGGTGGGAGACAAAGCGGGCATCTTGATATCGACGGCCATCAGTAGCTCTCCACCAGAACGTCGGTGTAAAGCTCGCCCGCCTCGGGCTCGGCGGAGGTTTCAGCGAAATCGGCGGCGTCACCGACGATCTTGCGGATGTCCTTGTCGATCGTCTTCAACTCGTCCTCGGAAAATCCGGCGTCGGTCATGACCATCTTCAGCCCCTCGATCGGGTCCGACTTCTCGCGCACTGACTGCACTTCCTCTCGACTGCGGTATTTGGCGGGATCGGACATGGAATGGCCGCGATAGCGATAGGTCTTCATCTCGAGGATGATCGGGCCATTGCCGCCGCGCACCCATTCGAGAGCGGTCTCGGTGGCGCCGCGAACCGCCATCACATCCATGCCGTTGACCTGGAGCCCGGGGATGCGGAAGCTTTCACCGCGACGGTAGAGCTGGTCCTCGGCCGAAGCGCGATTGACGCTGGTTC
>CAZJCT010000222.1:0-1291 GCA_964544675.1 uncultured Sphingobium sp.
TGATGCCGATCTTGCACTCGTCGGGGGTCAGCACGCCGGGGCAGTTGGGGCCGATCAGCCGCGACTTCGAACCCGACAGCGCGCGCTTGACGCGCACCATGTCGAGCACCGGAATGCCTTCGGTGATGCACACGATCAGCGGAATCTCGGCGTCGATCGCTTCCAGGATCGAGTCGGCCGCGAATGGCGGCGGCACGTACACGACCGAAGCATCCGCCCCGGTCACATGCTTCGCCTCGGCCACGGTGTCGAACATCGGCAGCCCGATGTGCGTCGTCCCGCCCTTGCCCGGCGTGACGCCCGCGACCATCTGCGTGCCATAGGCCAGCGCCGCTTCGGTGTGGAAGGTGCCCGTGGCACCGGTCATCCCCTGCGTGATGACCTTGGTGTTCTTGTTTACGAGAATGCTCATTGGTTCCGGTTTCCCGCTTCCTGTCGCGCCCCCGCGGTCGCGAAGACAGATTTTCAAATGATGGATTTGAACAGATCGTCCCAATCCGGGTTCAACGCCTCAATTTCCCGCAGCTTCCACTGCCTGTTCCATTTCTTCATCCGTACTTCGCGCTGGCGCGCCTGGTCCAGATCGTCATGCACTTCATACCAGACCAGCGACTTGCAACCGTATGTCTTCGTAAATCCGTCAGCGACACCTTCGCGGTGCTGCCATATCCTTTGCACCAAATCGCTTGTCACACCGATGTAGAGCGTTCCGTTCCGCGCGCTCGCCATGATGTAGACATAGCCCCGTTTCACTCCCGCCTCTCATGTGTCCCCGCGAAGGCGGGGACCCAGTCTGGGCTCCCGCCTTCGCGGGAGCACATTATGTTTTAGCCGCCGCTTGTCGCCTGATCATAGCGGAGCGCCTGACAAGGACGATCGGCAGCGACATGATCGTTCCGGCCAACACCGCAGGGTCGATAACGAAGAGCCAGCCCAGCACATTCATTACATCGCCGGCAGTCGAGCCCTCGACATCGGTTACGGCATCAGCGCGGATGGTCATTGTCCCTGCAGCCACCCACAAAACCGCCGCCGAACCCGACCAGAGCCAAAGTCTTGATGTCAAAGCCACGAGAGCCAGCGCAATGAAAATCGGTACGGACAGTAGAAGTATCATGGGAAGCGTAAAGCGAAACACGCCGAGCGCTTCCCAGATCGCGACCACTGCCGACCAGTTCAACATCACCCCAGGCTCGGCTCGATGCCCTTGCACGCGACCAGCAGTTCCTTGACCGCATCGACCGAAACCTGAAGGCCCGCCTTGTCGGCGTCGTCCAGTTCGATCTCGATC
>CAZJCT010000223.1:0-1281 GCA_964544675.1 uncultured Sphingobium sp.
CGAGTAGAGCGGGTTGCCCCCAGCCCGCGCGGGGCGCGGGCGCCGGGGTGCCCCTCCCCTTTACCACCTCGCCAAATCCCGCCAAAATCGGTATGCTCGCCCCCCAGCTCAACCTGTCCGGCCCCGCTGCCGCAGGCAGAGCCACCCGAAGGGAAGGATCCCGGCCCATGGCTGATCCACAGCAGATGCCCAGCGCCCTGCAAGTCGCGCGCGCGATGACGCAGGTCCTGCGCACGAAGCTTGCCGTGTACGGTGCGGAAGAGATCACCCTCACCCGCGAGGAAGCGGCTCTGTGCCTCGGCCTGGCCGAGGGCATAAGCGAACACCTGGAACTGGAAGAGGGCGGCGCACGCTGAGGCGGGCGGTCCCCGCCCCTAACGGACGTTGAGCCCGAGTTCGCCCAGCAATTGCCCGGCCTGCTCGCGCGAGATCGTCGCTCCGCGAAACAGCCCACCATCGACCAGGCGAAGCCCGCCAAGATCGGCGCCGCGCAGGTCCGAGCCTTCGAAGCGCGACCCGGCGACCAGCGCCTCGCGCAGCGAGCAGGCCTCGAACACCGTCATGCGGAAATCGCCCTTGCGCAGGTCTGCACCCGACATATCGACCCGGCGCAGGGTCTCCTTGCGGAACGAGAACCCGGGCAGCTTGGCAGAGACCAGCAGCACTTCCTCGAAATGGATGTGCATGGCGCGTGCTTCGGTGAAGTCGGCGCCAGTGAGCTTCGATCCCACGAAACGCGTCGCGGTCAGGCCCGCGCGGCGCATCACGCAATTGTTCCAGTCGCCGCCGATGAACTCGGCTTCGCTGAGGTTAGCACCGGCGAAGTTGGCGAACGGTCCCCGGCAGGACTGCCAGACCGTGCCTTCGAGCTTTGCCCCCGACAGGTCGCTGCGCCGCAGGTTGCAGCGTTCGAAGCGCCAGCGGGTGAGATCGAGGCAGGAAAGGTCCGCTTCCTGGAGGTCGCAGTCGATGAGCGTGCGCGGCGCCGCGCCGATCAGGCGCTTGATGTCGCTGCGAGTCAGCACGGCGCCGGTAATGGGCTGCGAGGCGAAAAGGTCGTCCATCCAGGGACCGGTAGCGCCAGTCATGCGCCCGCACCAGCAAGCCGCGGACGGCCTCCACGGTTGCGCAGCCGCCGGTGCGAGGCGCGTCCCCGGCGAGCTTGCCGCGATCTCACGGCTATCATAGACTGACCCCAGCGCGCCCACCCGGGGCCGCGAAAACCTGAAGGAGATGCGCGAGAGGTCGAACGGGCAGCGTCGATCGCGAGAAATTGGAGCA
>CAZJCT010000224.1:0-1251 GCA_964544675.1 uncultured Sphingobium sp.
GCGAGTTCTACTTTATCGAGATGAACACCCGGCTCCAGGTCGAGCATCCGGTGACCGAGATGATCACCGGCTTCGACCTCGTCCGCGAGCAGATCCGCATTGCCGAGGGCAAACCGCTGTCGGTCGCGCAGGAGGATCTCGTCTTCTCCGGCCACGCGATCGAATGCCGCATCAATGCCGAGGACCCGCTCACCTTCGCGCCGTCGCCCGGCAAGGTGACGCAATATCATGTCCCCGGCGGCATGCATGTCCGCGTCGATAGCGGCCTGTACCAGGGCTATGTCGTGCCGCCTTATTACGACAGCATGATCGGCAAGCTGATCGTCTATGGCCGCACGCGCGAGGGCGCGCTGATGCGGCTGCGGCGCGCGCTCGAGGAATATGTCATCGAGGGGATGAAGACGACCATCCCGCTCCACCAGCGCCTGATCGAGGAACCCGATATCCAGAGCGGCGCCTATACCATCAAATGGCTCGAGGACTGGCTGGCGAGGGACGGCAAATGAAGGCGACGATCTGGCACAACCCTGCGTGCGGAACGTCGCGCAAGACGCTCGACATCCTTCGCGAGACGCCGGGCGTCGACGTCACCGTCGTCGAATATCTCAAGACGCCCTATGAGCGCGGCAAGCTCGTGCAGCTCATCCGCGACGCGGGACTCACGCCTCGCGAGGCGATCCGTAAGATGGGCACCGATGCGGAGGAGATCGGCCTCGCCGATCGTGACGAGGCGGCGATCCTCGACGCGATGGTCGCCAACCCGGCCTATGTGAACCGCCCCTTCGTCGAGACCGACAAAGGCGTGCGTTTCTGCCGCCCGCAGGACGTGGTGCGCGAGATTTTGTGAAGCCGAGACCCTTCCGTCATGCCAGCGAAGGCTGGCATCGTCCGGCCTCACGCGACCCCAGCCTTCGCTGGGGTGACGATGAAGACCAGTTTCCGCGTGACATTCCCTCCCACTGCCGCTAAGGGCCCGCGTTGATCCCTTCGCTCGCGGAGGGTTCGCCGTCCGAGACAGCTGGTGGAGCCTCGCTCCTTAATCTCCAGCCTAGACGGGGATAGAGAGATCTCGCCTTTCCGGCCGCTGTGCCGCGCAAGGTTCAGTCACCCATTCCCCACGGACAGAAGACGCGTCGGCAGGCGGGCGATCCCGCTTTGCTTGCCGGCTTACTGAAACCCCGTCGCATGGGATCGTCCCCGTGCGGCAACATGGGAGAATGGCATGGATCGCCAGGAGAAAGCGGAAGTCGT
>CAZJCT010000225.1:0-1167 GCA_964544675.1 uncultured Sphingobium sp.
CCCCGACTTCTTCTTCGCCCACCCGCCGCGCCACGTCGTGTCGGCCGCCAGCCACGGGCCGGCGGGGCAGGTGGCGGCCGGCGTCAGCAACGACACCGACCCGGCCGGCTAGTCACGCGTCGGCGAGCTTGAAGCCGTGCACGGCTTCGACGAGCGACTGCGTCTGCCGCCGCAGGCTCTCGGCCGCGGCGGCGGTCTCCTCGACGGCGGCCGCGTTCTGCTGCGTGTTCTGGTCGAGCAGCCCCATCGCCTGGTTGATCTGCTCGAAACCGCGGCTCTGCTCGCCGCTGGTGTTGCTGATCTCGCCGATGAGCGCGTTCACGCGCTCGGCCTCGTGCACGATGTCGGCGATGGCACTGCCGGCCTCCTGCGCGAGCACGGTGCCGGCCTCGACCTGGTCGACGCTGGCGCCGATCAGCGACTTGATCTCGCGCGCGGCCTGCGCGCTGCGCTGCGCGAGCGCCCGCACCTCGCCGGCCACCACCGCGAAGCCTCGGCCCTGCTCGCCGGCGCGCGCCGCCTCGACGGCCGCGTTGAGCGCCAGGATGTTGGTCTGGAACGCGATGCCGTCGATCACGCCGATGATGTCGGCGATCTTCTTGGACGCGGCATTGATCTCGTCCATCGTCGCGACGACCTGCGAGACGACCTGGCCGCCGCGCGCCGCCACCGCCTTGGCGGTGTCGGCCAGCTGGTTGGCGGTGCCGGCCGATTCGGCCGTCTGCCGCACCGTGCCGCTGAGCTGATCCATCGAGCTGGCGGTCTGCTGCAGGTTGGAGGCGGCCTCCTCGGTGCGCTGCGACAGGTCGGCGTTGCCGGCCGCGATCTCGCTGGAGGCGGTGGTGATGCTTTCGGTCGACTCGCGCACCTGCGCCACCGCGGTGCGCAGCGATTCGACCATGCGCGCGATGCCGTCCATCACGCTGCCCGGCGCGCACGCCGGCAGGCGCAGCGCCAGGTTGCCCTGCGCGACCTCGTGCGTGGCACGTACCGCATCGGCCGGGTCGCCGCCGATCTGGCGCAGCACGCTGCGGCCGACCACGTAGCCGATGCCGCCGATCACCAGCAGCACGCCCAGCGTGACGGCGCCGAAGGTCAGCATCGCCGCACGCACGGCGGCGTCCACGTCGTCCATGTAGAGGCCGGAGCCGACGATCCAGTCCCAGC
>CAZJCT010000226.1:0-1109 GCA_964544675.1 uncultured Sphingobium sp.
GCCACGACCTCATCGACGCGGTGTTCGCGCTCGGCGGCGAGGACGATCTCGTCCGCCTGCTCGCGCGGGTGAAGGCGCTTCAGGCGTTTGTCGAGACCGATGAGGGCGCCAATCTGCTCGCCGGCTATCGTCGCGCGGCCAATATCCTCAAGAAGGAGAATTGGGAGAACGACAAGCCCGCGATGACGACCGACGCCAGCCAGGGCATCTCGCAGACGGGTGAGGAAGACCCGATGGTGCTGGTCGATGATCCGATCCTGGGCGATGCCATTTCGGAGTTCGCGACCGCCGGGCAATCGCGTACCGCCCATGCGCCCGAACCGGCGGAGGCCGCGCTGACCGAAGCGCTCGCAACATCGGGTACACGATTGGACGCGGCGCTGGCGACGGAGGATTTCGCGGGGGCCATGGCGGCGCTCGCCGCACTCCGCGCGCCCATCGACGCCTTCTTCGATCAGGTCACGGTGAATGACCCGGATCAGGACAAGCGCGCCTCGCGGCTCGACCAGCTTGCGCGAATTCGTGACGCTATGCACAAAATTGCAGACTTTTCGCGTATAGAGGGCTGAACATTTCCCGGCGTTTCGCGTAATGTTGATTCATTGCGCGGTGCAGCATCGACAGAAGAGAAAGAGCAGAACCAATGACCCGGTACGTCTATCGTTTTGGTGGTGGGGCAACGGACGGCGCGGATGCCGGCGTCAGCGGCGACAAGAATCTGCTCGGCGGCAAGGGCGCGAATCTCGACGGCATGGCTTCGATCGGCCTGCCGGTGCCTCCGGGCTTCACTATCACCACGGAGATGTGCACCCGCTATTATCAGGAGGGGCAGAGCTATCCCGATTCGCTCCGCGCCGAAGTGGCCGAGGGTCTCGCGCATATCGAGGCGGTGACCGGCAAGCGATTCGGCGACGTTGCCGACCCGCTGCTGGTGTCGGTCCGCTCGGGCGCGCGCGTGTCGATGCCCGGCATGATGGACACGGTTCTCAATCTCGGCCTCAATGACGAGACGGTGCAGGGGCTGGCGTCGGTCTCCGCCGACCCGCGCTTTGCATGGGACAGCTATCGCCGCTTCATCCAGATGTATTCGGACGTCGTGCTCGAACTCG
>CAZJCT010000227.1:0-1106 GCA_964544675.1 uncultured Sphingobium sp.
ACTTCCTGTTCCGCTTTTTCCAGATCAGCCAGTATAAGCGGTCGGCGATTCCCAACGGCCCCAAGGTGTCGTCGAGCGGCGCCCTGTCGCCGCGCGGCGACTGGCGCGCGCCGTCTGACGGCGCTGCGGGAGTGTGGCTGGCCGAATTGGATGCCGCGCTTCCGGCCGAGATGGTCGACAGGCTGTAAGTGTCACCGAAGAGGAGTAATAACGCGATGAACAGGACATTCTTGGCGGCGGGAGCCGTACTGATGGCGGCGGCGGGTCTCGGCGGTGCCGGACTGGTAGCGCAGACCACTCCCCCCGAAATGGCAGGCAAGGCCGATCCAAAGCTGGTCACCGCCGGCACCTACACGATCGACGGCAATCACACGCAGGTGCTGTTCGCCTTCAATCACATGGGCTTCACGCGCAATCTCGGCCTGTTCGCCGAGGCCAAGGGCACGCTGACCCTCGACCCCGCAGCGCCGCAGAACGCCAAGCTGTCGGTTGAACTGCCCATCGGATCGGTCGCGACGGGCGTTCCGAAGTTCAACGAGCATCTGCTGTCCGCCGACTTCTTCGAGGCCGCGAAGTTCCCGACCGCTACCTTCACCTCGACTGAGATCAAGGTCGAAGGCACCGAGGCCGAGATTACCGGCGACCTGACGATCAAGGGCGTCACCAAGCCGGTGACGTTCGATGCCGAGTTCGTCGCGGCGGGCGCGCATCCGATGAACAAGAAGCTCAACGTCGGCTTCACCGCGTCGACCACGATCAAGCGCAGCGAGTTCGGGCTTGGCAAATATGTGCCTGTCGTTGCGGACGAGGTGGAACTCAGGATCGTTGCCGCGTTCGAGAAATAATCGCCCCCCCACGTCATGCCAGCGGAGGCTGGCATCTCGTGCGGTCGCGCGTCTTCGCACACGACCCCAGCCTGCGCTGGGGTGACGGAATGGACAAGCGGGGTCGATGATGCCGCCCCGCTTGCCTTTTGCGCCGCCAATGGCTATGCGGCGCGCTTGTCCGGTCGCTTGGCGTCCGGGCTGACCACTAAGTCCACGGATGCCTATATGGTCCATGGATCACCGCTGGCCGGCGAGTTTCGCCCGCCGGCGCGTTCGTGC
>CAZJCT010000228.1:0-1097 GCA_964544675.1 uncultured Sphingobium sp.
TGGCCATCAGGCCGGACTACGCCAGCTTATGGATAGCGCTTCATCCGGCCTGATGGCCCCCTGCGTTGTGCCAAGAACATACCGTTCGATGGTGCGTCAGGCACGGTGCAGACTGTCCAGATAACGCGACGATTTCTTCGAAGGCATAGGCATCGTCCCCGAAACGCTTGCCGAACTGGCGATTGAGCCGCTTGGCCGACCCTGTGGCGTGGCCAAGCTCGTGGCACCGGGTCGAGAAATACGCCTCGATCGAATGGAACGCGTTTGGCGACGGCAAGGTGACTGTGTCGGTGCTCGGCGTGTAATGCGCACTGTCGCCGCCGTGGACGACGCGGATCGGGATCGCATCGAGGAAGGCCTGAACCTCGGCAGAGAGTTCGCCGATCGACTTGGGGTCCAGCGGCTCGGGGTAGTAGTGCGCCGGCAGCCCCTCGATCTGCGAGGCGTTAAAGACGTGGTTCCACTTCATGAACCGGATCGTCTTTTCGCTCTTTTCACCGGTCTCGCGATCGGTGTCGGTCTTGCGCGCCGAGCTGTAGAACACGCTGAACGAGCCGCTCTCGCCCTTGCGGACATGGGCGCCGAGTTCGAGCGCCTGACGGAAGGTCATCCAGTAGGGGCTGGCGTAGCCCCGGCTCTCGGCGACCGCCCAGAGGAAGAAGGTGTTGATCCCCGAATAGGGGACCCCGTTGTGGCGCAGCGGCCGCGTGCTGGTCGCGGTCCAGGGCTTGAGCCACGGGGCCGTGCCGGCGGCGATCTTCTCGAGGATCAGGTCGGTGATGACCTGCGCGACGTCGGGCTTGGGGTGACGGGTCACTGGACGGGGCCCTCCTGGGCAGGATCGAGCGAGAGGTCGGAGGCGGCGTTCGACCAGGAGAGGCGCAGCGTGCGCCCGTGCGGGATGCGCCAGGCGACGCGGTCGGCGAAGGCCATGCGGATGCCGGCAAGGATCGCGGCGTCCTCGCCTTCGAGGATGGCATGGGCGCGCACCGCCGCATCGTGTCGGAAGCGGGTCTCCTGGGTGTCGTAGCTGTCGGCATCTGAATCGTCGGAAGGGCTGAACACCGCATCGATGATGAGGTCGGTGAGATCATCGG
>CAZJCT010000229.1:0-1007 GCA_964544675.1 uncultured Sphingobium sp.
CGTGGTGCCGTTGATCTGCCCGGCGAAGAAGAGCCCGCCGATGGCCTTTGTCTCGAAACTCGGCTTCAGCTCGCGCGGGTCGAAGAAGTCGTACTCGATGGCGTAGCCTGGCCGCAGGATGTGCGCCTTCTCCAGCCCGCGCATGGACTGCACGGCAGCGATCTGGATGTCGAAGGGCAGCGAGGTGGAGATGCCGTTGGGATAGAACTCGTGTGTCGTCAGCCCTTCCGGTTCCAGGAAGATCTGGTGCGAGTCCTTGCCGGCAAAGCGGTTGACCTTGTCCTCGATGCTCGGGCAGTAGCGCGGCCCCACCCCTTCGATGACGCCGGTGAACATCGGGCTGCGGTCGAAACCGCTCTTGATGATTTCGTGCGTGCGCTCGTTGGTGTGCGTGATCCAGCACGGCACCTGGCGCGGGTGCTGCTCGGCGTGGCCGAGGAAGCCGAACACCGGCACCGGGTCCAGGTCACCCGGCTGTTCTTCGAGTCGCGTGAAGTCGATCGAGCGCCCGTCCAGCCGCGGCGGGGTGCCGGTCTTCAGCCGGCCCTGCGGCAGCTTCAGTTCCTTCAGCCGCGCCGACAGGCTCACCGCGGGCGGATCGCCCGCGCGCCCCGCGCTGTAGTTCTGAAGGCCGACATGGATGCGGCCGTCAAGGAAGGTGCCTGCGGTCAGCACCACGGCGCGGCCGCGGAAGCGTAGACCCACTTGCGTCACGGCCCCCACCACGCGGTCACCTTCGACCATCAGGTCGTCGACCGCCTGCTGGAAGAGCCAGAGGTTGGGCTGGTTCTCGAGCCGGTGCCGGATCGCCGCCTTGTAGAGCACGCGGTCGGCCTGCGCACGCGTCGCACGCACCGCCGGGCCCTTGCTGCCGTTGAGGATGCGGAACTGGATGCCCGCCTCGTCGGTGGCCTCCGCCATCGCGCCGCCGAGTGCGTCGACCTCCTTCACCAGATGACCCTTGCCGATGCCGCCGATGCTGGGGTTGCAGCTCATCTGCCCCAACG